>NZ_DS480327.1:0-59795 GCF_000154245.1 Clostridium sp. L2-50 | reverse complement strand
CACCATATGCCTCAGCCGTCATTATGTCAGCCATATCCACCTGTGCGAAGTAAAGCCTGCCCGCAAGTGTCAGGAGCTTGCCGAGATAATCTGTGCTGTAGACATTTGTCTCGGTTACGCTGTCTGAGAGTGCAGAAGCCTCATCATATATTTCCTGAAGCTCTGAGGATGTGATGCTCTGCATGTCCAGAGTGACCGCGTACATCGAGCCAGTTGTCACATCGTTTGTCACGTCATGGCTGCCTAGAGCCGACGACAGTCCTATGGTAAATGTCTGCTTTGTCCCGAGGGTTATCTCGAGGTACTCGTCGCCCTCCGCTGTGACCTCGCCGTCCACATAGATGACAGGCTTCATGTACACCGCATAGGCGGGTACGTCGAATATACTGTCATAGCTGTCATATATGGCTTTGTCTGCATCCGTGGCAGGCTCGTATGCGAGCAGTACACTCTTGCCATACAACTCGGAAGCTGTGAAGCTTGTGAACACATCACCGTCTATGCCAAAGCTTACCTTGTCCCTGTCTGAATCCGGTATCTCAGCAAATATGACAGTCTCTCCGTATGTCGCATACTGCAGCGAAGCCGGAAGATAACTCTCTTCTTTCTGTGAGATAATACGTTTTCTCGTATACATGGAATCCGTGTCCATCGAACCGAGCTTTTCTTCCCATGTATCAAGAAGCGTATCCATCTGTGAGGCGTCCCCGGTCTCAGCAAGCTTCGCCACCTCATCATTGAAACCCGCATCATCGAGAGCGTCATAGATGTTGTCCACGTTCTCATATGACTTGATTTCTGTGTCCAGATCCAGCCATACAGAGCTGCCGGAAGCGTCTCCGGCTCCCCTGTAGTCCGTATAAGGTATGTAGGAGCGCACCCACACATGCTCCATGCGCACATATACAAGCTCGCCGTCAAGCGTAAGCTTTGTTACCGGTGTACCCGCTGCCGCAAGCACGTCAGCCGCATGCTCTGCCGTATCAGCTCCGGTAAGTGACACCGCCTGCTCAGGTGTGAGGTCTATGGTTCCCTTTACATACGCTGACGGATATCCCAGATATCTCAGCATGGCTATGAGAAGGCTTGCCTGATCATAGTCGTTGCCGCTCATGGCGTCGTATGTTCCGTTTGCACCCTTGCGGCTGCCGTGGTATGTCTCATAGCCTATGTTATTCTTTATGTAGTTGTATACTGCCAGCGGCGTCTTCAGCTCGTCAGCTTTCTCCTTTACAGTATCCAACAGTTCTGTCTCACTGGCAAGTGCGAGATACTCGGTTTTCTCGCTTTCATCCTCGGACATAACTGACGAAGCTTCAGGTGTGTCCGCGTCAACATTGTACTCAGCCGTTTCTGCCTCGTGTACAGGCTCTGTATCAGGTATATCCTCGCCGTAAGTCTCATACGTTTCATCAGCGCCAAGAAGCTTTGTAAGCTCATCCGTCTGCTCTGCCGCTGTCTCCATATCCCCCTGACCCGCCGACTCTTTTATTCCGGCAAGCAGTGCTGATGCCTCATCACGGCTCTCAGATACTGATTCATTGAACGCCTTCTCTCTTTCCTCATATACAGTGCGCGCCTCATCGTCCAGACTATCGCTCACTTCCTGCAGGGCGGTCTGCCATTCTTCCGCCGCAGTATAAGATGAGTCCAGCTGCCCGGACAGTGTATCGGCAAGCTCAATCACTCTGTCCGCATCGCCGCTGCTTACACTCTCCGAAAGCTGTGTCATGACATCGTCTGCTTTATCAGCCTCGTCTGTGACTGCTTTCTCTGCAGTCTGCCATACCGTCTGAATTTTGTCTGAATCATCCTGCGATTCTGTTTCATCTGTTGTTATTTCTCCGTTTTCGGTATCCGCATATGTCTGGGCGGTCTTCGTTCCGACAGAGGCTGACTCCTGTCTGCTTCTGCAGCCCGACAGCATACATACACACAGAGCAACAGATAATAACGTGCATACGCTGCGGTACCATATTTTTCCCTTTTTACATCTCTCTATCATCTTATTCTCCCTCCATGCGGTTCTGGTTGTAGTAACCCGCCTGTATAATTACCCTCTTTGCCACAACGCTTCCTATGTAATCGAATTTCGAGACATTTATCGTGACCGTTCCCTCCGGTGCGTATATCAGTCCCTCTCCCTCAAATGCCGTAGCCTGTATTTTTATGTCTCCCTTTTCCGAGCACAGCACGACAGGCTCATCCTCCGCGCCGCAATGTATCGTGTTTGCATTGAAAGATATGTCACCGCCGGACATCAAGCTTGCCGAAAGCGTCACGCTGTTACACCACGCGCCTGTAGTTTTCAGGCATATCGTCGGAACGATTATATCCGTGCTGTTGTACACTGCAATCTCCGTGAGAGGAGCTCCCTCAAGTTCCATATCATCCTTTATGTCCTGTGTATAATCCGGAACATCCAGAGGCTGTACGTTCTCCTGCATACCCGCGATATCCAGCACTCCGCCCGCTATGGAGAGGCTCCCTGCCGATGATGCCGTCCCGTTAAGATGTATCGTGCTTCCCTGAAACCTGAACGTCTCTGCCCCATATATATCGCCTGTAATATCCGCCTCGCAGCAATAGAGCTGCACTTCTCCATCTGTTGCGATAAGCGCCTGATCCAGACTCAGATATTCCTTCCCCTTTGGTATCTCTATGCTGATGACTGTCTCATCACTTATGTTGCCCGCATTGTCCACCGCGCATATGTGCAGATACACCGTCTGCCCCGGCTCATATGCGGTTAAATCATATTCGCTTAAATCAATTTTCAGTGTGCCGTCAGAAGCTTCCGACACCTCAGCCGCCGGCTTTCCTTCATCTGTCTTTTTTCTCAGCTCGTCCATAGGTTCTGTCGAATCACTTATGCCGGTAATAAATCCTCTCATGCCGGACAGTGCCGTGGCATCCACTATGTTTGATTCCACGTTTTCTCCGTGCCCTGAGCTTACAGCCTCCACATAGTACTGATAGTCAGTTCCCATATCCTCGGATTTGCATATAAATGTTCCGGTTTCACTCTCAGTTATATCCGGCTGTGTCGGTGCCGCCTCATCATAGAACGAGTTGTCCTTTGCCGATGTTTCGCTTGTAAGCTGCTTCAGATAAAACAGTGTGTTCGCAAAAACTTTTCTCTCATCATCAGTCGCCTGACCGTTGCTGTGTCCTGTCTGTATCATGGCAAGCTGGTTGTTTGTCACGAGATAGGCAGCTGTGGTTGCTCCTGTCTCCGAATCTGTGCTGTACCACGTTCCAAATTCCATCCAGACTGTTGAAGAAAGCGCTCCACCCGAATACTGTCCGAGAGTATGTGCACTCGGTATCTGTAATGTTCCTGACAGTTTCCACGGATAACTTGTGAGCATACCCGAGTTTACAACCCTCACTGTGCTGCTCGGCGTATAACTGCACCATGTTGCAACTTTAATGCCGAGATCATCTGCGAATCTTGCAAAATTGGGATGATAACAGCTTGATATACGAGCCAGTGTATCATGACCAAACATGGCTCCGCGTCCTGTATCAATAAAAGCCTTTGTCGCCTCATATCCTTTTTCCGAGAGATCCTGTCCGGCATTTGAATCGTATGTTCCAAACATCAGCACGTCGTACTTGTAATCTCCGTTTTCGTCCTTCAAATATTTATCCGGGTCCGAATTATAACTCCCTATGTATACCGTGTCTATGACAAACAGCCCTTTGCCGGCAGGCTCACCCGTGTCGCTCACTGTCTGCTCCATCCAGTTCTTCAAATAATTCTGCGCGGCATAGCACGGATAGATATTGAGAACCCTCACCTTCTCCGAGCCGTCCCACGTGGAACGCGTCTCCCATTCGCCGCCATTCATCTTCCTGAATACACGATATCTGTAAGTATCGTCATCATTGCTTATATCATTCCATGACAGATTAACTGAATACCCGATTCCTGTCGTCACATCAGCAGTGAGTGTGAGCTTTTGTCTCTCAGTCACATGTACGGAGAACTTAATCTCATCTGATGCAAGCACCTCTGCCTCGTCATCCACCGACACAATCTCTGTTTTCAGGATATATTCTTTCCCCTCCTGAGCCGTTGCCTCAAGTGCCGAATCAAGCGAAGCTTTCGTATTCGAGGCAGACAGTTCCATCTCCTTTGTGACAGATGCTGTCGCTTCTCCGTCCTCTGTGATGGTATACCGCACATTCATGGTCACATTCTGATTGGTATCATATGATATGTCAGTATGAAGCGACAGACTCTGTGTCTCTCCGGCTTCCAGCACATATGTATCAGTCTCAGTCTCCACGTTCGTAATGCTAAGGCGCAGTGTATGATAACTGTCTATCTCGTCAAGCAGAAGTATGTACCATATCGTGTCCGTGATATCCCCGTACACGCTTCCGTCGCTTCCCTGTACGGAATGAAGCTTCTCCTCGAAAGCATCCGCATCCTGTATCAGTTCTCTTCTGTACATATACATGGCAAGTACTGCCTGTTCGGCAAATGTATCCTCGGAAAGTTCCCCTGTGAATCTGTCCTGACAGTATGCGTCAAGTGCAGTCCACGCCGGTAAATCATCACACCCGCACATGGAGAGAATCATTCCCGCATACGCCGTCAAATACGGTGAGCTGTCAGATGCATCCGTGTACGCATACCCTCCGTCGCTTTTCTGTTTCCCCGCAAGGTAGAATGCTGCGTCTCCTGCCGCGTTGCTGTAATCTGCGGTCGCATCCGTCGGTGTAGCCACAGCCTGAGCGCATACCGCCGAAAGTGCAAGCACGGTGTCATAGACATCGCTCTCATATTCTTCTGTAAGACCGAAACCCCCGTCAGGATTCTGGCGGGACATGATATCAGAAAGCAGTGATTCTACCTCTTTTGAATCTGCGGACATATACTCTGCCCGCGCGATATGCACCATCTCATCGGTATTCATATCCTTATGGCTGCCTTTCCATTTCTCAAGGAAAGTGCTGTCTGTCGGCTTTCCTTCTCTTCCGAGTATAGTCAGAGCGTTGGCTGTATCATTTATCAGGTCTGTATCACCCCAGCCGCTCACATCGTCTTTCTCGCCGACAAGCCAGCTTATCGCCTTTGTTTTATATGTACCAGTTTCCTCAGTCTCTTCCGCCGCCACAGTATAAAATGGCACACATTCAAAACACATGGCAATACACAAAAGCAATGCCAACATAGAAGAGAATATTCCACTTCTATTCCATAAAGATATTTTCCCCTTTAACATGATTTTTTTCCTTTCATTTGTTGCAAAATATATAATTGATGTTTACTTTCCCTTATTTTTTCTCAGCTTAATACATCCCATCACAAGCAGTGCTGATGAAATTAAAAATGCCATAACTATCGGCAGATATATGACCGATATTCCCTCATACAGTGTAAACACGGCTAATATCGTTTCAACCAGAACTATAATCCTTGTCCTTTTTTGATAAATTCTATGCTCGATATCATCGAGAGGCTTATTCTCCGTGCCAATCGGAGCAAGCAGCCATAGAGTCAGCACCGCGCAGAGCAGAAGCCCAAGCAGTATCATCTGTCCGTATGCCAGCCTGTTTACGGCATATACCGCAGTATAAGCTGCAAGCAGAAGCGAAACCGACATAACTCTGCAGCCCCATCTGGTCTGCGCATGATATCCTCCCGCGCTGCTCCTTATGGGATAAAGAAACACCCACAGCAGAACGCCCGAGAGGACATCACCGTAGCAGAAGCCGACAAGAACTGTAAATCCAAAGGCAAGCACGTTCTCCCTGATACGCTCAAGCCCATAGGCTATGATCTCCTTCTCCTCATCGGAGTCATATTCGTTGGTTACATATTCCTGCAATGTCTTCATCGGCTCTTAGAATTTGCGCAGCTTCTTGACTGCCTTTGGCTCTTTCGGCTGATATGCCCAGAAACAGCAAGCTGAGTTAGCTGCTTTCTCCGCCGATTTCTTTGCCATCTTGTTTACGAGCTTCTTTGCCTTGTTCATACTGCATCCCTCCTGTGATATATTTTGCTATTTTGATATTAGCCGTCTAAATCATAGCACATTTTTTTCTTAAAATTCGCCATATGTCATAACTAACAGCTTTTTTGTCATAACTCGTGTTTTTTTGCCAAAATCCGGTTCTTTTTGTCATTTGTAACTATCAAATAAGATAATTATAGTTGACTTTGAATTGAATATACTAATGAAAGGACAAACATGTAACATGACATAATCGTATTTTTTGTGAGGAATAAAAATGGTAATGGACATATCTGAACGTATCAGGGAATTGAGAGAAGTCATCGGTATAACCCAGAGTAATTTGGCAAGCGCACTTAACATATCTCGCTCAGCAGTAAACGCATGGAAAATGGGTACATCAAAACCCTCTATAGACACTCTTGTTGATTTGGCTGATTTTTTTCATGTATCTACAGACTATTTACTTGGAAGAAATGAATTGCAGCTAATTGAAATATCAGGAGTAAGTCCAGAAGGCGTAGATATTATTCTCCGTCTCGTCCATTATTTTTCTGCGGAGAATTCAAAAGAAAACAATTAACAGAATATACTAGGAAATGACATGAAACCTTACACAGCATAATCATACCTTTTATAGAAACAAAATAGTCATTGACATACCTGAGCGTATCAAGAAATTAAGAGAAGCTGCAGGCATAACCCCAAGCAGCTTGGCAGACATCATTGTTAATTGAACAATATAACTCTGACTATGAAAGTATTTTCAGTAGCTTCAAACTGTATCTCACCATTATTTTGATTCACAACATCCTGTACACTCTGTAAACCCATGCCATGATTATACGAATCATCTTTGGTGGTAAGGAAATGTCTCCCTGATTTACGCAGTTTACCGCTGTAGCTGTTCTTTACCAGAATCCTCAATGTCCCTTTGTCCATATTGATTCTAACATAGAGGTATTTTTCTTCACTGGACTTTGCCGCCCTGACTGCATTGTCAAGCAGATTGCCCAGAACAATGTTGAACTCAAACGAATTACGCAATTCTTCCGGCAGACATATGTCCGTTTCAACATGAATTCCGTCCTTCTTTGCCAACCCAAGCATATAATTCAAAAGGCTGTCTGTCTCAATATTGCCAGATTCTGAAATTGCCCTTGAATTCTGCATATAGTCCGTCATGCTTTCTATGTATTTTAAAACCTCATCGCGCTTATTCTGCATGGTCAGAAGCTGTATCTCTGACAAATGATTCCTGATATCATGGCGCATGCGTCTTACTTTTTGTTCTGATTCAAGAATAATGTCCAACTGGTTTGAATATTCCTTGACATACTGCCTGAGAATTTGGTTCTCATATTTTTCCTGAGCGGATTCAAGAAGCATATTATACAAATACAGCACCAAGAAATTTATACATAAAAGTCCCAATCCTACTGCTATAAAGTCGCCTGATATATAATGCTTCATGTAAGCCATATACAAAAGTATACATATACTGATAATCGGCACAATTATCAGAGCCACGCTCGGCACTATCTGTTGCTCATTCCGGCTCTGCATTATCCTTCTCAGAAGACACATAAACACAAACATAATCATATCGACCATGACGAATGTCAGCATATCCAGTGCATCTCCTGATTTGTATGCCGGAGTCAGCAGACTTGTAGCAAGCATATCACAGCCCATGCACACAATAGTAAGTATTACAATAATAAAAATCACATATTTTCTGTTTCTGGAATACACGCACACGAGCGCACCTATGCCGAGAACATTACATATAAGATTAATCAATGATATATTAAGACAGATAAACAACGCGCTGTTTACCGCATAAAAAACAATACATACTCCTACAACATGTTTCTTATCCGGATTCTCTCCCTGAAAAAACATGTCTGTAAGATGCTTAATCAGATATATTCTGAACATGTTGCACATTAAATATACTGCCGTGTACATTTTTCTTCATCCCCTCTCCAGCATCTTGCTCCGTACTTCTTTCCGAAAATTTTGACTAACAGGGATCTGTGTACCGTCCATCATTAGTATCTGTGTATATTCATATTTTTGTATGTAAGCAATCTGGACGATATAAGACCTATGAACTTGCAAGAAAGATTCGTCCGACAGAATTTCCTGAGCAACCTCTTTTATCTTTCTGTAATATTCATACACATCCACTTTTGTATCTAAGCCACCATTTTTTTGTTTTTTCTCCGTGACAAGTCTGATTTTTCTGCCATCACTTTCAAAATAAAGGATAGATCTAAATGGTATATAATGAGTTTTACCAGCCACTTTACATTGAAACACCTTCTCTTCTTTTACGAGAAACATAACAGCCAAATCAAGACATTCCTCTACCTTAGATTTTACAAGCGGCTTCACAAGAAAATTCATCGGCATTATATCAAACAGGCTCATTGCATATGTTGTATTTGCAGATATAAACACAATCTTCATGCTATAATTATTCAGTCTATGCCGAATATACTGTCCTATATCTACACCGCTGGTCGTAATCAAATCAATATCCAAGAATAATAAATCAATCGCATTTCCATCCTCAAGATAATCCACCAGTGCCTCTCCCGTACTCCATATCTCTGTATCAAGTCTCAAGTCATGCTTCTTCCCATATTCTTTAACGATCCTTTCAATTTCCGAACAGATTGCCGACCCATCATCACAAATTCCTACTCTAAGCACTCCCATCAATCCCCTATAACTAAACAAAATATTTACATTTCAGATTATATCACCCATACCATCCTAAATCAAATGCTTTGCAGTAGAAGGTATTGCTCTTTGTTTCCTTATAAGCCATAATAAAAAGTTAAATGACAATCTAACATACCATAAATTCAGTACTTTCTTCACGTAGATTTCATCGCAATGCCGTCTCGTGTCCTCAGATATGCCAAGGATATAAATGAGTGACTTGTGATAACTGTCTCTGTATCTCGCTCTCGCTAATTTTTCTCTGTAAAATGTCCTGTGATCTACTGATTCAAATACCATGTGTTGTTCATAACCTCGAACCTCCTTTAGGAATTTTGTATAAAATAAAAGGACTCTACCTCTTAGTAAGAGATAGAATCCTTAGAAAACCCAATAAAAAAGGGGAAAACCCAATATTTGGAATTTTCCCCTAATTATCAAAGATAGATTTTACAAACGAAATCCTTAAAACGGTTCGCTTTCGTGTACTCCGGACGATGTGTCATGAAATCATTAACATCAGCTCTGGTAATCAGAAATTCCGTGAAGTACATATAGTTGTAATCTACTTTCCTGCATTGTTAGCGATTGCAGCCTGAGCAGCAGCAAGTCTAGCGATAGGTACACGGAATGGTGAACATGATACATAATCAAGACCGATCTTGTGGCAGAATTCAACGGATGAAGGATCTCCACCGTGCTCACCACAGATACCGATATGAAGCTTTGGATTAACCGGCTTGCCAAGTTTAACAGCCATATCCATGAGCTTACCAACACCAGTCTGGTCAAGCTTAGCAAATGGATCATTCTCAAAGATCTTAGCATCATAGTAAGCATTTAAGAACTTACCTGCATCATCTCTTGAGAAACCAAATGTCATCTGTGTAAGGTCGTTAGTACCGAAGCAGAAGAAGTCAGCTTCCTTAGCGATCTCATCAGCTGTAAGAGCCGCTCTAGGGATCTCGATCATTGTACCAACTTCGTACTTCAGATCTACGCCTGCAGCAGCGATCTCTGCATCAGCAGTCTCAACAACTGTCTTCTTAACATACTTAAGCTCTTTAACTTCACATACAAGTGGAATCATGATTTCTGGCTCAACATTCCAATCTGGATGCTCTTTCTGAACTTCGATAGCTGCACGGATAACAGCCTTTGTCTGCATCTTAGCGATTTCTGGATATGTTACAGCAAGACGACATCCTCTGTGACCCATCATAGGGTTGAACTCATGAAGTGAGTTGCAGAGTGCCTTGATCTCTTCTACTGACTTATTCTTAGCCTTTGCAAGCTTCTCAATATCTGCTTCCTCTGTAGGAACGAACTCATGAAGAGGTGGATCCAGGAATCTGATAGTAACTGGGTTACCTTCAAGTGCTTCGTAAAGAGCCTTGAAATCTCCCTGCTGATATGGAAGGATCTTATTAAGAGCTTCTTCTCTTTCTTCTACTGTATCTGAGCAGATCATCTCACGGAATGCTGCGATTCTTTCTGGATCAAAGAACATATGCTCTGTACGGCAAAGACCGATACCTTCTGCACCAAGCTCACGAGCCTTCTTAGCATCTGCTGGTGTATCAGCATTTGTTCTAACCTTAAGTGTTCTGTACTTATCAGCCCATGCCATAACACGACCGAATGTACCTGCGATTGAAGCATCAACTGTCTTAATAACTCCATCGTAAATGTTACCTGTTGTACCATCGATTGAGATGAAATCTCCCTCATGGAACTCTTTGCCTGCAAGTGTGAACTTCTTGTTCTCTTCATCCATAATGATATCGCCACAACCTGATACACAACAAGTACCCATACCACGAGCAACTACAGCAGCATGTGATGTCATACCACCACGAACTGTTAAGATACCCTGTGCTGACTTCATACCTGTGATATCTTCTGGTGATGTCTCAAGACGTACAAGAACAACCTTCTCGCCCTTAGCTGCCCATGCTTCTGCATCGTCAGCTGTAAATACGATCTTACCACAAGCAGCACCCGGTGAAGCACCAAGGCCCTTGCCCATTGGTGTAGCTGCTTTAAGAGCTGCTGCATCAAACTGTGGGTGAAGAAGTGTATCAAGGTTACGAGGATCGATCATTGCAACTGCTTCTTCCTCTGTCTTATGTCCTTCATCAACAAGGTCACAAGCGATCTGAAGAGCTGCCTGAGCTGTTCTCTTACCATTTCTACACTGAAGCATGTAAAGCTTCTTGTTCTCAACTGTGAACTCCATATCCTGCATATCATGGTAGTGATTCTCAAGAGTCTCACATACCTTAAGGAATTCTGCATATGCTTCTGGGAATTCCTGCTCCATCTGAGCGATTGGCATTGGTGTACGAACACCGGCAACTACGTCTTCGCCCTGTGCATTGATAAGGAACTCACCCATAAGCTTCTTCTCACCTGTTGCAGGGTCACGAGTAAATGCAACACCTGTACCAGATTCATTATTTAAGTTACCGAATACCATAGGCATTACGTTAACTGCTGTACCCCATGAATAAGGGATATCGTTATCTCTTCTGTATACGTTTGCACGTGGGTTGTCCCATGAACGGAATACAGCTTCGATAGCTAACTTTAACTGCTCAACTGGGTCTGAAGGGAAATCTGTTCCTAACTGGTTCTTGTATTCAGCCTTGAACTGCTCTGCAAGAGTCTTAAGATCAGCTGCTGTAAGTTCTACGTCGAACTTAACACCCTTCTCTTCTTTCATCTTATCGATGAGCTGCTCAAAGTACTTCTTACCAACTTCCATAACAACGTCTGAGAACATCTGAATGAAACGTCTGTAAGAATCATATACGAAACGCTCGAATGCTGGATCTGGGTTGTGTGCGATCATTGCAGCAACAACTTCGTCATTTAAACCAAGGTTAAGGATTGTATCCATCATACCCGGCATAGATGCTCTAGCACCTGAACGAACTGATACTAATAATGGATTCTCAAGATCTCCGAACTTCTTGCCGTTGATCTCCTCCATCTTCTTAACACCTTCCATAGCCTGTGCCATGATCTCGTCGTTGATCTTACGACCATCTTCATAGTACTGAGTACAAGCCTCTGTTGTGATTGTGAAACCCTGTGGAACTGGAAGACCAATTGTTGTCATCTCTGCAAGGTTTGCACCCTTACCACCGAGAAGATTACGCATGGTCATGTCGCCTTCGCTAAACATATAAACCCACTTGTTTGCCATTTGTTTATTACCTCCTACGTATCTAATTAAATATATGCTGAAAAAAGCCTGCTTTAGGGCAGAATTTTCCCACCACTCTGACGTGATTATATCATATGACCTAATAATATTAAACCACTTTTTTCAATTTTTTTCTCTTTTTAACCGCATATTCCGGAATCTTTTTCAAAAAGAAAGAGACATCCGCCGGATAATGTTCTTTTCCGACAAATGTCCCTTTTATTTTACAGATTCGATCAACCAGATACTCTATCTGAGATATTGATTCATTTCGTCTGATTAATATTCGAATTTCTTCTCAAAATATGCCTTCAGATCTTCGATCTTTACTCTTTCCTGCTCCATGGTATCTCTGTCACGGACAGTTACAGCACCATCTTCTTCTGAATCAAAATCATAAGTTACACAGAACGGAGTTCCGATCTCATCCTGTCTTCTGTAACGCTTACCGATATTTCCTCTGTCGTCGTATTCACAGTTGTAGTATTTGCATAATTCAGCATATACCTTTTCTGCTTCCTCGCCAAGTTTCTTGCTCAGTGGAAGGACACCGATCTTAACAGGTGCAAGTGCAGGATGGAAATGTAATACAGTTCTTACATCCGGCTTCTCCTCTGTTCCGATATTTTCTTCATCATATGCAGCACAAAGGAATGCAAGTGTTACACGATCAGCACCAAGTGATGGTTCGATAACATATGGAATGTATTTCTCTTTCTTCTCATCATCAAAATAATCCATTGGTTCGCCGGATACAGTCTGATGTTGGGTCAGATCATAATCCGTTCTGTCTGCGATACCCCAAAGCTCGCCCCATCCAAATGGGAATAAGAACTCTATATCTGTTGTTCCCTTGCTGTAGAAGCAAAGCTCTTCCGGTGAATGATCACGAGCACGCATCTCTTCATCCTTGATACCAAGGTCTTTTAGCCAGTTGATACAGAAGCTTCTCCAGTAATCAAACCATTCAAGGTCTGTTCCCGGTTCACAGAAGAATTCCAGCTCCATCTGCTCAAACTCTCTGGTACGGAACGTAAAGTTACCCGGTGTGATCTCGTTACGGAATGACTTACCGATCTGTCCGATACCAAACGGGATCTTCTTTCTGGATGTTCTCTGTACATTCTTGAAGTTTACAAAGATACCCTGTGCTGTCTCAGGTCTTAAATATACTGTGTTCTTTGCATCCTCTGTTACACCCTGGAATGTCTTGAACATCAGGTTAAACTGTCTGATACCTGTAAAATTATGTTTTCCGCATGAAGGACAGCAGATATTCTTTTCTTCAATAAAGCTCTCCATTTCTTCATTTGACCAGCCATCAACGGAACCTTCGATCTCCATGTTATTCTCTGCCATGTAGTCTTCGATCAGTTTGTCTGCACGGAATCTTTCATGGCACTCTTTACAGTCCATCAAAGGATCTGCAAAACCGCCAAGATGTCCGGATGCTACCCATGTCTGTGGGTTCATCAGGATCGCACAGTCAACACCTACATTATATGGATTCTCCTGTATGAACTTTTTCCACCAAGCCTTTTTTACATTGTTCTTTAACTCAACACCAAGGTTACCGTAATCCCATGTATTTGCAAGTCCACCATAAATCTCTGAACCCGGATATACAAAACCTCTGTTCTTTGCTAAAGCAACGATCTTGTCTAATGTCTTTTCCATAATGTCCTCCATTTATATTTCATCTTTATATTTGTACGTTATTGTACCTTCTCTCCCTGTTTTTTTCAAGACAGGGATTCAATTATTTCTACAGAATTGAATTTCCGGTCTACATATACCGCCAGAAATTCCTTTGTGATCATCATAAGTTCTTCCAGCACGCTGTCTGAAACCGTGAAATTATACAGATTTCCAAGCGTTGCTCCATTAATATACTGAAGCACATATCTGGCGTCCTCTGATATATGGATACTTTTCTTAGCCTTGCTCCGGCAGTTCTCACACAGGATTCCACCGGATAAGGGATCAAATATCCGTGTCAGCCTGTCGCTTCCACAGATTGGGCAGTGAAAGCTCTGCAGGCCCTGTCCAAAGATATCCATGATCTTCAGTTCATATACACAACGGATCAGTTTCACCGGCAGCAGTCCTTTTTTTAATGCATTCAGGCTGACAAACAGCAGATTCAGATAATCTGCCGACCGGTCACCTTCTCTTGTAAAATATGACATCATCTCACAAAAGTAAGATCCGTAACAGTATTTGTTCATATCAAAGGTCAGTTCATGAAAATATTCCTTTGCATCTACGTTGATAAGTGTATATGCATTTCTTCCCGGATATACAGTAAATGCTCCCATGACAAACAGCTGCGTCTTTGAGATCAACTGGCTGCTTGGTCGTCGGACTCCCTTTGCAAATGCTGTGATCTTCCCCTGCTCTCTGGTCAGTATAACAAGCCGTCTGTCATATTCTCCCTGAAGACCGGAGGAAAGCACGATTCCGTTTAATACTATCTCATCCTTCATGATTCATCCATCTTATAACCATAATTTCGAAGAAGGGTATCGGTATCCCGCCAATCCTTCTTCACCTTTACCCAAAGCTTCAGATTCACATGTGTATCTAATAGCTGTTCAATGCCATACCTTGCATTGCTGCCGATCTTTTTCAGCATTGCGCCCTGTTTTCCGATAATAATACCCTTATGGGAATCCCGCTCACAGATGATTGTTGCATCTATATCCATAAGCCGTCCATTCGGACGTTCCTTCATCGAATCAATAACAACCGCGATTCCGTGTGGAATCTCTTTATCCAGAAGTCTTAAAGCCTGCTCCCGGATCAGTTCGGATACGATCTGTCGCTCCGGCTGATCGGTGATCGTGTCTTCATCATAGAACTGTGGTCCGTATGGAAGGTATTTGAACAGCGTCTTTATCAGTTCATCTTTGTTCTTTCCCTTTAATGCCGATACCGGAACGATCTCCGCATGACTGCAGGCATCCTTATAGGTCGAGATCGCCTTGAATACTTCTTCTTCACTTACCGCATCGATCTTATTTACCACAATGATGATCGGAGTCTTAACACGTTCTAACTGTTCAATGATATACCGTTCTCCTGCTCCGATAAATGTCGTTGCTTCAACAATCCACATAACGACATCTACTTCATTTAATGTTCCCTCTGCCACCTTTAACATATATTCACCAAGCTTGTTCTTGGCCCTGTTGATTCCAGGTGTATCGAGGAAAACAATCTGTCCTTCATCCGAGGTATACACGGTCTGAATACGGTTTCTTGTTGTCTGCGCCTTACTGCTCGTTATCGCGATCTTCTGTCCGATCAACTGATTCATCAGTGTGGATTTACCTACATTTGGTCTTCCTATGATCGCAACAAATCCTGATTTGTATGTATCGTTCATACTTCTCCTTCCATACTCTGTATGTATTCATGTTCTCCATTCGGCACAGAATCCTGTAACCTGCCGGAGAACTATTTACAAATCTATATACTTATATCTTCTTTCGTTACTTCTGTAAAAACTATAGATCTTTTACTTCTTTAAACTTTGCCCGATTCTGTTCGATCTTATCTTCCCCACCGATCGCACAGATAACCCCGCCATCTGTGATCGCCCGGATCACAGGTGCCAGTGAACGAATCGTTTCTACATTTGCAGTAAGCACCTGATCACGTTCTTTCTGAAGCTGCTCATCTGTAATACCTGCAAAGTAACAGGTCTGGCTAAATGCTCCTTCTGCTGATGGTGTCATTGGAGAATCTAACTTCGCGATCGCACCAATCAAATATTTGGTCATATCTCTGTCGCTTGCATCAAAGCCTGCTACATAGTCTGCTGCCTTCTTATAGATATCATATGTCTCCATCAGGTTCGGATCTCTGTAGGATGTAAAATATCCCATTCCTGATCTGGCAAATGAACACATAGCTCCATATGCCCCACCCTTTACACGGATATTCTCCCAGAGATATCCATAGGAGAAGATCACCTGTAGGACTTCCAGTGCTCCGGTATATTCAAATCCTTTTTCTTTATAATTTCCTGCGAGAGCCGCATACTGTACCTGGCTTGCTGTCTTAAAGGCTTCGTTCTTAACAGCTTTTTTCATCACACGTTTTTCTGCAAAAGCAGGTCTGGTCGACAACTTTCTTGCAAACGCTTCAATATCTGCGCCCAATAATTCCTTGATATCATTGTCACCGGTATAAGAGATTGTTACCGCTCCTTTTCTAAGGATCTCGGCAAGCGTTGTCTGCAGCTTCTCAATGATTGCATCTGCATTCTGCTCAAAATCCTGATCCAACTCCTGTAAGAAATCATAATATCCGATTCCCTCTGTCATATCCTTAAATGCCATCACATCTGAGACATAAGACATCGCGCGTGTTGCAGATGTGATATGCCCTGAGGATATCAGATCAGTCTTAAGTCCGGCCTTTTCTTCCGATATAATCTCTTTCAATCTCTTCTTATCCGAAAGCTTCGATGTGAACAGGATCTCCTCGATCAGCTTCAGACCTTCTCCAAGCTTGTCATACATGGCCTTTGTCTTAACGGAGAAGAATGAAAGATGATCCTTCCCGCCATCCTTATACATGGCTCCTGTAGAAAATCCGATACCACCGGTATGGAAATTGATCTGATTGGACAGTTCACTATATGTGTAATGCTCTGTATCCACATATTTGAAAATGCTGGTGAGCAGCTCTACATATGGAACAAACTCTGCATCCAGATCATTGATATCAAATATAAACTCCAGATAACCAATTCCGTTAGTAAAGATATCATGACTTATTAATGGCATACCATAAATGCTGTCCTCACGGTTCTTTAACGGATGGATCTCTTTTCTGATATCAGAAATACTAAGCAACGGAACCTTCTCCATATCCTCTGCCGGAGATGGTGTCTCCTGATATAATTTTAATTCCTTTGTATCTGATACAACCTGTTCAAGCTCATTTTCCGTAAGAGAGGCCTTATAGTCTGCAAGCTTCTGCTTCTCTGCTGCATCATTCTCCTTATCAAGCCCCTTCTTCGGCTTCATAACAAAAATCATACCAAAGGTATTCTGAACCAGCTTTTCCCAGATCAGTTCTTCAAAATATCCGGTTTTCAGACTTTCTTTCAATTCATCATATACTTCATTTAACTTAAACATTTCAAGTGCAGATGCATCATCATACAGCCATGTATTAAATGCATCCAGACCCATCATAAGCCCCTTCGGAAATCTGCCGAAGTTTGCTTCCTTATGTTTAAACTCAAAATTATTGATCGCAGCCTCAATCGAAGTCCGATCGATCGCCTTTCCTTCTTCTCCATGCCCGGAAAGATCGGTCAGTGTATCCCTGATCACAGACACAAAACGTTCCTTATCGGACATATTTGCATTTCTTGCTACGATTGAAAAGATTGTCTGCCGGATCCCATCATCAAAGGAAGCAAAGACGTCCTCTCCGATCCCTGCATCTACTAATGCTTTCTTCAATGGTGCGCCCGGAGCGTCCATAATTGCGTATTCCAGTATATTCATGGCAACGGACTGCTTCTTATCAAGGCTGCTGCCAACTACCATATTATAGGTTAAAAATGTCTGATTTTCTTCGCTCTCATTTTCTGCGATCGAATAAAAGCAGCTCTCATCCTTCATCTGTTCATAGGCTGTCTGCACAGCGATCGTAGAATCAATCTCTCTATAATCAAAGCTCGAGAGATACTCCTTATCGATATAGTCCAATTCCTTATACATATCAAGATCACCATACAGATAAATATAACTGTTTGACGGATGATAATACTTTCTGTGAAAATCAAGAAAACGTTCCTGACTTAATGTTGGAATCGCTGCAGGATCACCACCGGATTCATTCTTGTATGGTGTGTCAGCAAGAAGAAGTTTTTCAATCTTTGAATACATCTGCTGTTCCGGAGATGAAAATGCCCCCTTCATCTCATTAAACACAACACCATTATAGCTCAGTTCCCCTTCTACAGTTTCAAGTTCATAATGCCAGCCTTCCTGACGCATGATCTCTGTATGTTCATAAATATTCGGATAGAATACCGCATCCAGATAGACATCCATAAGATTTTCAAAATCCTTTTCGTTACAGCTTGCAACCGGATATACTGTCTTATCAGAATATGTCATTGCATTTAAGAATGTATTTAATGACCCCTTTGCCAGTTCTACAAACGGGTCTTTTACCGGATATTTTCTGGAACCGCATAATACCGAATGTTCCAGAATATGCGGAATACCGGAATCATCATACGGTGGTGTCCGGAATCCGATATTAAACACCTTGTTCTCATCATCATTTGCAATTACAAGCACTCTGGCCTTTGTCTTCTTGTGGCTTAAGATATAACCTGTTCCGTTTACTTCAGGGATTTTTTCTTCTGTTATGATATCATACCCTGTTAATTCTTTTAAGTCTCTCAATCTGATGTCTCCTTTATTCTTCTTTATTCAAATGGAATGTCTCCGGAAGCAGCTCTTCTACCGAATACATCCGATATTCCTGTTTGTTCTTTGCTACAACGATCACGCAGTCTTGTTCGGCAAATTCGGCAATGACCTGTCTGCATATCCCACATGGATAAGTATAGTCACATTCTCCGTTCTTTAGTCCGCCAACGATCACGATCGCAGACAGTTTCCTGCATCCTTCACTGACTGCCTTAAAAACAGCCGTCCGTTCCGCACAGTTTGTTGCCCCATAGGAAGCATTTTCTATATTGCATCCTGTATAATAACTTCCATTCTCCATCTTTATACAGGCTCCCACCTGAAAATTCGAATATGGTGCATATGCCTTTGTTCTTGCCTGCATCGCAAGCTCGATCATTTCTGAAATCTCGTTTTCATTCATACAAATTTCCTCTTACTTCCTGTTACATAAAACTAACAGTACCACCCATAAATATAGCCTATTTTCCATGTGTTTGCAATGCGATTCTGGCGTATTTGAACACAAACTATACACAACAGATTGACAGTGGTCTTACCTATTATTACACAAGACATTCAGATAGGCTTGTTACATAATAGTAAGACCACTGTCAATCTACTATTTAAAATTTCTACTCTCTATTTAAAAATAAATTGTTACTTCAAATTCACCGTCTTCTGTTTTTAAACTTCCGTGGTAGCCGAATATCTGCATGATTTCCTGCACGATGCTCAATCCGATTCCGCTTCCGCTTCTGCCGGTTCTTGTTTCGTCTCCCTTTACAAATGGCTTCCATAACTCCTCCGGATCGGTTGCAATCGACTGTTCCATCGGATTGCTAAGGATCAGATGATCTTCCTTTAATACCAGCCGGATCACACTTCCTTTCAGTGAATACTTAATTGCATTTACAAACAGATTCTCTAACATATGGGAAAGCATCAGCGGATCACCTTTTACCGTACAGTTTCCTGACATTCTTACCTCCAGACCTTTTTCATCCAGAAGATTCTGATACCGTTCCTGTAACGGCTCCCATATCTGTTCGATGCTTACAGACTCTGTCTGTAACGCTTCCATTTTACCAAGCTTGATATACTCGCTTAACTGACATAAAAGTTCATTCATGTAAGATGTATTTTCCAAAATAACATCTATGTAATGCCGGCACTCTCCTGTCTGGTTTAACTGTTTCAGATTCTCTGCATACCCGGAAATTGCCATCAATGGACTTTTTACATCATGTGCAAGTGCTGTAATAACCGTTTCTTTTCTCTCTGCATCTTCCATCTGTGAAAATGTCCGTCTACAGGATATAAACGCAGTCAGGATCGTTGCAATTATAATGAGAAATACAACTGCAAGCCCTCCATAAAATAACCAGATGCCTTCTGTATGCCAGCCAAATGGATCTGCATACATAGCGGATACGATATAGTATATATCATTGTCAAAAACGATATATTGACTTTTAAAATAATAGTTTTCACCCAGATAACCACTTATACTCTCTGTTGTATCTTCCGGATATGTTCCGAGGGTCTCCATCTTATCCAACAAATACCTGCTCGTCTTACTATACTGATTGGCATCATCTACTCTGCCATGAAGACTCCATGCAAATTCCCCTGCATCAGCATTTTGAACCACCTGCCGGAAAGAAGGCATAATCGGTGAATACATCTGTACTTCGGACTGCATCTGCTCCATATCATCCTCTATATCCTGTACCTGTTGTTCTAATTTTTCTGTATCATTTTCGTCTGTATGCTTCGTAGTTTCTGTTTCTTGATTTTCATCTGCAACATTTACATCGTCTTTTTCTTCTATATTGTCTACTGCATCTGAGCTTTCCAAATGCCGCCTGTAAACTGCTGTCAAAAAATATGGTGTATTTTCCTCCGCAAAGATCTCCTGTATTCTATTACGGGCTTCCTCTATATCTGTCATACCTGCAATATCTTCCTGACATTCAGCCAAACTTGCACTGACACTATTTGTTGACACCTGAAAATATTCTTTTAATTCCAGATTGACCTGATTTCTGTAATAACCGATCACCAGCAGATACAACATTATGCTGACTGCTATAATGCCAGATGAAATCCATATCCATTTTCTTCTTACCTTTTGTCTTTTTCTTTTCTGCCGCTCCGACAATATGGCATTTCTTTTTTTATTGTTTTTGTTCTTTTTCATCGTCATCACCCCGTATCTGATATCCATTTCCTATCACTGTTTTAATCTGCTTTCCTGCACTTCCAAGATGTTTTCGGATCTTTCGAATGTGATTATCCACGCAACGATCACTGCCATCATAATCATAGCCCCATACCCCGATCAGCAGTCGTTCCCTTGCCACAGTTTTGTTTTTGTTCTCGAGCAGCATCCGTAACAATGCAAACTCTTTCGGCGCAAGTTCAATTTCCTGAGAATCCACAAGAACCCTGTACTCCGACGGCTTCATATGTATCCTGCCGCAGACCAGTTCTCCGGTTCTGCTGATATCCTTTGATCGTCTGATCAGTGCCTTGCATTTCGCATATAAGGTCACAAGGGAAAATGGTTTGATGATATAATCGTCACAGCCGAGATCATATCCAAGCAGGATATCCCGTTCGGAACTTCTGGCTGTTAAAAACAGGATCGGAACCATGCTCGTCCTGCGCATCTCCCGGCAGATCGCAAAGCCGTCCATTCCCGGAAGCATGATGTCTAACAATACAAGATCCACCCGTTCCGTCTCAAATAAATCCAGCCCGTCCTGTCCGTTCTGTGCCGTCCGTACCACGATCTCATTTTCACTTTCTCTGGTAAAGTAATCTTTCACCACTTCGCAGATCTGTTCATCATCTTCAATCATCAGTATCTGATATGTCATATTTCTTACCTCCTTACGCCTATATTAACAGTGTGATATGACTTTTAAATGTTCTTACATAAAAAGCCCAAATAGAGTTTACTGCTCTATTCAGGCTTTCTTATTTGCTATAGTTTCTCTCTCACAGCTCGTTCCATATTCTGCATGGCACATTCTGTCTGCATGGCTCTCCCTCGTTCCTCTTCGGACAGTCCGTCGGTTATGGAATAACACGCATCAAACAAGCCGCTCTCCATACATTGTTCGATGCCTTCCCCGAAGCAGCCAGCAAATGCAACCACTTTTTTCTTCTGTGCTTTTGCAAGTTTTGCTACGCCTGCCGGAGTTTTTCCCATTAACGTCTGTGCATCCATCCTGCCCTCTCCGGTAATAACCAGAGCGACATTTTTTATTCTTTCTTTTAAATGGATCTCATCAAATACTATATCAATTCCCGGTCGTAATCTTGCATGCAGGAACATTAGAAATGCATATCCAAGACCGCCTGCTGCACCTGCTCCCGGTGTCATACGATTTATTATGCTGTCCATCTGACATTTCTCCGGGTCTGTATTCATTTGCACTTTATCCTGCTTACAGCCTGACCAGTTCTGCTGTTCCACCAGATCTGCATAACGCACCATGGATTTCTCCATGTTCTCTACCATCTGAGCATCTGCTCCCTTTTGCGGTGCAAAGATATAGCTGCATCCATTCTCGCCAACCAGCGGATTTGTAACGTCACAGGCAATCTGAAATGAACATGCTGAAAGCTCCGGTAACATATCCTCTGTGTGAATCTCGCATACTTTTGAAAGTCCTTCTGCTCCATAGCAAACTTCGTTTCCATGTTCGTCAAGAAAATGGCATCCAAGTGCCTGAAGCATTCCGATCCCGGCATCATTTGTTGCGCTTCCGCCAATCCCTATAATAAAGCTCCGGCATCCATGCAGCATGGCATCCTTTATCATCTCGCCTACTCCATATGTAGTTGTATGCATCGGATTTCTGGCTGACTCCGGTACAAGCGGAAGTCCTGCTGCCTCTGCCATCTCGATCAATGCTACTTTTTCTCCTGCTTCATCATAACTGATATAAGAAGCCTTTACGACCTGTCCAAGCGGTCCTGTTACATTAACTGTATGACGTTTCATGTTCGATTTTCCATAGGCGATCGCATCCATGGTTCCCTCTCCGCCATCTGCAACCGGAACCACTTCGATCTCACAATTCTTATAATTTTTCTCCAGACCTTTTTTTAACCGCCATGCCTGCCTGAACAGATGTCATACTGCCCTTAAAAGAATCAACAGCCGCCAGAACCTTAAGCGGTCTTTCTCTCAATTTCAGATCATCCTGCAATATGGTGTCATGTATTTCACATGTTCGATTCATTTGAGAAGTCCTCCCTTGCAAATATCACACCGTTTATTTTCGGTTCAGATTATATCCGACAACTGCACCCACAATACCGCCAACGATATGTGCCATATTCGAGATATTGTCCTGTACTGCGATACCTTCATATACCTGCTGTCCGATAAAGATGATCGCAACCAGAATAAAGGATAACGGAATTTCGCCTGCTCGGAATCCGGTAAAGGACGCCAGCACGATAAATGCAAATACGACACCACTCGCTCCACAAAGTGCTACATTCCAGAAAAAGATGTAATTCACAATACCGGTCGCAAGTGCTGTTACACCGATCACTTCCAACATTTCTTTCGAACCATATTTTTCTTCTAACATCGGTCCAAGCAATAACAGATAGGAGGCATTTCCGATAAAATGACTCCATCCTGCATGCCCGAATACATGTGTAAAGAATCGCAGATATGTGAGTGGATTTGTAAGCGATGAATGATATGTCATAAATAATAACCGGGTACTTCCGCCACCGGTCAGTACCCCAAGCAGCGTTACAACAAAACAAATAAATACAAAGCCCAGCGTCACCGGTGCGTTAAATGTGATCTTTAATTTTCTCATCTGTATATACCTCCCCATATAGAATGAATAGCTTTATTATACCCTATTTATGTATAAATACAAAGAGCCGCTTCGACTCTTTTACCCCAGAACAAAATTGCTTTACAGGATAAATATTTCTATAAAACAAAACTACCGTCCATCCGGCAGTCTGATCATAGCAGTTTCAACTGACGATCAAATCTGTATCCGAATAAACGGTAGTCTTATATGTACTTTGCACATTCTATTCATCCGAAAAATCATTGCCTATACTATGGTCAGATGATTTTCCATCATGATATACCGATGAATTTACAGATTATATTCTTTCTTCGTATCAGCAAGTGCCGCATCCATACGCTCGATAACGGCTGCGATCTGTTCCTCTGTAATAACCGCTGTCGGCTCGAAACGGATACACTTGGAGTTTACAAGTGTTCCGGCTGTCATAACACCTCTTGAGAACAAGCCCTTTGCGATGCTGTAACCGATATCAGATGTAACAAACTCAACAGCAAGCATCAGACCTACGCCTCTGACATCATCGATGATCTCAGGATATTTTGCCTTCAGACTTTCAAGTCCTGCCTTTAAGATCTTACCTTTGCTTGCACACTGTCCTGGAATATCATTATCAATCATGTATTTGATCGTTGCGATCGCTGCCGAACAACATACAGGGTTACCACCAAATGTAGGAGAACCAAGTAACCATGGGTTGTCGATCAACTGCTGTACCCACATGGATGGCTTACAGATAATACCTGTGATTGGCATAATACCACCACCAAATGCTTTACCGAATGTCATGATATCCGGTGTTACGCCTTCTGCTTCGCATCTCCACATTGTACCGGTACGACCCATACCTGTCTGGATCTCATCAAAGATCAACGCTACACCATACTCATCACAGATCTGTCTTAACTCTGTCAGATATCCTTCCGGTGGAACGATAACACCAGCCTCGCCCTGAATTGGTTCAACGATCATGGCTGCAACCTTTTCACCAACAGCGATCAGGTTACGGATTGCCTTTCTTGCATCCTCTGCATTACCATATTCTACATGCTGTACCTGCTGTACCATAGGTGTATATGGAACTCTGTATGTATTCTTACCACCCATTGAGATTGCACCCATTGATTTACCATGGAATGCACCAACGGTTGAGATATACCATCTTCCGCCTGTTGCGATTCTGGCAAGCTTCAATGCCATTTCGACTGCCTCTGCACCACCATTTGTAAAGAAACAATACTGAAGATCACCCGGTGTGATATCTGCAACTGCCTTTGCAAGATATCCACGAAGCGGATCCAACAGCTCCTGTGAATGAAGCGCCTGATGATCAAGCTGTGCCTTTACGGTATCAAGGATCTCCGGATTTCTATGACCACATGTATAAATACCGAAACCACCAAGACAGTCAATGAATTCTTCACCATATAAGCCATCACATACACCGTCATGATCTTTCCACTCAAGCACTGCTGAGTTGGTAGATACTGACTTTCTGTATTTTAACCAGCCCGGGCTTACATAATTATCAAAATAATCTAATGTCTGTTCTGTCATTAATTTCTTTTCATCGTCTGTTAATTCATCTGAATGGATATAACCAATTACCTTTTCCAAATCCTTACTTACCTGTTCATAACTCATATTAAAATCCTCCTTAAAATATATTCATCTTTAAACTGAAAAAAAGGAGCCTGTGACCTGTCCACAAGCTCCTTTGCTTCTATGTCTGTATATTATCGTATCTCATGCTCTTTTTCAATTACTAATTTATACCATTTATCTACCATTTATCTATTATATATAATTAAATATAAGTATATTTAGCTCATATAACTGACTTGTAATTTCATCGTCATACCTCTATCGAAGTATCATTTTCTACCCTATTTCTGTTATTCGCCAAATCATTCGGTATTTGAAACGCATTAAAAAACCGCCCACCTTCATTTTTCAGAAAGTGAACGGTCTGTTTTATCTAGTGTTCATACCAGCCTACAATACCCGGGTTCAGATTGATATTGATCTGCTTAACCTCCTGATATTCCTCGATACCATGAACGCCAAGCTCTCTGCCAATACCGCTCATCTTATAGCCGCCCCAAGGTGCTTCATTGAAGGTTGGGTTGTAGCAGTTGATCCATGTGATACCTGCGCGAAGCTCACTGATCACACGATGTGCTCTGGTTATATCGGAAGTAAATACAGCTCCGGCAAGACCATATACAGTATCATTTGCCATCGCAATCGCTTCTTCCTCTGTCTTAAAGGTCTGGATGCTGACAACGGGACCAAAGATCTCCTCACGGACAATCTTCATATCCGAAGTACAATTATCAAAGATCGTTGGACGTACAAAGTAGCCCTTTGCACATTCTCCTTCTGTATAGCGCTCACCACCTGTTACAAGTGTTGCGCCTTCCTCGATACCACTCTTTATGTAAGACAGAACTTTCTCCATATCCTTTTCCGTAATGACTGGTCCGATATCCGGATTGTTCACCGGATTGCCGATCGTCATGGCTTCCGCCTTTTTCTTTAATCTGGCAACAAACTCATCATGGATGCTTTCTTCTATGATGATTCTGGATCCTGCGGAACATACCTCGCCCTGATTGAAGAAAATACCGATCATTGCCCACTCTACAGCGCCATCCAGATCTGCATCTGCGAAAATGACATTTGGTGATTTACCACCAAGCTCCAGTCCGATCTTCTTCACATTTGTAGCGGCTGCTTTCATCAGACTCTGACCGACTCTGGTACTTCCAGTAAATGTGATCATATCAACATCGGTATTCTCGCCCATTTCCGTTCCGATCTCAGCATCACCCTGTAACAGATTGACGCAGCCCTTCGGAAGTCCTGCTTCTTCAAAGATCTCGAATAACCGGATTGTTGAAAGCGGAGCCTTTGGACTTGGTTTAAACACGATACTGTTTCCTGCTGCAAGTGCAGGAGCCAGTTTCCAGACAGACATCAGAAACGGATAATTCCATGGAGTGATCTGCGCACAGACACCGACCGGCTCTCTGGTCTCATATGAATGCATCTTACCAAATCCATCATTTACCTCATATACACCACCATGCGGAGTCTTGCAAAGGCCTGCGTAATAACGGAAGCAATGAATACCATCACTGATATCTCCTTCTGCTTCACGAAGAGGCTTACCATTATCCAGAGTATCCAGCATTGCCAGTTCATCGGCATATTTGTCGATCAGATCTGCGATCTTTAGAATCATATCACTTCTGGTCTGGGAATCCATATCACGCCACTCTCTTGTCTGGTAAAATGATTTCTTTGCCGCAGCGATCGCACGTTTGGTATCTTCTACACTGCTTTCATAGACCTGTGCGATCACTTCTCCGGTTGCCGGATTGATAACATCAAACGGCTTTTCCATACTTCCTGTTACCCACTCACCATCAATATACATCTTTTTTGGTTCCATATATCTTACTCCTCCTGATCAACTTTCTTTGTCTGCCTTTTGCCGTTTTGTATTACTGCTTTAATTTGTTCCACATATCGTTGTAAACAGTCAATGTATCTGTATCAAGATTTCCAACAAATTCACCTTTTTCAAATACCTCAGCCGGTACATTCTTTGCTTCATTATTCTTGTAATCTTCATTTGCCTCCACTGCAGTTGCATTTGCATTCAGATATGGGTATTCCGCCATAACCTTTGTAGCAACATCCGGATCACACATATAGTTGATGAATTTCATTGCATTATCATAGTTCTTGGCACCCTTTGCGATTGCCCAGTTATCAATGAATTTATATGCGCCCTCTTCAGGAAATACAATCTTGATCGAAGGGTTCTCATCCATAGCAAGCGCTACTTCAGCAGACCAGCAGTAACCAATATTACAATCTCCGCTGATCAGAGATGACTTTGGACTGTCACTGTCATATACTGCGATATTATCCTTTAATGTCAGAAGCTTCGTTTCAACCTCGGCAAGCTTTGCTGTATCTGTTTCATTCATGCTGAGTCCCATGCTTCTCTCCGTCATACCGATAACTGCTCTGTAGTCATCCAGTGCTACGATCTGTCCTTTTAATGAAGGATCAAAGAGATCTGCATATCCCTTAATATCTGTTGATACCTTGTCGGTGTTGACTGCGATCGCTGCCACACCACCCTGATAAGGAACGGAGTAGACATTGCCCGGATCATATGTAGGATCCAGATACTGACTACCAATATTTGACAGATTGGTAAGTGCATCCTGATCCAACTTCTCAAGCATTCCCTGAGCGATCATGGATTCTACCATATAGTCACTCGGCTGTACGATATCATAAGTTCCTTCATCCTCTGATTTTACCTTTGCAAGCATATCCTCATTGGATGAGAATGTTGATACATTTACTTTAATTCCATATTCTTTTTCAAAATCCTTAATTACTTCATCCGGTACATACTCTGTCCAAATGAACAGGTTTAACTCTCCGTTTGTACTGTCTGCTTTCTTACCACAGCCTGTGATATTTACTGCTGTCATTGCAAGAACAAGTGATAATGCAATACTTACTGCTCTTTTTCTGTTTTTCTTCATAATTATGTCTCCCTTCTACTCTTGAACCTTGTTCGGTTACTTCTATAAATTGTTTACTGTTTCATTCTATACAGCTACTGTTTTTTCTTCTTAAACAGATTTCCCTGAGTCAGGACAACAAAGATGATCGTGCCTGCTAAGATCAGCGCTGATAATGCATTTACATCAGGTGCTACTCCACTCTTAATACTTGCCATAACCTGTAACGGATAAGTCATCGTATTACCATTTACAAAGTAGCTTATGATAACGTCATCAATCGATAACGTAAATGCCAGTAATGCACCGGCTGTAATGCCGGGTCTTAAAACCGGAAGTGTGATCTCCCAGAATGTACGAATGCGGTTAGCTCCCAGATCCATACTTGCTTCTTCAATCGAAATATCATAGCCGGATAATCTTGCCCTGACATTGAAGATAACATATGGCACACAGAAGGTGATATGTGCAATGATCAATGTAAGCATACCTCTTGGGATCGAGACCTTTGCGAATACCGTAAGTAAGGATATACCCATTACAATCTCAGGAATAACGACCGGGATATATAAAAGTCCGTCTATGATCCCTTTTCCTTTGAATTTATATTTGTACATTCCGATCGCACCGAGCGTACCTATAATCGTTGAAAGTACAGTTGTGACCAATGCTATGATCATCGTATTGCCAAAGGATGTAAGAAGCGACTGATTTTCAAACAATTTCACATACCAGTCAAATGTAAACCCCTTCCAGGTCAGATATGGTTTTGATGTCGTTGCATTAAAAGAATTCACTACAACAACTGCAATCGGCATAAACAATACAATATAAATCAGAGAACAAAAGATCTTTGAAAGAATACTCTTTGTTCTTACTTTTGCTTTTCTGCTCATCGTTTACACCCCCAGACTATCCATATCGCCGCCTGTCTTCTGGTACAGTTTGACGAGGATCAATGTGATAACAATTAATATGATGGATAAGGCTGCACCAAGCGGCCAGTTATTTCCACTCTTGAACTGACGCTCGATCAGGTTACCAATAACATCTGCATTTCCACCACCTAAGATATTCGATACAAAGAAATATCCAAGACATGGGATAAATACCATGATACAACCGGAAAAGATTCCGCTGGCTGTCAGTGGCAGGATCACTTCAAAGAAAGTCCGCCAGCCCTTAGCTCCAAGATCAGAGGAAGCCTCCAGTAAAGTATGATCCAGCTTGCCGATCGCGGTATAAAGCGGAAGTACCATAAATGGGAACAGGCAGTACACCATACCAAATACGGTAGTTCCCTGATTATATAAGAGGTTCAATGGCTCTGATATCAGATGTAGCTTCATAAGCACGGTATTCAACCAGCCGGATGAACCAAGGAATGTCTTCCATCCATAGATACGGATCAGTGAATTCGTCCAGAATGGAATGATAACCAGCATATATAACAGATTCTTTGATCTGCTCTTTGTCCTTGCAATAATATAGGTAAACGGATATGCAAGCACGATACAGATCACGGTTGTAAGTAATGCGATCACAAGTGACTGAACATAGATCTTAATATAAGAACTGTCCGCCAGATGTTTGTAATTATCGAATGTGAACTGAAATGTTACATTGTAATACTGATCGATACTGCAAAAACTCATGACCAGTATATAGATGAGTGGAACCGCTACCAACAGGATCAGCCATAAGGTCACCGGCCCTACCATGATCGTTGCCGGAAGTGTCTTTTCTCTGAATCTCTTTTTATTCATATCAAACACCTCCTTATGCCAGTGTTATATTTTCCATACTCTGATAGAAGCTGTTATCCAGACTGTGGATCAATACCGCATCCTCCGGATTCCAGCAGATAAATACTTTGTCACCGGATTTTGGAAGTTCTTCGCCTGCCAGACGTTCCATCTTTACTTCATTTCCATTTGGAAGAACCGCCAGACATTTAACGACTGAACCAACATAGATATAATCCTTGACCAGTGCCGGTACACTGAAGCCCTCTACCGGTTCCGCCGAAAAATGAAGCTTTTCCGGTCGAACAGAAACGGTTACAAATTCACCAACTGAAAATCCGGTGTTCTTTTCCTCTGTCTCGGTCACGGAGCCGGAGGTTGTTACATCTCCATTTTCAATTCCTATAACCGCTTTTCCGTTTGCGATCGATTTGATCGTTCCGTCAAATACATTTGTCTCTCCGATGAAGGTTGCTACGAACTTGGTTGCCGGTCTTTCATAGATGTCTGTCGGTGATCCGATCTGATCCATGACACCATCATGCATAATAGCTATCCTGTCGCTCATCGTAAGCGCTTCTTCCTGATCATGTGTAACATAGATAAATGTGATATGTAATTTCTTCTGCAGCCGTTTCAGTTCCAGCTGCATCTGTTTTCTAAGCTTCAGATCCAATGCACCAAGCGGCTCATCCAACAGCAGAACCTTCGGACGATTGATCAACGCTCTTGCAATCGCAACTCGCTGCTTCTGTCCACCGGACAACTGACTTGGATACCGTTTCTCAAATCCGGATAACTGAACCATCTCTAACATCTCCGCTACCCGTTCTTTGATCTCTTTCTTTGGAACCTTTTTCATCTTAAGACCATATGCTACGTTGTCATATATGGTCTTATGTGGAAATAAAGCGTAACTCTGAAAGACAGTGTTTACATTTCTCTCAAATGGCTCTTTATCTTCAATCGGCTCACCTTCTACCTGAATGGAGCCTGTCGTCGGTTCTTCAAATCCTGCGATCATACGAAGCGTTGTCGTCTTGCCGCATCCGGATGATCCAAGCAATGTCAGGAACTCGCCTTCCTCTACCTGTAGATTCAGATCTTTTACAACATGATTTGTTCCGTATATTTTATTTACGTCTTTGATATCAACTATAACATTTGCCAAATCATATCACCTCTTTTTCAAATTTCTCTATAATGCTTTTTCTCCTCGTTCACCGGTACGGATTCGTATAGCCTCTTCGATATTTCGAATGAAGATCTTACCATCTCCGACATGTCCGGTAGCTACCTTTTCTCTGACATCCAGAATAATCTGTTCTACCTTGGAATCTTCAACTACTACTTCAACTCTTACTTTTGGAAGAAGATTGATCGTAGTTTTAAAGCCTTTAATCTCATTTACGCCCTCAACAGTTCCTTTCTGTGTTCCGCATCCCATAACGGTTGAGATCGTCATACCACCACAATTCTTCTCATCCAATATGCTTTTTAATACTTCCAGCTTTTCTGGTCTGATTATTAATATGATTTCTTTCATTCTTTCTTCCTCCAATCTGCAACATACAACTAATATAACAAAAAAGAGCCGTTCATCTCTGAACAGCTCCTTTGCTTGTTAACGAAAATATACTACTTTCAAATTAATTCTTCAATAGAACAGGATTACCATTTTTCTACTACTTTTATAGTACTAACTACTCTTTTTCTTTAATCAGTTTAAACATCTGAACACGGTTTCGAATTCCCAGTTTCCGGTAAATATTTAAAATATGCTTCTTTAGTGTATTTACCGTTATGGATAAATGGTCACAGATCTCCGTATTCTCCATTCCCTGCAGCAAAAGCTGCAATATGGTCTGCTCCCGCTTCGTCAGATCATAGGTCTTTACTGCCTGTGTCAGCGTCAGTTTCTCCTGACTGGTCATCTGATTGTTTCTGTCCTGTGACAACCGGTATGCCATATGATCCTTAAGCATATCCATCAGGAATACATCTTCATATGTAAAGTCCTCTTTACCAATCGTCCTATATAGTGTCACTACGCCCAGAAAATGTTTGTTCCGTCCAAATATCATTTGTAACGCATAATGCCAGTTATTTGGCTTATATACTCTTTGATAATATTCTGTTTGAACTCTTTTCTCATCAGATATGATATCAGTTTCCCGGTATACCATACTCCTGCCACTGAACATAATACCACGGCTGTAATCCATATTCTCATAAATATCTGACAAGTCTTCATCACAGTTGAGGAATACCGGACGTTCCAGATTTTCTTTCTCATTTGATGATGCCAGATAAAAATCTGCACTATCAAAATCTATGACGGTCTTGATCTGTTCCAGAAACTGTGTCCGCATGGCATCAAAATCACCGGTTGTGTAAATCTTGTATATGATACTGTTCATGACCAGCCAGTCATTTGTTTCAAGGGTCTTCACCAGTTTCCACCTCCCTTGTATTTCATAAAACAAAAAAGTACGCAACCGATGTAACACACCCTTGCGTACTTATTTTTTACTATTCTGTTGGCATGAAGTATAGCACAAAAAGATGATTTGTCAAGCAATTATCTTTTTTTGTAAATTATCAGTTCCGGATCTTTGCCCTGAGCTTCATATGTTGAAATCAGAATAAAATCCATATCTGCAAGAACTCCAAAGTATCTGTCTCCACCAAATTCACATTCAAGCTGATTGCCTAAATATGTTTTCCGGCCATCCAGGAATTTCACTTTTTCTCCATTCGGAAGCCTGTATTCTAAATTCACATATTCTCCAACAAGGGCATTCAGTCTTTTTACCTCAGGCAGACCTTCTACATGAAGATCATTAATTTCTCTGATCAGCTCCTTCTTGAATTGATCAAACTGACCATTGTCACTCAGTTCTTCATATCTTTTCCAGTAATCCAATTTTGGAAGAAGTTTCTTCATATAAACACGCGCCTGATTCTCTGTAACATTTTCGTCTACCATATGTTTAACACAGACATCTATCAATTCATCCATATCACTATAGGTATATGTTCCATCCGCATAACACCACTTACAATAGTCCTCATTCAATGAACCATCACTATTATGTCCTATGATTGTGTCATCCTCAAGCGGCATTCCGCAGCACTGGCAGATAAGTTTTCTAGGCTCTCCCAGTAGTGTATTGATCGATACATCAAATTCCTTCGATAAAAGCTTTAAAGTATCTGTGTTAGGAATTGTCTCTCCATTCTCCCAACGTGATACAGCCTGTCTCGTCACCATTATTTTCTCAGCCAGTTCATCCTGTGACATGCCTCTCTTTGTACGAAGTTCAAAAATAATATTTTTTGTTTCCATGACTCGTCCTCCTTTATTCATATCATACAGGAGAATCTGTTTTATAAAAAGCAACCTGCTGTTTCCTGCCTGTCATATGTGCTCCTATCCTGCACATAAGATAAATTTAATTAAATATAATAAATTTCTTTGATTCTATTTCAAAAGCTTTTTTATCTGTGCATCTGTTGCGATCGGATAAATATCATGCATGTGTCGGATGATCGTATTCCACGACTCCTGCGGATCATCCTTGTAACAGGATGTTACATAATCATATCCATAGATATGTTCCGGAGACGAGTAAACCGCCACATCCCAACCATACTCCAGTCCTTTTTTATTTACACGTTTTCTGAAGTCGCAATTACAAAGATACATCTGCATCATAAGATTGGTGACAGCTCCATCAAATCCCTTTTCGCCGTCTTTTCCATACCCTGCCATTTTCTTCAGTTCGTTGGAATACAGTTCTGTATCTACATGTGCTTCCATAAAATGATCCATGATCTTTTTATGCTTATTCGGGGCTTTTCCATCCTCATACAGCGCATCAAAATCATATCCATCCCGTCTGTAATTGGCAAATACAGGAAGCCATTTTCTCGATATAAAACCTGCCTTTTTATTAAAAAACTTGCCATATACGATGTCATGTCTTCTTGCGATAACCGCCCGCCACATCCATGGATCTCTGTCAACATCCTCACACCACCAGTACTCCGGCACGGTTCGTTCTTCCAGCGAAAATCCCGGTATATCATTTCTAAAAAGCGGTAGGAAGCCAATCTCATTTATATATTCTATTGCCTCATCTACTGTATGAATACACTCCGGATCATCCCAGTCTACACCATACATGATCCATTTGCCTGAGTCTTTTTCCATGTTTGTCTCCTGTTATATCACTATCCCATTACAGTGATCCACCTCATGCTGAATAATCTGTGCCACAAATCCCTCAAATGCCATCTTTCTTTTTACAAAACCAGCATCCTGAAACTCTACCTCTATCTTCTTATACCGCGTTGTTTTTCGTTTTCCCTCTAATGACAGACAACCTTCTTCTGTTTCATAACGTCCGATCTTAGAACAGATCACCGGATTGATCATAATCATATCTACAGGTCCGGCACTTACAATAATCATATTTTTCTTATACCCGATCATATTTGCTTCCATTCCGACACAACGCTCACGATTTGCAGCTAATGTATCCCGAAGATCATTTACCACATTCATATCAAGCTGTGTTGCCGGAACGGATTTCTGTCCCAGAAAAAGAATATCTTTTACAATAGGTTTTACCATTTTCCATCCTCCATAAGTTCTCATTTATCTCTTCTATCTCGTAAAGATTTGTCACTGATTTGCAAATGACATAATATGCCATTAAAGCAACACAGTCATATGTACCACCTGTTCCATTCACTGAATAAACTTCCTGATTTCTTTACTTATCTCATCATATTTGTAGTCGTGGACATAATGCGGACAATCTAATTCAATATAACCTGCATTGTCGCAACCTGAAATATAATTTTCGGGAATACTTCTCCACTTTTCTTTTGTAAAACCGGTTCCACCGGAGCCGTCAGAAATAAACAATAACATCGGCACCTGCGGAATTCCGTTTTCTTTTACAATATTTGCATTCTGTTTTACAGCTTTTACTTCATCGATCATCGTTACAGTTGCAGTTTTTTGATAAAATACTGCTCTGTAAATCTCTTTTTCCTTTTCAGACAATGTTCCGGCTTTGATTGCATCGCTCTCGGCAAGGCTCGGTATCCATCTGGTGATTCCAAGTGCCGCACCATACTGCCCTAATTTCATAATAGGAATATTAATGTTCATTTCATCATAATAGTCTGGTACTGCCATATCCAAACCAACAATAGCCTCAACTTCTTCCGGATACTTCTGTGCCCAGTATAAAGCCTCAAGTCCGGACATTGAATGGGGGCAAAGCACATATGGGCCTTTTATTCCGGCTTTATCAAGTGCCATCCTTGTTTCGCTTAACATCGTATCGATATCCCTGTTTTCGTCTACAACATCACTAAAGCCATAACCGAATTTTTCCACTACAACGATTTTATAATCATTGCTAAGCAGCGAATACAAAGACTTAAAATCCAATATTGGCGAGCAGGTTCCACCTCCGGACATGAACACAAGCGTTTTATCACCATCCCCCTCTGTATATACGCTCATCTTGTGCCCGTTGACTTCTACCAGTTCACCTAACGGAGTTAATAAATCCTTTTCTCTTGAACTGCATACTTTATGGCGAACCAATGATATTATCACGAATAATGCAATAACCGTGATTACAATCAATATTACTCTTAGAATATTTCTTAATATCTTTTTCATACTGTATCTCCTTTAATCAAGTGCCTGATGATTCCTGCATCTATCCCCAATATGGAATAACCAATTGACATAAAGACTGCAACGCTTCCTACCCTTTTGCATACCAGCTTAAATATTCACAATGTAAAACATAATTGGTTCTCTGACTCCGCAGTGCCACACCATCGGCTGGGCGTACAACTGGAAGTTATGAATGAACGTTCCTTTATTTTTTACGAATCCGGATACTTATTAACATTGAGGCTGCTGTCATTACAACCAGTAACACATAATATAACGGACCTTGATTGATATCTACCACTCCCATCAATGTGTTTGTCCATCCGTGTAGGATCATACAGAACATGACAGCTCTAGTGATATCATAAACCATAGATAACCAATAGCTGAGCGCCAATCCTAAGACCGCGAACCAGATAAATGACATGCTCTGATGTGAATTGCCTTCTATGAACCAGAGCGGAATATGCCAAATGATCCATACGATTCCAACGATCAATGTTGCTAAAGGTGCAGAAACTTTCTTCTCCAGAATCGGCAACATAGTACCTCGCCAGCCAAGTTCTTCGTTGCCACCATACAGGAGTGCAGTCTGTATAAATATGATGAATACCACAACCGCAGCTATCGGCGATCTGGGGATTGAGGACAGCAGTCCATCTGAACAAATGAAGAATACTATTGTTTCAACTATAACTGCAACAAGAATTGTCAGCCAGTTCTTTTTTGTATTGTTAAACAGGAACCGCCTTAAATTCTTTCGCGTAAAACCACCTTCCATGCAGATACAGGCGGCAATTGTCGGTCCAAATCCTCCAATTGTAAAAATAATCATCGGAAACACGTTTGACTCAGTTAAAGATGTGACTTTAACCAGCAGAGCATCTCCCCACCAGCAAACCCAGGTGATGAGAAATGTGATTATCAAATATTTTGTTAGTCGTTTCTTATCCATTGTACCTTCCTTCACAAATTTCTATTTACCAGTTACCAAAACTGGAATTTTCACACTTCGTCAACTAATGTTTTTTCTTCTCTATAAAGCAAGGTCACAACAAATGCAATAATTATCAAAATATGTAATACAATATGATATACATCAGGAACATATCTTCCATCCACATTTATTAATTGAATGCATTCTGAAAAATAGGCAATCTTCTTGTCCATTTCTCCCATAAATCCTCTTCCAAATAAAGTATACCATTCATGACTTAAGAACTGAGTGACAAACCACCCTGCCAACCATATCAAATGTATATTCCTTCCAACATTTTTTGTAACTAACATTAAAACGAATGTAATTGTCGGAATAAGCATAAATAGCCAATCTTCCTCAAATGCACCTGTTACCAAGTATTTGTCTCCAATCTTCAATCCTATCATTGAAAGAAAATACCACAGTAAAAGAATTATATTTACAATTATTAAATGTGTTTTTTTCATAAATCATACCTCCTAGACAATTCTTAAAATTCCGATTTAACTTTCCATCAATTTAATTGCTTCATCAACAGATACACATGTAGCAAATCTCTTTGGCCACATCATATCATTGTAATATTTATATGTTTCTTCTCCAGTCATATAATCGTTATCAAATGTTGAATTTGCCCCTTGTGGAACAATTACTTTATAACCTCTTTCAAAAGCAGATTTCACAGTTGCATCTATACAGAAGTTTGTCTGTAGTCCCATCTTATCAGGATCACTTACGGATAATGCAGACTGAATATAATATCTTCTTGCTATAAGATAGTCACGAAACAAATAAAACAGAAGATAACTTTTTCCACAGATTTGCCTCTTCAAATTAAAACTTACTGCACTTTTTCACTAAGTTTTAATTCCCTATGATTTCATATCAAACTCCGAACCATGTTCCGGGAATGTTAATTATCATAAAATCTCTGCAACACGATCGCCAACTCTTCCGGAGCTTCTATGTTTGCTTCATGACCTGTTTTCACAAGTTCATGGAAACAGGCGTTGTTCAAATATTGGCAAAGTTCTTTTGAAGTTTTTTTGTTTGCAGTGTCCTTCTCTCCACAAATGAGCAATACTGGGCAAGACACCTTATGCAGGGAGTCACTGAAATCCAATTCAGCCATCGTCCCGCACAGGCTGATAACATCCGCTTTTTTGAAACCCATTTTACTGAATGCCGAATTCGGCATAAGATGAAACAATATATTCTGAACTTTCAATAAGTTTTTTGGCATTTTATATTGTGCTGCAATTAATACGAGCGCCCTTACTTTATCTGGATGGTCTATCGCGTAATTAAGCGCCAAAACAGCACCTAGAGAAAGCCCGCATAAGACAATTCCTTCGTTCTCCCTGTCGCATTCTCCTGAGAATGCTGAATATAATTCCTTATATGTAACAGATTTTCCCTCTAGCATCCCTGCCAAACTCAAATTGACACTACTTTCCGACACTTTCGTTTCTTTTATTACTCTAGTCCAACTGTCTGGTTTTTGTCCTAATCCATGCAAATATAAATACTTCATATACCGTTGCTCCTTCAAACTGGAAATTTTTCAAATTATCAATTTCTAATTTCCGTACAGAGATTTATAAATCATCTGCTCTCTAATTGTTCGAAATGATAACGCGGCTTTCCAACACTCTTTTTTCCATACTCAATAGCTTCTGTAGGGCAATAACAAATACAAGCCATACAATGAGTGCATTGCTTTCCCCATACAGGCTTTCTGTCCTTAAGCGTAATGTTGTTCAATGGACAGTTCTTAACACATTGACCACAACCGACACAGGTAGCATCCGTACGAAATGCATCAGATTTCACAAAGAAATGATAAAAAATCGGATTTACCGGACCACTCATTAACCGGTCATAAAGATTGTTTCTTGGTACAGCGAACGGCTGCTCTGCCTTAATGTGCGCAATTATATCCATAATAGTAGGTTCCGCATTTCTAACAATCTTTCTTGCTTCTTCTGCTTTCGGTGCACCAAACATAACAATATAATTTTCCGGCATAATAACCTGAGCTGTACCCATATACCATAAATGTTTTTGCTCCGCAAGGCGCCGATTATATTTCGCTGCATTCCCAATCTCGCCTCCACAGTCCATCACGAACCAAATGCGTTCTGCAGAAAGCAGTTCCGTTTTACAAAGCCACTCCGATACAATTTGTGGAATACGCCACGCATAAGTTGGAACCACTACGATTATATTTCTGCCTGTTTTCATTGGCGAATAATCTGTTGCCTTGATTTTTGCATTCATATCTACAATCTCGTCCTGCAATTCATCTGCAATTTTCTTTGCTATATAACGACTATTACCAGTTCCGGAAAAGCACAAGATCATAATAACATTACCTCCGTATTTGCCTCAAAGCCAAGCTTTTTATAAAAGCTTTTTCTCCAACACTCTTCTTGAAATCATCTCACAATATCGTCATTTTTCTCGTATGGCATCGGCTCCCCATTTTCTTTATGTAGGCGTCCTATTTTATCGCAGATTCTATCGTACAAATTATCATTCACATATGCAATCTTCTCCATATCCACATTGTTCTCTGATTTTTTTCCGCTGTAGAATTTTTGGGCGTATGTTCCACATTCTTTTATGTAAGCCATTATTAAATTAATTTCTTGTTTCTCGACTTCTGAAAAAATAGGTTGTTCCGTTAATTTTTCACTGATAAAATCACAAAAATAGGAATAGTCATCAAAATACTGCTGCTCATACTCTTTGCCTATGATCGCACCAATCGTCAAATTGTTTTTTTCTCTTTTTAATTTATCAAATAATCCCTCTGTTTTCTGCCCTTTTCAATCAGAAATACTATAGCCGTTAAAGTTTATATTGCATGAAGTTACCATTATGTACAAATCCAAAATCCGTATATAATTTAACTCCCATATCAGACGCCGTAATCTGTATTGTTCCACAGCCATATTCCCTGGCGTCATCTATAACGCGGGATAGCAGCTCCTTTGCAATACCTCTTCTTCTATATTTCGGATCAGTAAACATACTGGACAACAATCCTATCTTTCCACTTGGGCATCCAAAATAGGGAGGCTTCTCCACAAATGACATCCCGCTTGTTCCAATAATATTTTCCTCATCAAGGGCAAGCCAAGATACAAATGTTCCGTCCGCCATATGTCGAGTATAATATTCCTTCAATGCAGGAACCAAATCTATCTTTTCTTTAGCACCTTCTTCTCTAAGCTGGTTTATCCTCATGTGAATAAACGTATTCAGTTCTTTTTCTGTAAGTCTTTTATATCTAATATCCATTTTCACGATCCCCTTATACAAACTGATATTTATAAATTACATACCGCATACAATGGTATATTTACCATCCATTCCTGATCCATATACTTTAGAGTCGAAAAACGTACAGCTTTCTCGGGATGGAATTTATCATAATACGCTTTTAAACTCTGCGACCTTATATTCGTTTCTGCTTTTACTTCAATAGGTATAATTGCATCTTCTTTCTGGATCAAAAAATCCTGTTCAAACGTAGCTTTCTCAGTTCCATAATAATATGGTGTGTACGGCGTATCAGAAATCAGCTGCTGCAATACATATTGCTCTGTGAGAGCACCCTTGAATTCCATAAAAATATCATTTCCTTCCAATATAGATGTCGCCGGTAACTCACTTAATGCCCCCAGCAATCCGACATCCAGCATAAACAATTTATACGCATTCATGCTTTGATATGCTTTCAGAGGTATATGTGGTTCATTTACACGATTAACTTTATAAATCAGTCCACAATCAATCAGCCATTGAATTGCTATTTCAAACTCGCTGCTACGAGCCCCCTTTTTTATTTGACCAAAAAAGAATTTTTTATTTTCTTTTGCCAACTGCATTGGAATAGAATTCCAAACCATTCTGATTCTTGGCAGTACCTTGCTTTCAATATGCTTTCCAAAATCTCCCTCATATTGTCTTAATATATCGCTTTGAATCTGCCTTACTTCTGTATAATCTTTGTCTAGCCGAAAAGCATCAACAACCGCAGGCATTCCTCCTGTATAATAATAGTTTTTTAACCAGAAAAGGTATTTGTCAGAAAAATTATCAATAATGGAAAAGTCTTTTGTCTTTAATGCATCTGCAAGTTTTTTTTCCTCCATAGCATATAAAAACTCTCTAAAATTAAGCGGATATAAATCCAACAGATCTACTTTACCAACCGGATACGACACACCCTCATGAATTGCCACTCCAAGCAATGACCCTGCTGCTATAATATGATATTCTGGTGCTTCTTCACAGAAATATTTCAAGGATTCTAAAGCTTTTGGTGTGTTCTGAACCTCATCAAGAATAATCAATGTATTCCCTGGAGTAATTGTTACTCCTGACTCAATATTTAAATTCATTATGATTCGTTCAATATCAAAATCATTTTCAAACACTGCATTCATACGTTGGTTGTTATAAAAAGAAATATATGCTGTTTTCTCATAACAATTCTTTCCAAATTCCTTCATCAACCAAGTTTTTCCCACCTGTCTGGCTCCCATTATTATTAACGGTTTTCTATTTTTCTTTTCTTTCCACTGTAACAGATTATCCATTGCAAATCGAAGCATTGTCACACCATCCTTTCGCAGATAGTATATCACATTTTTTATTGTCTATTCTACCGTTATTCTAACATTTTTTCTTACCTTATCAGTTCTATTTTTTACATTTTTTCTTACCTTATAAATCTGTGATATTACATTTTTCATCACTGGTCATAAATTTGTTACGTTTTTTGTTCTAAATGGTCAATCTGTTTCGTCTTTTTTATAAATTTCACCGTTCCATGCATGATATCCTGCAATATATTCATAATCAGGATATTCATTTATTTCATATAATTTCATCCCCGTATCAGTTTTACAAATCAGAACATTTGAAATAGTATATTCATTCAAATCAGATGACGATATCGGAGAATATTTGATTTCATTTAAATATATTGCATCTCCGCGTTCTATTGCCTGATTTTTATAACTTTTATTATGCAAAAATAAATATCTGCCGCTGATTATTATAAGCAATACAACGATTGCAACTGAAACAATTATAAGTATCCCTCTTCGACTTCTGGTTTCCATCATATTATCCTACTCCTATGGTGCTAAGCCCAACCTTGCTGTTTTCTGCCCTTTTCAATCAGAAATACTATAACCGTTAAAGTTTATATTGCATAAAGTTACCATTATGTACAAATCCAAAATCCGTATATAATTTAACTCCCATGTCAGACGCTGTAATCTGTATTGTTCGACATACAGCGTATACGGTGTATCTGAAATCATCTGCTGCAACATATATTGCTCTGTGAGATTACCCTTGAATTCCATAAAAATATCATTTTCTTCCAATATAGATGTCGCCGGCAACTCACTTAATGCCCCCAGTAATCCGACATCCAGCATAAATAATTTATACCGCATTCATCCGTTGGTTGTTATAAAAAGAAATATATGCTGTTTTCTCATAATAATTCTTTCCAAATTCCTTCATCAACCAAGTTTTTCCCACTTGTCTGGCTCCCATTATTATTAATGGTTTTCGATATTTCTTTTCACCGTAACAGATTATCCAATACTATTCCAACCATCATTGAAATTCAGGAACTCCAAAAAACTCTCTTTCTCTTAAAATCCACCATAATGAGACAGCGTCTCTGTTGCTAATTCTGTCCCAACTCTCATAGCCTCATAAATATTCCCATTTATCAAATGTGAACATACAAAGCCTGCATGGTAACTATCTCCACAACCTGTAGTATCAATTACTTCTTTAACTTTATTAGCTTGAACAAAATACTTTTCACCATTATGATATGTAACACTTCCTTTATCAGCTAAAGACACATTAAATAGCCCTTTATACTTCTCTGAAAACGCTTCAAATATTGGGAGAATTGATTTCTCTCCACTAATCATGAAATAATCTATATATGGTGCATATTTTTCCATTTCTTTAAAATTACGATATTCTACAAAATCCACTGCCAATCTGAAATTGTTATTCTTTTTTAAATCTATAATTTGTCCAAAACAGCCTGCCCAAAAATGTACAAATACAACATCTGATTTTTTGATAAACTCCAATTCATCATGGTTCAATATCATTTTATCAACAATATCACCCGTCCATGAATCATCTTTGTAATATCTGTCACCGTCGGCTGTAAGATATGTACGATTATTCGCTGTTACTTTATCCTTTTCTACTCTTACGTGGCTTACATCTATTCTCTTATCAGAAATAGAATCCATAATAAATTTTGCGTAAGAATCCTGTCCAACCGCACCCAATATTGAAACATTGAACTCCTCAAATTTTGATGCATGGACTGCAAAATTAAGGGCTTCACCGCCAGCATATAGTTCATCAGTTCCATCAAAAACATCTACACATAAACACGGAAGTGCTACTAAATTTATCATTCTTTATACCTCTAAAATTTCTAATTTTTCTGTTTTATCAACTTAATTCTGTCATAATATAAAATGACTTCCGGCAGGGTTGGTCAAAATTTAAAAAACCAGAAAAGCTTCCCGCCATATGGATTTTTCTTACTGAGCAACCGTGCTGAAACTGCATGTAATAATAAAAATGCACCGCTTATGATCGTCATTACCAGTTCAAACTGTGATAAGACCGACATGGAATTATCATTATAGCCTATATAAACATTCTTACTGCCCAGAGTGCTGCAATTTCCCTCATACCAGAACACATCGGCACCATTGACAGGCGAATTCGACTTAATCTGCAGCACCGTATAAGTTGACCGGATGCCTTTCCCATAACGTGATTTATAATTTCTGACATCATTTCCGCTATGTACCTTGACATGATTGGAGCTCTGCCGAGAACTTTGATATGTTACAGTTCCTGTTGTATGATTCTTCTTACAGGCATATCCGACCACCTGCGTCATACCCGCCACAAAGAAAATCAAAGCAACTACAAGTGCCAAAATCTCAGCCGTATAGAATGCATCCACCGATTTATTTTTCATTTCTATCTCCATAGTATAGCAAAACAGGGAGCTAATCATCTTATCTCCCTGAAATTAACAATTCGCATTTTAAGCTGCAAAGCACTTAAATTAAAGGTTTGCACTCAAAGTAGCAACGCACTTAAATCAAGCAAGTGTACTTGCTCGTTTACATTATATGTAATTATCAAGAAAAAAGCAATAAAACTAATTGAGATTTATCTTTACTCTACATGATGATATTTTTTCAATCTTTGTGCCTCATTTGCCTCAAACCCAAACTTTTCATAAAATGGAATCTTATCAGGGACTGCACATAATTCCACAAAAATGTCTGTACCTTTAACTCCATTGTCATTTATGAATCTTCTTAATTCATTTATTAACATCTTTCCGATACCTTTTCCCTGATATTCAGGTCTGACAACAACATCCTTAATATAGTAATTAAGTCCCATATCACCATTCATTCTTGCCATAGCAACAATGAAATCTCCATCCCATACAGAAACTCTGAATAAAGTATGTTTCATTGCTAACCTTGTCTGTTCAAGAGACGGTCCATCTCCCCATACCGTTTCCCACAATTCAATAAATTGTTCTGCTGTTAATTCATTATATTTCACTATTAAATTTAACATAAGATATTTTCCTCCAATACTGTTCTTTAAATATTGTTATTCACAACTAGGGAACTATCTTAATTTTTCCCATTCCGCTTTTGTAATTGCATAAGCATATGATATTGTGTTTTTAGAGTCATCATATACTTTAACCCTTTTCATCCCATTCGCTATAGCTGTATTATAAGAACCAACATTTGTATATTTCATATAAGAATAAATAATGTCATAGTCCGTATGTTCAAATGCCCAATCACGGACTGCGATTGCAGCCTCTTTTCCAAACCCCTTACGCCAATATTTTTTGTAAATATGATATCCTATTTCCGGAAGCATTTCTCCATCAATATTTTGAATAGTAATTCCACAATCACCGATAAATTCGCCTGTTTTTTTTAACACAACCGCCCATAGCCCAAAACCATATTTTTCATAATTTTCCAAATTCCAAGAAATCCATCCTTTTGTTCTTTCAACATCAAAAGGTGCTGGATAATGCTGCATTGTCTCTGGATCAGAAACAATTTCATATAATGCTTCAAAGTCCCCCATTGTATATTCCCTTAGAATAAGTCTTTCTGTTTCTATCATATTGACACCTCCTATTTTATAGATCGATTTATTACCTTCTGTCTTTTCTATTGATTGATGATCATATTGATCTAACAACATTAATGCATCTGTGTATAAACTAACAAATCACAATTTTCTTTATAACCGTCTTCGCAAATATATCATATCCACCAATTGTACTCCATCTTCATATATTGGATGGTCGTAATTATCTGTAAAAAAATGTGGTACGCTATGTGAACGGATAAAACCACACTTTTCATAAAAGGGTATTGTAAGCGGGCTATCCCCTGTTCCCACTTGCAAAATAGCATATTGCTTTCCGTATCTCTCAACAATAAAATCAATTAAAGCTTTTGCATATCCCTTTCCTTGATATTCCGGAACAGTTGCAATATTTTTTATTTCAAGCACACCATTTCCTTCATCGGTAACGACACACTCACATTTAATCCCATTATCATCTAATACATACATTTTGCCTTTATAAAGATAACGGTCTATCATAGTTTCCTGTTCATCTGCCAATAACAGCAAATCAAGATATTGTTTTTTATTTTCTGTGATCTCTATAATCTTCATCCATATCACCCCTCCAAATCCATCACCATACATGAATCAGATGCTTTAAACCCTAACGATTCATACAAAGGTCTTCCCATCTCGGTTGCATCCAGGCTTATTTCTGTCACACCATTTTCTTTTGCCTCATCAATCAAAATCTCAACCATTTTCTTAGAAATTCCTCTTCTTCTATAATCTGCGCGAGTATAGACATTCATTAAATGCGCCCGATTACCTGTTGGATGCGAAAAGGTTGGCATAATCCATGTATAGGATAAGCTTGCACAGCCTACAAGAGTTTCTCCATCAGACGCAATAACTGTAGTCTGTTCCCCTGACTCAAAATATCTTCTGCTCTCAGAGATAAAATTCTCGTCATATTCATACTCACCGGACAAGCCATTCACTTCTCTAAGCATTTCAAGTCTCAGCTTCATCAGAATTTTCATATCAGCATTTGTAGTCTTTCTGTATATAATCTTGTTCATTTCCTACCTCCCTTAACAATCTATCCAACAGCATCTACCGATTGTTTATAAACATTTCAAAATTTCATCTCTTACAAACGCGTAAATCGATTTTAATCACTCAAATTCTTTTATATCATTCCAACTTCTTTCCCTTATTAATTGCTGTATAATTTTAGTTGAATAATCGAGCTTTTTCTAAGTGCCACATACGAAATCAGAAAGTTTGCAAACCAGCCGGCCGGTACAGCAAGCCAGACAAACGCAATACCGAAACGGGGTGCAAAAATCAATGCAACCGACAATCGTATCGCAAGGTTTACCATATTTGCAATGAGAAACGGACGCATAATCCCAAGTCCGCGAAGGACTCCGTCAGTTGCCATCTTAATACCCATAAAAATGAAAAAATAACCAAGCCATCTCATATAATCGCCAGACACCTGATACGCCAAAGCAGTTCCATCTTTACCAAGAAATAGCGAAGAAATTTGTGTGTGCAGTGTTTCAATGACTACAAAAGCAAGCACTGCAAAACATACATCCAACACCAACGCAGCATGATATCCTTTTTTGATACGTTCAATTTTCTTTGCACCATAGTTCTGGGAAACATATGGTGAAACTGCATTACCAATGGATACGAATATCAATGAAAAAACATTCTCTACTCTCATCGTTGCTGCATAACCTGCAAGAGCCTGCGTGCCGAATGGATTTACAACAGCCTGAACGATCATCATACCAATTGACACTGTAGACTGCTGCAGAACAGACGGAACGGCAATTTGAAGCATAGAAGATAGTTCCTGCCTGTCAAACCAGTTAAAGGGACTTTTATATCGACGCATCCGGCTAAAGAAAATCAAAAGCGAGAACACGGCGGAAATTCCCTGTGCAATAAGAGTTGCGAGAGCGGCACCGAACACACCCAGACCAAGACCGGCTACCAGCCAAATGTCCATAAAAATATTCAAAATAGAAGAAACTATCAAAAGGCCTAACGGAATCTTCGATTCACCGATTGAGTTAAACATCGTTGAAAGAATGTTATACATAAACAGAAACGGAAATCCCACAAAATAAACGCGAAGGTACAACACTGCTTCCTCCAGTATATCAGCAGGTGTTTGTAATGAAGTCATCATAAAACGAGAAAAACAAAAACCGAAAATACCCAAAAGTACGCTTAAAATCAAAAAGCTGATCAAGGATGTTGATACAATTGTTTTCATTTTGCTATAATTTTGGGCACCAAAATAACGACTTACGAGCACTCCCGCCCCTACCCCGGCACCAAGTGCTATACAGATAAAAACATTTGTCAGTGCGGCACATGCGCCAACTGCCGCAAGTGCAGGAGCACCGACATACTGACCAACAATGATTGAATCTGCCATATTGTATACCTGTTGAAAGAAGCTGCCCAGAATCATAGGCATTGCAAATACAGTCAGTGCTTTTATAGGGGCATCTGTAATTAAATATTCATCTTTTGACATTATCATTTTCCTCCATAAAACGTAAAACGTTACAAAATCAGAGCTAACGCGGCCAATACAATGTTATTGCATACAGTCAACTTGCTTTTTTCTGTATTTTAACGGAGAAACTCCGTATGTTTTTTTAAAACTTCTGATAAAATAGCTTATATTTTGATAACCACTCCGCATTGCTGCCTCTGTAACAGAAATATCGGTGTCTTGCAACAGCTGTTTTGCATACTCTAATCGTAAATACGCCACATATTGTGAAAGTGTAATATGAAAATGCTCCTTAAAATATCTGGATATATATTTTTCAGAAAGATGAAATTGCTCCCCAAATTCCTTTAATGATATTTTTCCTGTAAAATTCTGCTGTATATACGAGACCATTTCTTTTTCTACAATGTTTCTACCACTTGTGTTATTTTCTACTATAAATCCTTTTTCCCACATTTCAAGAATAAATTGTAAAAGAATTATTTTGGTCTTTATCTGCGTCGTTATGTTCAACTCTCTTTCACTCTTTTTTGCTTCATATATCTCAATTAACTGCTCACACAATTCTTTTATCGTATCTTTTACACTGGGACTTATCATCAGACGGCCACTGTCTAATGGTTCAAGTAATCTATCATCTAGTATATCATCTGTATAAAAAGATATATATTTCAATGGGAAAAGAAAAGTAAAATAATCTACAGTACCGGTCTTTGAACCCATAAAATGCAGATTGCCCGGTGATACAACGAAGGCATCCCCGGGTTTCCCGATATAGTTCTCTCCTGATATATTTACAGTCAAAAAGCCACTTTTTACATATATAATTTCGAATTCATCATGCCAATGTACCGGTATCTGAAAGGACTGCCCCGCATTCTCTATGTGATATGTACTGAACGGATCATCCTTTGTACCATGTGGTTTATTTTCCTTTAATTCAAAATACATAATCTCTCCTATAATTCTATAAGACTCTTACTTTTCCATTTTCCGCTTTTCCATCGAAGCACCATTCCAACAGCTCTCGCACATTCATCACCTGCCATGGCAATATATGCTCCTACCGCCAGAAAGCCCAAATGTATTCCAAGAAAATATGTACCACCAACCGCAAACAGATACATGAAAATTGCACCCATTATAACCGGAAAAACTGCATCTCCACTGGTTTTTAACGCCTGACTATACACAAGATTTGTCACCCTTCCAAGTTCAAGGAATATATCTATTATTAACAATTTTACAACAAGACTTATCATCTGTGCATCATCCGTAAATATATGCACTATAATGTGTCCGGACAGTGCAAATGTCACAGAGAAGCATGTGGCTATTACAAGGCCATATATCTCTGCTTTTTTTATACCCCTGTCACATTCTTCAAACTCCTTTGCTCCGATTCTCCAGCCTGTCATAATAGCATTAGCCTGTGCCAGTGCAGCTCCTGCACAATATGAGAAATTTGCTATCTGCATAGCATACGAACGAGCTGTGACATTCATTCCGTTCGCATCCATCTGATTCATAAAACGCACTATAAATGTCATTGCTATATTATAAAGTGCTGTTTCAAATGCGGAAGGAAAACCTATTTTAACAATCTGCGCAAATATCTTTCGCGGCACAATACGATCAGGACTTTGTTTTGCTTTTATAAGTACAGCGCCCATCACCGCTACAATAACAAGATTTACAACCCTTGAAATAACCGTGGCAACGGCAACTCCCACTACTCCCCAGTTAAATACAAATAAGAATACCGAATTTAGTATTATATTAAGAACATTTCCAACAATAGTTCCTATCAAGGAATGCTTTGTATATCCAAATACTCTCAAATAGCTGGAAAAAATAGGAATAAGCGCATTTAAAAAACATGTTCCACCAACAATTTTGAGGTATGTTTCAGCCGGTTCAAACAAAGCAGAAGCAATACTTACTATTTTAAGTATTCTGCCGGAAAAAATTGCAAGAACAACAGACATCAGAATACCTATGAACGCATTAAACATAAGTCCAAGCTGTCTGGCCTGATATGCTATCCCGGGTCTTCCCGCTCCTATATTTTGTGACATAACAGCTATCATACCCGATGATATCACTCCAAACATAACAATGAAAACACCTATATAAGTATTTGCTGTTCCCACTGCTCCCACAGCCTGATCACTTACAGATGATAACATAAGTGTATCAACCATCCCTGAAAGCATATAGAATAAAGTTTCCAGGCATATTGGCACAGATAATTGCGATAATGTTTTCCTTTCAACCATCATGTTTTCTCCTTACATACAAATATAACATATATTATCAATAATACGATATATCTTTATGTGTTTCTTGTATAATATCAAACAAAAATGGCACTATTTCTACTATTTCACCGCAATAATCTATCAGAATTGTTAATCTTATCGTTGACATCCAGACTATTTATTTAATGAAATGAGATTTGTATTCTATTCGTTTCCTGTATTTTTTCCCTTTTTTTCTTTTTTCGCCGTACGAAAAGGAATGCACATAAGCCCGCAAATACAACGACTACAGCTATAAGTATCAGCAGTACCGGAATCCGGCAGACACTTGAAGAGATGAGCTTAAGGCCCTGATAAAGTGTATACACACCAAATATCGAGAATATCACAAATGCCAGTGTGTTAAGCAGTCCATCCGGAGTTTTGCTCTTTAAGAGGTAACCGATCAGCATTCCAAGAATGTCCGCTGCAAATAGTCCGAGCGAACAACCGATCCATACAATAAGTGCTGCCCCCATACCTTCATTTGCACCAAATGTTATAGCGGTAAGCTGAGTCTTATCTCCAAGCTCAGCTACAAAAAAAGTACAGAAAACAGCCAATGGCGCAAACTTGATCTTTGATCTTCCGTTTTCTTCTTCCTCTTCGTCGCCATCGGAAACCGTTGATGCTGCGAAGTAAAGAAATGCAAGTGCTGCAATATTCTTAATGAGCCATTCCGGAACAAATTCGCTGACAAGTCCACCTGCAAGAACCGCCAGACCATTCAGTACAAGAATTGCGGCAGCAGTTCCTAATATGATATCTTTTAATTTGTACTTAGACGTAAGAGCAATCAACATAAGCTGTGTCTTATCTCCCATCTCCGCTATGAATTCCGTAAAAAATACCTTTAAAAATAATATCATTTGCTATACCCACATTTATCTTATTACAATATAAACTGCATATACTGCATAGAGAGCAACCATACACAAACCTTCGATTCTTCCGATTTTCTTCTTTGTCCCTGCAAATATCCATACACACACAGTAAATGCAACCAGTACACACAGATCAATAATATTCTCTCTGATTATACTGATCGGACTGATCACTGATGCAATACCAAGTACCATAAGTATGTTAAATATATTTGAACCGATCGCATTACCAAGCGCCATATCAACTTCATTCTTTCTGGCTGCAACAATTGAGGTCACAAGCTCCGGGAGTGACGTGCCTATCGAAACGATTGTAAGTCCGATCAGTGTCTGACTCATTCCGAGATCACTTGCAATTCTTGATGCCGCATCAACGGTCACATCCCCTCCGACTGCAATCGCTATTGCTCCGCCAACGATAAACAGAATACTGACCGGAACGGATACAAGCTTAATTTCCTCATCCGAGCCACCTTCAATCTCAACTTTCTTTCCTTCTTTGTTGGCCTTTAATGCAATCCTGATCATGTAAAAAATGTATCCTGCAAATAAACCAATAAATATAGCACCATCCATATGTCCCAACGTCATGCCTGTTTTGTCTCCAAGGCCGATTATTCCTAAAAGCATTAAGAGTCCGGCACATATAAGCGAAAGCGGAATATCTCTCTTTATCGTTTCTCCTGCAACATTTACTGTGGCTAATATTGCACATACTCCGATAACAACCATCAGATTAAAAATATTAGAACCAACTACATTACTAACTGCAAGTTCATTATTGCCTGCTATTGATGCTGATACACTGACCGCTGTTTCCGGAAGTGATGTTCCCATCGCAACAATTGTAAGTCCAATAATTATAGATGGAACATGCAGTCTCTTTGCTACACTCGAGCTTCCCTCTACAAAAAAATCCGCTCCTTTGATCAGCAGTACAAAACCGATCACAAGAATTACAATTACAAGAGCAAACGGGGCATTGTTAATGAATTTTTCCATATTGTTCTCCTTTTTCTCTATCCATACCAGTGATGTCAGCCGAACTGTCTGCTACTATAAAGTATGTCCGACAGATTAAAAAAGACTCATGTATATCAATTATCCGCCGGTGTATATTACACAAGCTGTTAATCGATATACATGAGTCTCATTATTTAAGATTTGCCAGATTATACTCTCTTATTATAATCAGAATGTTGACAAATCACACTTTCGCGCTAACTACTCCCTCATGGAATATTAAGTTACTCGATAAATATTATCAAATGTATCCATGTGTGTCAACATCTTATTTTAGAAATATTTATCAGAAACATTTATCAGCAGTGGTCTCAGACTACTGTCCATCCAAGCCACTGCCGAATTTATAACTTCTTTCTATTTACTTTTATTTAACTGTTACCTTTACTTTCTTAGCGCATCCATTTACTGCATAGATATATACATAACAGGTGCCTTTTCCTTTTGCTGTGATCTTGCCATCTTTGGATACAGTTGCTACCTTTTTATTTGATGTGTCATATCTGAATTTTGCTGTATGACCAAAAAGTGGAAGTTTATTATTCTTTTTAACAATAGTTGCTTTTATCTTAGCTGTTTTTCCCTTTTTCAGGCTGTAAGCAGATTTCTTTATCTGAATCTTCTTGACATCTGTTACAGTCGTATTCTTCTTGCCAACCGCATGACCTGTAATGGATTTTCCAATGGTCACTTTCTTGCCGTCAACCTTCTTATATGCAACTACATAACATTTTACATTATCTTTCTGATTTACAGCCTTCTTGTTCAGCTTATTGATCGTCACAGATAAGGTCTTTGCAGCTTTTACAGACTTAACAACGGTGTATTTTCCCTTCTTACAATATGCCATATATACATCATATCCATCTGCTTTTGCAACCTTACCCCACGTTACTTTTATCGTCTTTCCTGTAGTGATACTGAACTTGGAGCTTAATGCCTGATCATTTACTTTTGTCCGTTTTGCTTTTACTACTGGCTTTGAAGGCTCTGGATCTGATGGCGTAGACTGCTTCACTGTCCACTTTGCATAAAGAATTGTATTTCCTGTTAAAGCTTTGCCCGGCACAGCCGCCTTTGTGAGTGCCTCGTCTGTGTACCAGCCTGCAAATTCATATTCAGCTTTACTTGTTGTTGGAAGCACATCCGGGAGCTTCTTCTGATGTACGGCTTCAGTTACTTCACTTCCGCCATTTGTGTTATATGTAATCTTATATCCAAGGTTATCATTCTCGATAACTGTATATGGAACATTTCTCTCTAATGGACTGTTTGAATTTGTTGTATACCAATTAAAATCTGCATATCCAACATCATCTTTATGGTCTTTATGTTCATCCGTCTGCTCAACTTCGTAACACTTCTGGCTTCCAACACCGATTCCAACGCTTATATCATCCGGATCAGAATCAGCAGATGTGATCCAGATCATATGACACTTCTTACATACAGTGATCCATTTATTAGGTGATAGCTGATTACCAAAATAAATCTTGTCCCCAACCTGCACTTCATCTGCTTTTAATACTATCTTTGATGCATCTACAACCTCAGCCGCAGCTTTCTTGTCTGCATCTACGTACTTACAGATTAAGCATGTATATCTGTCTTCACCTGTGGTTCCATATGAATGTTTCTGATAATTTTCCTCCAAATTACTGTGTTCACAGGTTGCCGCATGCCAGTGTCCATAAGCATTACTACTCCAATTATCAGAAAATGTATGCTCATGTGCACCTATTTCTATCCATTTTGCATATAATGTTATATCTTCAAATATTGAAAGTTCTCGCTGAGCTGCCTGTGTACATTCCTCATCTGTGTACCAGCCCTCTAACATATATCCTATTCTGGTCGTCGTTGGAAATATACTCGGTATATGTGTCTGTTTAACAGCATCTGCTATTGCACTACCACCATTTGTATTATATTTAATCGTATATCCAAGATTTGAATTTCCCATAACTGTATATGGAGTATTACTAGGTAAATATTCTCCTGTGAAGTAAAAATTAAACTCACTATATCCAACATAACCGGCATGATCTTTGTGTGCATCTGATCTCATTACAATAGAATTGATTCTGTCTCCAATTCCATATTGCGAAGAGCCACCGTATGTTATCCAGATCATATGACATTGCTTGCAAACTACTATCTGTTTGTCTGGAGATAACTCAGCTCCTACATAAACCGTATCCCCTACCTGTAGAGTCGTAGGATCAATCGTTTCTGACCTGTATTCTGTTGCATTTACTTTCATTGTTCCCATGCCAACAAACATAACAATGCCAACCAGCAAGGCCGTCAGGATGCCTGTAACTTTGTTTTCTTTTAGTCGTCTTACCATATTTTCTTATCCCCTTTCATTCATCTGAATACAACACATAATACAACATATAGTATAATTATATCTGCATATCTCATTATGTTGTTCCAAATAAGTTATTTTCTGGTATTGTACCATAATCATTTCTCCTTACCGGATTCTATGCACGAAATGTCTGAAAAACGGCATGAAATGTTTCACTAGGTCTGGAAATATGGTCTATGCGTGTATAAAAAAAGAAAGATAGCCTGTCACTATCATGTATCTTACACGATAATAAACAATACTATCTTCCTTTTTATTCTCTATTTGAACTTTATGAGTGATATTTTATTTTTACATCATACCCATTCCGCCGCCCATACCTGCACCTGCCGGCATAGCTGGAGCATCTTCCTTAATATCAGCTACAACAGATTCTGTTGTCAGTAATGTAGATGCTACGGATGTTGCGTTCTGTAAAGCACTTCTTGTAACCTTAACAGGATCGATGATACCTGCTTCGATCATATCTACATACTTCTCATTGTATGCATCAAAACCGATACCCGGCTGTGATTCTTTGATCTTATTGATGATAACAGATCCTTCCAGACCGGCATTTGCTGAAATGTGGAATAACGGAGCTTCCATAGCCTTAAGAACTACCTTAGCACCTGTCTTCTCATCGCCTTCAAGGTCTGCAACCAGTTCTGCAACCTTCTTAGCTGCATGAATATATGCTGATCCACCACCTGCGATGATGCCTTCTTCTACAGCAGCTCTGGTAGCATTTAATGCATCTTCCATACGGAGCTTAGCTTCCTTCATCTCTGTCTCAGTAGCTGCACCAACACGGATAACTGCTACACCACCTGCAAGCTTTGCAAGTCTTTCCTGAAGCTTCTCTTTATCAAATTCAGATGTTGTCTCCTCAAGCTGAGCCTTGATAACATTTACTCTGCCCTGGATATCTTCCTTTGTTCCGAATCCATCTACGATAACTGTATTCTCTTTTGTTACCTTTACGCTCTTAGCACGGCCAAGGTCATCTAATGTTGTATCCTTTAAGTCATAACCGAGTTCTTCAGAGATAACCTTACCATTTGTAAGAATAGCGATATCCTGTAACATTTCTTTTCTTCTGTCACCATAACCAGGAGCCTTAACAGCTACAACCTGGAATGTACCTCTTAACTTGTTTACGATCAATGTTGTAAGTGCTTCGCCTTCTACATCTTCCGCAATGATCAAAAGCTTCTGACCACCCTGTACGATCTGCTCAAGTACCGGAAGGATATCCTGAATATTTGAGATCTTCTTATCTGTGATCAGGATGTATGGATTATCAAGTTCTGCAACCATCTTCTCCATATCAGTTGACATGTAAGCTGAAATATATCCTCTGTCGAACTGCATACCTTCTACGAGGTCAAGCTCTGTCTTCATGGACTTGGACTCTTCAATCGTGATAACACCATCGTTTGATACCTTTTCCATAGCATCTGCAACCATCTGCCCTACTTCATCATCACCCGCTGATATAGATGCAACTCTTGCGATCTGCTCTTTGCCGTTGATTGTCTGGCTCATCTCTGAGATTGCTTCTACAGCCTTGTCACAAGCCTTCTTCATACCCTTTCTAAGGATGATTGGATTTGCTCCTGCTGCAAGGTTTTTCATACCTTCATTGATCATTGCCTGAGCAAGAACAGTAGCTGTTGTAGTACCATCACCTGCAACATCATTTGTCTTTGTTGCTACTTCCTTAACGATCTGAGCACCCATGTTCTCAAATGCATCTTCCAGCTCTATATCCTTTGCAATTGTAACACCATCATTTGTGATAAGTGGTGAACCATATGACTTTGCAAGAACTACGTTTCTTCCTTTTGGTCCAAGTGTTACTCTTACTGTATCTGCTAACTGATTTACGCCTGCTTCAAGAGCCTTTCTGGCTTCTGCTCCGTATTTAATTTCCTTTGCCATTTCTTTCTACCTCCAACTGTTTTTCTGCTATCTGATTATTCGCTTACAACTGCAAGAATGTCACTCTGTTTTACGATGATATATTCATCATCACCGAGCTTAACTTCTGTTCCTGCGTATTTAGAATAAATAACTCTGTCTCCTGCCTTTACTTCCATAGGAACCTTAACGCCATCGACAACAGCTCCGGGACCAACTTCTACAACATCTGCATACTGTGGCTTCTCTTTTGCCTGTCCCGGTAATACAATACCTGATTTTGTTGTCTCTTCTGCTACGGACTGTTTTAATACAACTCTGTCTCCTAATGGTACTAATTTCATAATATATATTCCTCCTAACATATTAAATCCGTTCTTATCTGCCTTATGTACTCCGGCAGTTCCTAGCACTCATATCTCTCGAGTGCTAACACAATTATTATTGTATTCATTTTGTGGAAAAAATCAACCCCTAAAATGATAAAAAATATATTAAATGGACAAGGTCTCTTACATTATATGAAATATACCCTGAATTCAGAACGAAAACCGGCGATTTTGATTTGTAAATTCAGGTGTTGCATGATATGCTTCTAATACAGGAATCAAACCGATGATTTCTGACATGATACAGGATAACGCCTGTTCAAAGGCTGCTATCCAAATGATATATAGAAATGGAGAATACTATGGCTGAACAATTATACACAATACCTGTCAACGATGCCTTTCATGCAGACTGTGAATGTCCTCTCTGTCAGATGCAGAAAACGCTGGAGGAACATGCCATCGAATATACGATGGGACCAAGCTATATGGAAGACGATAATCGTGCTATGACAGATAAAATGGGCTTCTGCTCCCATCACATCGGCATGTTATATAAAGAAAAGAATCGTCTGGGACTTGCCCTGATGTTAAAGACACACACTGATAAAACGATCCGGGATCTGAAAGCTTTATCAGAAAAAGGAACTCCTGCAAAACCAGGACTTTTTTCCAAGCAGTCAAATTTTTCCGGTGTCGGTGCATATATCAAAGAACTGGAAAGCTCCTGCTTTATCTGTGACCGTATGAATCGTACCTTTGACCGCTATGTCGATACGATCTTTCATATGTGGAAAAAAGATCCTGAATTCAAGGATACCTTCAAAAGCAGCAAGGGCTTCTGTACTTACCACTACGGTATCCTCTACGATACCTCTGTCACAAAGCTGTCCAAAAACCAATGTGAAGAATTCATAGAAGCTTTGAATCACTTATATTTTGAAAACATGGAACGTGTCAACGGAGATATCGGATGGTTCATCGATAAATTCGACTATCGATTCAAGAATGAACCATGGAAGAACTCAAAGGATGCCCTACCTCGCGGCATAATCAAGGCTAATCATACATTTGTAGAATAAAAAGCGACAATATTACTGCCTGATAAACATAGGATACACACAAAAATACTGTGTACATTGCACTTCACATATTATTCCGCAAAACGCTTTCGCTCTACCCTCAACGCAGCAGTACTAAGTTCGCCGTATTATATGGCTCACTAAGGACTGGCGTTCGGGCAGGTTTGCTTCATAATAGTGAGTGTAATGTACACAGTATTTTTTATATAGTATAAAATTCACAGCAATATTGTCACTTTTTTTACATTGCCTGTTTGGTTACATGACCGCCAAATGCCTGTGCCAGATCATGTGTCCACAGGTATTCACGATATCTTCTGAGCAGGCCTTTGTAAATCACCTTAACATTACTGCTCTTCCGAAAATCATCCGGCCTTACAAGCCCCGGTTGTTTATCGAGAATATGTATACCAGAACATTCTAACACACTTGCCACGAACTGGGAACAGAAATAATTATATTTCCTCTCAATCGCCTTATTTCGTATAACACCATAAAGTCCCCAAAAATTATACCGATAGAGATCAGCATTTGCTTTAAATGCCGCAAGCTCCTGCAGTACATGTCTGTACTGCTTATCTGTCACGGTCAGTTCCAGAACAACACAGCTTGTTTCAACATCTCTGCCAAATATTCCGGTATCAATATCTTCTATAATGAATCCACAGTTGAACGGATTATAGATTCCCTTTCTGGCGAAGCTGTACATCTCCCGAAGCTCCAGATCCAATGCAATGGATGCATGTGCATATGGCTCTTTTGTCCAGAATTTGATGATTCTTGCAGGAACTGTGTGTGTCTTGGAGATCAGGATATATAATTTTCTGTTTTCTAATTCTGATATATCATTTTTCATACTTTTAATAGGCTAAATATTATTTTCCCGGCTTATAGGAACTCTTTAATGAAACAATACGGTTATATACAGGATGCTCCTTAGTAGAGTCTTTGGAATCTACACAGAAAAATCCATTACGAAGGAACTGGAATGCTTCACCAGGTTTTGCATCTTCAAATGCTTTCTCGAGCTTACATCCCTGTAATACGGTCAATGAATTTGGGTTCAGATTCAAAGTACCATCCTCATTCAACTTACCTTTTTCTTCATCCACGATATTCTCATATAAACGAACCTCAGCATCAATTGCACTTTCTGCTGATACCCAATGTATCGTTCCTTTTACCTTTCTTCCTTCGAATCCTGAACCACTCTTGGTTGCAGGATCATAAGTACAGTGAACAACTGTTACATTTCCATCTTCATCCTTCTCATATCCTGTACAGGTTACAAAATATGCATTCTTCAGACGTACCTCATTGCCAGGGAACAGACGGAAATATTTCTTAGGCGGTTCTTCCATGAAATCATCTCTTTCAATATAGAGATATTTGCTGAATGCAACTTCTCTGGAGCCTGCTTCCTCATTTTCCTGATTATTTTCAACCGGCAGATATTCTACCTGATCCTCCGGATAATTATCGATCACCAGCTTGATCGGATTCAGGACTGCCATATAACGGTTTGCTGTAAGCTTCAGATCATCACGCAGACAATACTCAAGCATCGCATAATCAACAGAGCTCTGGCTCTTTGAGATACCAACCAACTCCATAAACTTCTTAATAGAAGAAGCAGTAAATCCTCGTCTTCTGAGTGCTGCGATCGATACAAGTCTTGGATCATCCCAGCCATCTACGATACCATCCTCTACCAGCTTCTTAATATATCTCTTACCTGTAACTACATTTGTCAGATATAACTTTGCAAATTCGATCTGCTTTGGTGGATTCTCATATTCCAGTTCCCGTACTACCCAATCATATAAAGGTCTGTGATCCTCAAATTCCAGTGTACAGATAGAATGCGTTACACCTTCAATCGCATCCTCAATCGGATGAGCAAAATCATACATTGGATAAATACACCACTTATCCCCTGTATTATGATGTGTCATACGGGCAACACGATAGATAACAGGATCGCGCATATTAATATTCGGTGAAGCCATATCGATCTTTGCACGAAGCACCTTGCTTCCATCCGGGAACTCTCCGTTCTTCATTGCTTCAAATAATGCAAGATTTTCTTCAATACTTCTGTCTCTGTATGGGCTGTTTTTACCCGGCTCTGTCAGAGTTCCTCTGTATTCGCGGATCTCATCTGCTGTCAGATCACATACAAATGCCTTGCCTTTCTTGATCAATTTGACTGCTGCTTCATACATCTGGTCAAAATAATTGGATGCAAAGAATACTCTGTCTCCGAAATCGGCACCCAGCCATCTTACATCATCTAATATGGATTCTACAAATTCTGTCTTTTCCTTTGTTGGATTTGTATCGTCAAATCTCAGATTAAACTGTCCGCCATATTCCTGTGCAAGACCATAGTTCAATAATATGGATTTGGCATGTCCTATATGCAAATATCCATTCGGTTCCGGAGGAAATCTTGTGACTACCTTCGTTACCTTGCCCTCCGCTATATCTTTATCAATAATCTGTTCAATAAAATTTTTCCCGATTGATTCTTCTGCCATCATTAATGCCTCCTTCATATAATTAGCATGACTTTTTTAAGTCTATCACATTTTACATAAAGCCTCAACTGCAAATTCTAAAACTCAGCAAAACTCAGTAATTTTCAATAACTTTCAGCAAATCTTGTACTAAAGGATTATCTGGCATCTGTGTAACATATGTTTGACAAACCTACAAACCAAGGAAAAAGAATCCTATGGTCTGCTAACCGGCTTACACAATCACGCAACAGATCATAGGACTTTTTGTTTCTAAGCATATTTTTTATATTTCATCTTTTTGCTGTAAGTATATATCTGTAATCACCCACTCCGGGTTCTACGATATACTCCAGCTTACCATCATATTTCTTACATACGACGCATACTTTCTATCCATATCCAAGATATTCACTAACCTTCTTTGTTG
>NZ_DS480328.1:0-111311 GCF_000154245.1 Clostridium sp. L2-50 | reverse complement strand
AAGCATATGATATAATGAGTGCAAAATCACTTGCCTGCAAGGATGCAATAATTATCAAAAATTAATGTTAAAAAGGGGTTAACCCGGGAGGAGAGAATACATGATTTATAAGTGCATGAATTGTGGTGGAAATGTTGTGTATGATCCACAAAGCGGACATATGAAATGTATGAGCTGTGGTGGAAGTGACTGCGAACAGAGTATTCCATCCGAGACACCGATGATATGTCCTGCGTGCGGAACACAGATTACATACCGGAACGAGTACGGATCTGCCGGTAAATGTCCGGCTTGTGGGGTGCCGATCATCAGGGATGATTTTATCGTATATCCATATGGACCGGATGTAATTCTGCCATTTAAGGTGTCAAAACGAGATGCAGAAGAAAAGTTAAAACAGGAATTTGGAAAGAAGCTGTTTCTGCCATCTGATTTCCTGTCTACAAAGACACTGGAGCGGCTTCGAGGAGTCTATGTTCCGTTCTGGCTGTATGATTTTGATACAAACGTAGATTATAAAGCCGTTGGTACAAAGGTTCGTACATGGACCTCCGGTGACAGAAAATACACAGAGACATCCTATTTTGATGTCTACCGCAAACTGCATATCAAGTATAACGGTATCCCTGTTGATGCTTCGATCGAGATGCCGGATGGTATTATGGATCAGATGGAGCCATATGGTTATGATCAGCTGACTCAGCATGATAACAAATATCTGTCAGGCTTTGAGGCGGAGATATATAATTATACGCCGGATCAGTTATCGGGAAGAGCAGTAACCAAGGTAAATGATACATCAAAGAAATGGGCAGAGCAGAAAGCTTCCGGTTATACCAGCCTGACATCTGAGAATATGAACGCAAATAATAAACTGCTGGCGAACCGATTTGCATTGATGCCTGTATGGATCTATGAATATCGGTATCAGGGACAGAATTATATGTTCTATGTAAATGGTCAGACAGGTAAGTGTGTGGGTACACCACCGAGAAGCGTCAGCCGTGCGATCGGACTTACAGCAGCATTTGCTGCATCGGTAGCTGCGTGTGCTTCCGGCATAGCTATGATCCTGGAGGTGATTTAATATGAAGAAATATAAGATCACCGTTTTAGTATTATTTGTTATCGGATTTGTTCTGATGATTGGAAGTGCGCTGATCAGCAAACAGAATCTGAAGCATGATAAGAGAAGCAACACAGAATGTCTGACGGATCAGAGAGTATTTGATTATGCAGACAAACTTACATCTTCTGAAGAGAAGAGCTTGGAAGATGTCATTGCAGAATATGAAGATAAGATAGGTGCGGATATCGTAGTTGTAACGATCAACAATGAACAGGCACAGGATATGTTTGATACATATTGGTCTGATACATATTATGCCGAGTTTGAAGCAATTAAAGCAGTTGCAACGGCAATGTGTGATCAGAACCGTTTCGGTTGGGAGAACTGGGAATATGATCCTTCAAGCAATCGGAGCACAAGTGATGGCTATGTTCCGAGTGACAGTATTGTAATTGCAGCTAACTATGAGGCCGGAGATGTATGGATGAGTACATCGGGAACCAGAGTGCGTGCCCGGATCAGTGATTCAAAGGCATCATCATTAACCGAGGCCGGTGGTAAATATCTGCGTTCGGATGCCGAGAAAGGATTTACGGTCATGATCGAGAAAGCTGCTATTTGCATGAAGAGTGCAAATGGCGGAGGAATTCATGTATCACCGTTGTTTATATTTGTAGCGGTTATAGTATGTGCGGTAGTCTTCTTTATCACCAATATGTCAAAGAAGGCGGGCAAGGATACAACTACATTAAATACATATGTAAATGGAAATGTAGAGCTTCTGGATCATCGTGATATCTTCATCCGTAAAGATGTCACAAGCGTAAAAATTGAGTCGTCAAGCAGCGGTGGCAGCAGCGGTGGCGGTGGAGGCGGCAGCCATGGCGGTGGCGGCAGTCATTTCTAAGGCTTATGATGCAGAATAAACGATTAAATCTGTTTTTATTAAAAAATACAGTCATGTCGCTGCTTGGAAGTGCAGTTATAATGGCAGTTCTCACAGGCTTGATGGTACAGTTTCATCTGCTTGGAAATTTTACATTTCATACCATAAAGCAGCTATCAGATATTCCGGGATTGTATAATTCCGAAATATCGAATGTAGAGATGGCTTTTGATAAGCTTCAGTATATGGGGTATGATTACTGTATGGATGGTAAACGTGTCGGGGGATATTACTGTGCATGGATAAATGATAAATTCATGATCGTGTTGATCGATGATACGGAGACTGTTATAAGAGATTATACGGTGCAGGGACAGTTGAAGAAAGATCCGGCTACCTGTAGCTATATTTTATCCCAGTGTGCGGAAAGTGCGGGAATAAGCAAGGAGCAGCTTGAAAAGATAACATATGATTATATGATCAGCGAGATTGATTATCCGAAGACATTTTACGGAATTGTGAAGCTGGCATTTTATCTTGCACTTGCTATGATGGCATTATCGCTTGTTGAGATCGTCTGCTGTATCTTTTGTCCGTGGTATCATCCCCGGATCAGACACTTACAGGGAGTGTTTGACAGGAAGCTGGTTGTGCGTGATATAAACCGCCAGCTGCATGATGCGGTCGTATATGAGAGTCATAATTGTTATGTGACAAAGAAATATCTGATCATCAGTACGTTATTTCGAACAGACATTGTATTGTTAAGGAATATAGAAGTAATTTCAAAACATACAGAGCGTAAGGGCAGGACAGGACATAATATTTATAAGCTGATCATATCAAATGCTGCCGGAATGATATATGAGCATAATTTTAAATCTGAGAGCATCGTGGATGATATAATTCCATTGATACAGAAGAAAAACACCCGTTGATCCGGATGTGCTGTTGTACAGTGTGACAACGATTCGGATCGGACGGGTGTATTTGTTTTTAATTGATATTAAAGATCCAACTTATCCTGTTCTTCGATAACATCGAGATCCTCGGATACATCGGATAATCCCTCGTTTTCATAGAGGATAGGGCTTTCTTCTTCCGGTGCAGCGTCTTCCGATGTGGAAGGTATATCGGAGAGAAGATCGTCTACTTTGGCGGTAACATCTGATACACTTTCAGCTACAGTAGCAGCTTCAGCGTTTGTATCGGTATTATCGACAGCATCATCCAGAGAGAAATAATCGCGGTCTGCGGTTTCTTCTTTTGCAGGCATCTTTTCCTTGATCGTATGCTTAACCTTTTCTACCTTATCATCCATATCTAAAGACTGGTATACGGTAGAATTCTTGATCTTGTCCCTGAATACATAGCAAACACCGCCGATCGCAGCGATCGTAGCAGCGGCTTTGAATAATTTACCTTTTCCCATAATGCATAATCTCCTTCTATATATGATGTAAAAGTCGTTATAAATAACGTTTCCATAATTTTAATATGTATACACTTAAAAAGCAAGAAAACATTGATAAACAAAAGGGATGACAGGCAGATTTTACGAACTTTTAACATTTGCCTGATAGGATGAAGTATGCTATAGTTTTCAAAGATATACAACGTATATGAAAGATAAATGTGATGATCGGATTAAAGCTGATCAAAAGAAATTAAGAAGACAGGATCAAGGAGAGATAGAAATGACAGAGAGCAAAGGGGGACGCGGTATGGAACGTTTTAATACAGAATTGGAAGAATTAAAAAAGAAACAGAAAGAATTGGAAAGCCGTTATTCCGGCATCGGTACGATTCGTTTTCTGATGTTTTTGGTGATGGCAGGCGGATTGATCGTTGGTTTATATGATTCCAATATACCATTTCTTATAGCAGGAATTCTTGCGGTGGTGGCCTTTGTATTCTTAGTATTTAAGCATGGCAAATTAAATGAACAGCTGGAATATAACAAGGCAAAGGTAATAGTATATGAACGTTATCTGAAACGTTACGATGACAGCTGGAAAGAATTTGAAGAAGACGGATCAGAGTATCTGACCGATGAAGATCTGGTCGCAAAGGATCTGGATATTATGGGTAAAAATTCGCTCTATCAGTTTATCTGCGTAGCAGGAACGGAGGATGGCAGACAGCTGCTTGCGGAGACGCTCAGACAGCCGGAATTTGCATCAGAAGACAGAAAGAAACGACAGGATGCTGTAAGAGAACTGACAGAGAAGCATGATTTTTCAATGGGATTTGAAACCTTATGTGTGAAGTCCGGAATGGGTAAGAAAAAAAAATATTCATCTGATGAATTTGTTGCTTATTGTACCAGCGATGAACATATATCAGGAATATTTAATATACTTCGTTTCCTGCTTCCTCTTGTGACGATCGTTTTACTGATCCTTGGCATCATGGGAAAAGTAAATCTCGGATATTCCCTGATCTCATTTTTTGTTGTTTTGTTATTTGCATGGATCACTTCGGGAGTGGCAGGGCAGGCTGTTATGCCGATGATCTCATTCGGTTATGTGATCGATGATTATATTAAAATGTTTGAACAGATATCGGATGAGAATTTTGATTCAGAGCTGTTAAAGGATATAAAGAATACGATCTCAGAGGATACAGGTGCTTTAAACGCTGTAAAGAAGCTGGAGCGGATCAGTTCGGCATTTAATATCCGCTATAATCCGATCATCCATCAGGTTCTCTGCGGTCTGCTTTTATGGGATTTTCATCTGGGCTTTATGATGGATAAGTGGAGAGATCGGTATGGAAGTCAGGTGAAAGACTGGATCCATGCAATCTCAAGAATGGAAGAACTGTTATCATTTGCGGCACTCGCACGGACCAGAGATGTATCATATCCTGAGGTGACAAGACGCGATAAAGTAGAGGTAACGGCAGAGAATATGCGTCATCCGCTGATCGATCCGTCAAAGGTAGTTCCCAATGGTGCAGCATTTAAGGGCGGAACGACTATCATCACAGGATCGAATATGTCAGGTAAGACGACATTCCTGCGTACTCTTGGAATCAATCTGATCCTTGCATATGCAGGCGCACCTGTATGTGCGGAGAATATGCACGCGGATTACATGAAGATTTTTACATCGATGAGAGTAACAGATGATGTCAGTAATGGTATATCCACGTTCTATGCAGAGATCCTTCGGATCAAATCCATGGTAGAGTATAAGAAAAATGATATGCCGATGTTATGCCTGATCGATGAGATATTCAAAGGAACCAATTCGGCAGATCGTATCGTGGGAGCGTCTCAGGTTATTAAAAAGTTATCGGATGATAATTCTATGACAATCGTGTCTACCCATGATTTTGAATTATGTGACCTGAAAAATGAAGCCGGTGTGCCGGCGGTAAATTATCATTTTGAAGAATACTACGAAGGTGATCAGCTGCGATTTGATTATAAGAAGAAGGATGGCAGATGTACGACGACAAATGCAATGGCGATCCTTCATATGGCAGGACTTGATTAGTAAATACTGACAAAAACGTTTTTTGATTCATGTGATTTGAATTTTCAGCAATTATGCACAATGCTGATTTGTAGAAATTACCAAAAATTCATTGAACAGTAAAATGTTTTGTGATATAGTTATAAATATGAAAGTGATTTTATCGAAAGCATACAAAGAATAGACAAAAAAGGAGGAATAGAATATGCTACCAGCTAACATTGCATCGGACAATGATAATAATGTTCTATCCATAGCAGCATCCAATAATAAAGGATTATTGATCAGATTTTTGAATGAACAGGTTGAGGACGGATTTTATGCACTTGTTATCGATTATCTGAAAGACAGTAATTTTGATTTATCATCCATGATGGTTGATGACGAGGTAAAGGCTCAGTGTACAAAGTTATACGAGCTGGCTGAGTTTGTTGATTTTAACATTAAAGCGACCGGTCGTTATGAGATCGAAGAATGGATAGAGCCATTGTTCAAATTCATATATGGTGATATTGATCCGGCTGATATTGATGCACCTATCAGTGCAACCGGCATTTACAGATACAGTATCTGGTTGATCTACTTATATCAGACAGAGAAGTTCTCGGAGGCTATGCGCCTGATCGGGGAGCGTATCGCCCCATTACTTATCAATGTAAGCTATCAGATCTTAGAGGACGATGACAGACCTAAGAATTTTGATAAGGCGGTTATGGGATATCTGGATCTGATCAATGTTGTTATGGAGATGGGACTTCCGCTTTCAACAGCAAAGTCAGATGCATATATCAATAATTTGGAAGTACTTTTTGATTATGTAGTAGAAGACCCACATGTTGGAAATGATTACAAGATCCAGTTCAGCATTGGCTTATTTAATGCATATATCAATGATAAGAATTATGCAAAAGCATTTGAGTTCTATGGCTTGAATGCAGAATATATCCCTATTGATAATCTTGCGGTATACGAGAACTTCAAGGAACTGATCCGTAATTGTAACAGTGCACAGAGTACAAGCGTGTTGTCCAGAAGCGTTGTATCAGCTATCTCCAAGCAGGAGATCTACAATAAGAGAATTGACACCCTTCTTACAGAAGTCGCAGGCTTTATCAAGAAGGTATACAAGTATATCGAAGACGAACCTGAGATGAAGAAGAATCTTCAGACTCTCGGAACCGGTTCTCAGTTAAATGGTAAGACCAATATCTTTGAAGGATTATATGAATATAACCTCGTTTTCTATGAATGCGGTATCAAGGCTATTGTAAATCAGGATATGTCATCTCGTTCATGGGAAGAGAAGTATGAGATGCTTGAACTTCTCTATACAACATTAAACGTAGTATTTGATGGTTACAATGTATATGAGATTTCAAATAAGATAGAGCATCAGTACATTGAATTAACATGGATCAACAATTATGTGAATGCAAATCCTAACCTTCTGAAGCAGTTCTTCAGTGTAAAGGAAAAGATTAAAGCATTCAAGGTTCGTAAGAATTCAATCCTTGAAAAGAGCAAGACTAATTATGAGATCAAGAAGATGATCGATGACAGACAGAAGCATCTGTTATTCATGGCTGCCGAGGACATGGTTGTAAACGGACTTGGTGGTGGTAAGATACAGATCATCAGTTCGGGCTATGATTTGAATACTGCAAAGAGATATTTACAGGAAACTTATAATAAGATTGTTTTACCTGCAAAATATGGTCAGGAGACTCAGACTTCCGGTGGCGGATTCTTTGGAAAGAACAAAGGCTCAGCTGCAGATGCTGACCTTGCAAGATTATTACGTGATGCTTCCGTGGAAGAGATGTTATGCAAGTCCGAATGGTTATGGAATCAGCATAATGATAAGGGACTTGAGAAGCCGACTGCAGAAGAAGCTACTTATGCCGTTGCATGTCTTGTAAAAGTAATTCACAGAATGCTTGACAAGAAGGGAACTTCGAAGGCTGCAAGCTCTCCGAATAAGAAGGTAATCATTACCAAGACAGGTAAGGTTATCGAGTTATCTGATGAATCAGGTCAGTCACCTGTAAAGCAGCAGGAGTCCGGTGTGATTGAAGCAATCGATAACATCGTAGTTCTTCTGAAAGACAAGTCAGAAGAAAACGTAAAATATGTAAAGGCGTATATCGAAGATCTGTTAAATGCACTGATGAAGACAAAGTGGGACAAAGATACCATGCTGTCACAGTTTGATGCAGAAGAGCTTCGTGCAAAATCCTTCCAGGTAATCAAACGTCTGAACATGGATATGTTAGTATAATATTTATTATGCTACAAATTAATTGTGTAAATAAAAATGAGAGCTGATACTATTATTATGGAACAAGCCTACCTGAGCGTCGGTACTTAGGTTGCGTATTTTGCAACCTTATGTACCGTTACGTCGAAGGTAGAGCGAAAGCGACTTGTGTAATAATAAGTAGTATCAGCTCTCATTTTATATAGATACATATTTAGAAGGAAGCCTGCCTGATTTACCGTACAATCTGATGCTTTTTCAGGTAGGAATGTAAGATCCACTTTTCAGGAATCCGCTTCAGGATAATCTGGATCTCCTCTTTTTTATCGATTGGCTGCACTAACAGTGAAGTGATACCGGTGTTATTTGCGCCCCAGAGATCTGTAAACAACTGGTCTCCGACAAAGAGAGTATTTGTAGTATCGGTGCCGAGAAGCTGCATGGCTTTCTGGTAGCCGGAGCGTTTTGGCTTCCCGGCTTTATAGATGTACTTTACATCCAAAGGCTTGTTGAATTCCGCAACTCTTGGCTCTTTGTTGTTGGATACCAGACAGATACCAAATCCAATCTCTTTTAACCGGTGGATAAGTCTGATTGCTTCCTTTGTTGCCGGAGCATTATGGGGAACAAGGGTATTGTCAATGTCAAATAAGATGCCACGATAGCCTTTTTTATAATATTCGGCAAAGTCAATGACATAGGTTGATGTATAATATTCTGATGGATAAAATTTCTGAAACATGTTAAACTCCAATAGTATAAGATAGTGAAATTATAAATAGTGTAAAACAGATTTGTCAAGAAGTATACAGGAAGTAAATAAGAAGCAGATAATGATCAGATAAGGAATACGAGGTTAGACAGTATGCAGGAAACATATATGAGGAGAGCCATCGAATTGGCAAAAAAAAGGAATCGGAGCGGTAAATCCAAATCCGCTGGTCGGAGCAGTGATCGTAAAGGATGGGCGGATTATTGGAGAGGGATATCACAGAAGATACGGAGAGCTTCATGCGGAGAGGGATGCATTTGCACATCTGACAGAGGACGCAGCGGGAGCGGAAATGTATGTGACGCTGGAGCCATGCTGCCACTATGGCAAACAGCCTCCGTGCGTGAATGCGATCATCGAGCATAAGATCAGCAGAGTCTATGTCGGATCGGATGACCCAAATGCGCTTGTATCTGGAAAGGGATATCAGATACTACGGGATGCAGGGATTGAAGTTATCACACATGTATTAAAAGAAGAATGTGACAGCCTTAATCCGGTATTTTTCCATTATATTGTAAATAAGACACCATATGTCGTAATGAAATATGCAATGACTATGGATGGTAAGATCGCAACCTACAGTGGAAAGAGTAAATGGATCACCGGCGAAGAAGCAAGAGCCCATGTGATGGAGCAGAGAAATGCACTTACAGGTATCATGGTTGGAAGCGAGACCGTGATAAAAGATGATCCGGCACTTACCTGTAGGAGAGCAGGAGGCAGAAATCCGGTCCGTATTATTTGCGACAGCAGACTTCGGATTCCTATGGATTCACAGATCGTAAGAACAGCGTCTGAAGTACCGACGATTCTTGCAACCATACAGTCAGAGGATCAGACAGATAAGAAGCAGAAGCTGATCGGGGCAGGCGTTGAGATCATCGAGACGGAGAATGTGGATGGACATGTGGATCTGCAGGAACTGATGAGACAGCTCGGCGCAAGAAACATAGACGGAATTCTGCTTGAAGGTGGCGGAACCTTAAATGAAAGTGCATTAAAAGCAGGTATCGTAAAAGAGGTCGATGTCTATATAGCACCGAAGATCTTTGGAGGAAGTGCAGGTTATACACCGGTCGGTGGTATGGGAGTAGAATCACCGGAAGAAGCCTATCCGTTTGAGCTTGGTTCCGTTCAGAGGTTTGGAGCAGACATCATGCTTCAGTATTTTCAGATAACAGCTTGACAAACATAATAAACTGTGCCAATATAACCATGTTGAAGTCTTCAGGGCGGGGTTAGTTTCCCCACCGGCGGTATACATAGTAATCTATGTGAGCCCGCGAGCCGTAAGGCATGATTTGGTGAGAATCCAAAGCCGACAGTAAAGTCTGGATGAAAGAAGAATGCAGATAACAGGTATCAGCATGCGTAGAATCTGCACCAACATTTCATAACAAACAACCCGCCGGAGACATAGTCTCCGGCTTTTTTATGTTAAGTTATATGGAAACTTAATATGTTAAAAGAAGAAATTCAGCAAGTAAGTTGTTAATTAATCAGGTTGATGTTTTTTTAAACAATCAGTTCGTTACTCCATTGATCTTGTGCAGTAAACCTTTTTTCATGTCGGTTCTTAACGAACTGCAAAGGGCAGTGAGTTTAGTACCGTTACATGAAAATAGAGCGCAAGCGTTTTGCGGAACAAGAGTCAATGGGGTGACGAAATGACTGTTTGCAAAAAAACGTCCCCGAAAAGGAGGCAGTCATGTTCACAGGCATTGTGGAAGAGACAGGCACGATAAAGAAGATAGAAAAAGGCACATCCTCCGGTCGCCTGACCATAGAGGCTGACAAGGTTCTGCAAGGAAGTAAGATCGGTGACAGCATAGCTGTCAATGGGGTATGCCTGACGATCACAGGAATGTCGGGGCATTTGTTTACGGCAGATGTGATGGCAGAGACGATAAGAAGAAGCAATCTGGGTACCTTAAGCTCCGGCAGCAAGGTGAATCTGGAGCGTGCGATGGCGGCAGATGGAAGATTTGGCGGACATATCGTATCCGGGCATATCGACGGAACCGGGGTGATCACAGATTACACCGGAGAAGAAAATGCGATCTGGGTGACAGTAACATGTGATAAAAAGCTGTTAAAGTATATCATCGAGAAGGGATCGATCACGATCGATGGAATTAGCCTGACGGTTGCTTATGTCGATGACCGCTGCTTTAAGGTTTCGATCATTCCGCATACGGCAGAGGAGACAACGCTGATCCGCAGGCAGACCGGAGCAGTGGTCAATCTGGAAAATGATGTGATCGGCAAATATGTAGATAAGCTGCTTCATTTTAAAGACAAAGAAGAACCGGATACAGGAAAAAAAGTAGATATGAATTTCCTGGCAGAGAATGGATTCTTATAAAATAAATATTCCTATGGAGGTAAAGACAGATGGAATTAAACAGCATAGAAGAAGTATTAGCAGATCTGGCAGCCGGTAAGGTTGTCGTTATGCTCGATAATGAAGACAGAGAGAACGAAGGAGATGTCATTTGCGCATCTGAATTCGCGACCACGGAGAATGTGAACTTTATGGCAAAATATGCCAGAGGCCTGATCTGTATGCCGATGGATGATTCTTATGTGGAGAAGTTAAATCTTCCGCAGATGTGCATCACAAATACAGATAATCATTGTACTGCATTTACAGTGTCGGTTGACCATGTAAGCACTACAACCGGAATCTCAGCGTATGAGCGTGGCATTACAGCCAGAAAGTTCGTAGAAGAAGATGCAAAGCCGGAGGATTTCCGCAGACCGGGTCATATGTTCCCATTACGTGCAGTTCCGGGCGGCGTGATCGAGAGAGGCGGACATACAGAGGCAACGGTCGATCTGTGCAGACTTGCAGGCTTGAAGCCATGTGGTCTGTGCTGTGAGATCATGAAGGATGACGGTACAATGGCAAGAAAGGACGATCTGCTTGCATTTGCTGAGGAGCACAACCTGAAAATCTCCACAATCGAAAAGCTGGTTCAGTACCGTAAGGAGCATGAAGTATTTGTAGAATGTGTAGCAAAGGCAAAGATGCCGACCAGATATGGTGAGTTCACGATCTATGGATATATCAATAAATTAAATGGTGAGCATCATGTAGCACTGGTAAAGGGCGATATCACCGATGGAGAGCCGGTATTATGCAGAGTTCATTCTGAATGTCTGACCGGAGATGCACTTGGTTCAGCCCGTTGTGACTGTGGCCAGCAGTATGATGCAGCGATGAAGATGATCGCAAAGGAAGGCAGAGGCGTGCTTCTGTACATGAGACAGGAAGGACGTGGAATCGGTCTGATCAATAAGATCAAAGCATATCAGTTACAGGATCAGGGCTTAGATACCGTAGAGGCAAATCTGAAGCTTGGCTTCCCTGAGGATGCAAGAGATTATACGATCGGAACACAGATCTTGGTTGACCTTGGTGTCAGAAAGATGAGACTGCTTACGAACAATCCATTAAAGGTATATGGTTTGTCAGGATACAATCTTGAGATCGTGGAACGAGTACCGATCCAGATGCAGCCGGGCAAGTTCGATGCGTTTTATCTGAAGACAAAGAAAGAAAAGATGGGACATATACTTGATCTGTAAGACGATATAATGAACGTAATAACAGGAGGATAATAAAATGAAGAAGATTGAAGGAATGATCGTAGCAAATGGTGCCAAGATCGGTATTGTAGCAGCAAGATTTAATGAATTTATCGTATCAAAACTGGTAAGCGGTGCAGAGGATGCATTATTACGTCACAGCGTAAATCCGGATGACATATCTGTTGCATGGGTTCCGGGAGCATTTGAGATTCCGGTTGTAGCTAAGAAGATGGCTATGTCAGGAAAATATGATGCAGTGATCTGCCTTGGCGCAGTTATCCGCGGAGCAACCAGCCATTATGATTATGTATGCAATGAAGTGTCCAAGGGAATTGCATCTGTTTCGCTTGAATCCGGTATCCCTGTTATGTTCGGTGTAGTAACAACGGAGAACATTGAGCAGGCAATTGAGCGTGCCGGAACAAAGGCAGGTAACAAGGGTTATGATTGTGCAATGGGCGCACTTGAGATGATCGACCTTATGAAGCAGTTATAAAAATTGCATAGCATAAAATAATGTTCAGGGTTTTATGATGCAAAAAAGGTCATAGAACCCTGAATGCATTCATACTGCGTGGAGCGCTTTTGTTCTTATGCGGTAATAACCGGAGGAAATAGACATGAATAAGACAAGAAAGATTCTTTTTTTTGATATCGACGGAACTCTGATCACGGATGATGGAAAACGATATTTTCCGGACAGTGCAAAAGAGGCAATACAAAAGGCAAGAGAGAACGGACATCTGGCATTTATCAATACGGGAAGAGTATTTTGTAATGTAACGGAAGAAATCAGAAGCGCAGGCTTTGATGGTTTTGTCTGTGGCTGCGGAACTCATATTGTGTATAATGGTGAGACATTGTTTCATCACGTTACGCCATATGATGTCTGCGCAGGTGTGATTCGGAAATGTCGTGAATATAAAATGGATGCCGTATATGAACATGCGGACAAAGTGTTTACAAGCGCTGTTTTTTCCGATAATGAGCATTTAAAAGAACTGACCAGTTATTTTAAGGCAACCAGCACCTATATGGAATATGACGATCCTGCAAACGATCATATCTTTGATAAATTTTGTGCATGGTATGATGCTGACACTCCGTATCTGGAAGTGTTTAAGACATATCTGGAAAAAGATTATATGTATATCCAGAGAGAGGGAAATTTTTGTGAGGTCGTACCAAAGGGATATACGAAGGCAACCGGTATCCGGTATCTGCTTGATTATTTTGACCTGCCATTGGAAAATGCATATGCATTTGGAGACGGAAGTAATGATGAACCGATGTTGGCATATGTGCCAAATAGTATTATAATGAAAAAAGGTCCGGAGTATCTGAAGAAGAAAGTCCGTTTCGTAACGGATGATGTCAGAGAAGACGGAATCTATAAAGCTATGAAAAAAATGGAGATTATCTAATGGACGAAGAATATTCAAAAGTAACGATGGTCGATCAGTTAGCTATCGCGGTATCCAGCCCGAAAAATTATAAGCATCTGACGAAGTTAAAAGCGAGCAAGACGGTAGGATTTATGATATTGATCGCTTTTATCCTGACCTTTATCGAGTTTGGAATCGGTGTCATTACCTTTATCATGCATGTGGGAGGGTTAAATAACCTGATTACGAATAAGGTTCCGCAGTTTGTGATCGAGGATGGTAAGCTTACGGCAGAGTCGGAGATGTCACTCGATATCGGAAATGCAACAATCTATATGAATACGGATTATGACAGGATCACACTCGATGATATCAAGACAAATGGCGTGTATATCGCATTTGGCAAAGAGAACGTAGTCATGGGAATGATAAACGGCGGACAGACGTATGAATACTCGACGATGGATCTCGACAAATTATTCTATGATGGATTTAACAATGAACAGCTTGCATCCGCAGTACCGGCGTTCTATGTTGCGATTATCATTATGTATATTGCTATGATGTTCGGAAGTGTGATCAGGATGATCTTCCTTGCACTTGTATTTTCGATCGTTGCACGGACGCTTGCGAAAGGACTTCACACAGGTTTATCTTATGGGAATGTATTCCGTGTATGTCTTTACGGACTGACCTTGCCGATGCTGCTGACATCGGTAAATACCTGTCTGGATTTTCTGATACCGTCATCTATTATGTTTGTGATCACCTTGATCCTGGCATTTTCTATGATAAACAGGGGAATCGCAAGCCATGTGGGAACAACGGCACCACCGGAGGACTGGTTATAAAGTGCTGATATAAAAGGAGGCTTTTATGGAGATTGAAAGAAAATATCTGATAAAAGAGATACCGTTTTCACTGGAAGCGTATCCATATAAGGAACTGGAGCAGGGGTATATCTCGACCAGCCCGGTGATCCGTATCCGAAAGGCAGATGAACAATATATTCTTACAGTAAAGTCGAGCGGATTACTGGAACGACAGGAATTCGAGCTTCCGATGAATGAAGCAGATTATAAACGACTGCTTGGCAAGGTTGATGGGAATCTGGTGACGAAACGCAGATATATCATCCCGCTAACGGATACAGAGGGTACAACAGGTGATAAGCAAAAGGATGCAGGACTTAAGATCGAACTGGATGTCTTTGAGGGGCTGTATCAGGGACTGATCTATGCAGAAGTCGAATTTGAGACGAAGGAAGATGCAGATAATTTCGTAGCACCGGCATGGTTTACCAGAGATGTATCGATGGATGGAGCGTATCATAACAGTGCATTAAGCAGTATGAATGAGGAACAGCGACTTGCATTTATGACAGGTGTGTCGAAACTCGGCGAATAGTATAGATAGAAATGGAGGAAGAATGATGAAAGTCAGAATGTTATTTGAAACAGGATATGAAGAAGTAGAAGCATTAACCGTTGTAGATCTGTTAAGACGTGCAAAGGTTGACTGCCTTATGGTGGCGGCAGACGATCAGGATACGGTTACAGGTTCACATGGGATCACAGTAAAGATGGATGAGAAGATCAGTGCACTTACCGATGATGCAGATATGATCGTACTTCCGGGTGGTATGCCCGGTGTGACAAATCTGATCGCAAATGAGAAGGTAAAGAATCTCGTATGCGGACAGTATGAAGCAGGAAGATATGTTGCAGCGATCTGTGCGGCACCGACTGCCTTTGGAGTCTTTGGCATCTTAAAGGATAAGGAGGCTACCTGCTATCCGGGAATGGAAGCGGGACTTCATTGTGCGAAAGTATCATATGAAAATGTAGTAACAGACGGTAAGGTGATCACAAGCCGCGGTATGGGAACAGCTATTGATTTTGGTTTGAAACTGGTTGAGATCCTGACAGATCGGGAGACAGCAGAGAAGCTGGCAGCAGCCATTGTTTACAAATAAGAATTATGGAATTTAAAGTATCGGTCAGGCATATGGTAGAATTTATATACAGATGCGGCGATATTACAAGCAGCAGTAATGGGACTCTGTCAAAGGAAGCGATGAATGCGGGAAGTAAGATGCATCGAAAGCTTCAGAAAATGGCAGGGTCTTATTATGATGCGGAAGTTCCTTTAAAGATCACGATGAAGAAGGGAATTCATGATCTGGATGTCACGATAGAGGGCAGAGCAGATGGGATCATAGATCTGAGAGGTGAAAAGAACCGAAGCAGGAAGAAGAAGGAAATCGAGCGGCAGGTGATCCGGGTAGAGGACAGATATTGGGACCGGCTGCTGCTCAAAAAAACGGAGAGCCCGGATCCGGAAGCAGTTGAGAGCCTCATGGAACCAAATGCTGCCGACGTGACCGGTCAGATGCCGGAAGCGGATGAACCTGCGGATGTTACGATCGACGAGATCAAAGGCGTGTACAGAAAACTTGCCGATATCGAAGTACCGGAAACAGTTCATGTAGCCCAGGCAATGTGCTATGCCTATATTTATGCAAAAGAACAGTCTTTGGATCGGATCAATGTACAGATCACATATGTGAATCTGGAAAGTGAAGAGGTAAAACATTTTTTTTATGTATTTTCTTTTTCATTTCTTGAGGAATGGTTTCATGATACGGTGGATGAGATGATGAAATGGATCGATCATGCCATATCACATGCAAGAATCAGAGATGCTTCGATTACAGAACTGGAATTCCCATATGAATACAGAAAAGGACAGAAGCAGATGGCTGCCTGTGTGTATAAGGCGATCGAAGGGGAGCGCAGATTGTTTGTACAGGCTCCGACCGGAATCGGTAAAACGATGGCGGCAATGTTTCCTTCCGTTAAGGCATTTGCAACCGGGCTGGTATCGAAGATTTTTTATCTGACGGCCAAGACGATCGCCGGAACCGTACCGGATCAGGCACTTACATTGCTGCGGGAACATGGATTGAAGTTTTCTTCCGTTATGCTGACTGCCAAAGAGAAGATATGTCTGAATGAGACAATGGAATGTGACGCGGAGCATTGCCCTTATGCAAAGGGACATTTTGATCGTGTCAATGCTGCATTATTTGAAATGATCACGCAGGAGGAAAGAATGGATCGGGAGGTTATCCGTTCTTATGCGGAAAAGTATCGGGTCTGTCCGTTTGAACTGGGTCTGGATGCGAGTCTGTTCGCAGATACTATCATTGGAGATTATAATTATGTATTTGATCCGAGGGTGAATCTGAAACGGTTTTTTTCTCAGACAGCATATGATACAGGACGGTATGTATTTCTGGTGGATGAAGCACACAATCTGGTGGATCGTGCATCATCCATGTACAGTGCGACTTTGTATAAAGAAGATTTCCTTGCAGTGAAAAAACTTGTAAAGCCATATAGTAAGAAGCTTGTTCGAGGTCTGGAATCCTGCAACCGGGAGCTTCTGGAATTGAAGAAGCGATGCCCGGAGCATGGATATCAGATTCTAAATGATATCGGGGTTCTGTATCTGAAGCTGCTGCAGCTTCATACGACGATGGAGACATTTTTAGAAGATTACAAACAGATCCCGGAACGTAAGGAGATACTGGAGTTTTATTTTGCACTTACGACATTTTTAAATATTGCGGATCTGATCGATGACAGCTATGTGATCTATGATGAGCTTACTTCGGATGGCAGATTTATGGTGCGGTTATATTGCGTCCATCCGGCGAATAATCTGAAGCTTTGCCTGGATAAGGGGGTATCGACTGTTTTCTTTTCGGCAACGATCCTGCCGGTAAAGTATTACATGGAGATGCTGTCCGATACGGATACCGATCAGGCTATCTATATTCCTTCTCCGTTTGATCAGAAGAAACGACAGATCATGGTCGGCGTGGATGTATCTACGAAATATACCAGACGTTCGGTAAAGGAGTATAAACGTGTGGCAGAGTATATCAGACATCTGTTTAAAGTACATCCCGGCAATTATATGGTATTTCTGCCATCCTATAAGATGCTTCGGGAGGTCTATGAGCAGATGACGGCTGAAGATTGTTCTGTTATGGAACTGCTGTGTCAGGAACAGAATATGAAAGAGGCAGACAGAGAAGCATTCCTGGAGCATTTCTCATCACAAAAGAATGTAGTCGCCTTTTGTATCATGGGTGGTATATTCTCTGAGGGAATCGATCTGACCGGGGACAGATTGATCGGATCGGTTGTAGTAGGACCGGGACTTCCGCAGGTGTGCAATGAGAGAAAGATCATGATGGATTATTTCAATACCGGAAAGAGGACGGATACAAATGCGGATTCGTCTGTTGACGGTTTTAAATATGCGTATCTGTATCCGGGTATTAATAAGGTATTCCAGTCAGCCGGGCGGGTGATCCGGACAGAAGATGATACCGGAGTGATCCTGTTATTGGACGAACGATTTGGCACCGGGGAATATAACTCGTTATTTCCGGTGGAATGGCAGGATGCGGTATTTGGAAATTTTGACCGGCTTGCTCAGAAGGTGGAGAATTTCTGGAAAAGAGAGGAAGAACCTTAATCTTTCTTCAAAATGGGAATATGTACACAAGAATACTGGAAATTCGCATATATATGTGATAAAATGGACGCAGGCTTTTTCTACTGGCCTGCATGCAGTGCATGCTTTTATATGAAATATGAAACTGTTCTGGAAAGGCAGATAGGGGAAATGAAAAATATTACAGTAAAAGATATTGTGAATGCAACAGGAGGGTTCCTGCTCTGTGGCGATGAAGATACACCGATTACAGGTCTGTGTATTGATTCAAGAAAAGCACAGGCGGGAGATTTATTTATTCCTCTGTTGGGTAATAAAGTTGACGGACATCGTTTTATTGAGCCGGCGATGGAGAGAGCTTCGGCAACTCTGACGTCAGAGCATGATAATGTCGTTATTTCGGAGAAACCATTTATCCGTGTTGATGACACGATGAAAGCGCTTCAGGCGATTGGAAAAGATATCCGCGGTCGATATGATATTCCATATATCGGAGTGACCGGAAGTGTGGGAAAGACAACGACCAGAGAGATGATCGCAGCGGCTGTCGGCACAGGCAGACATTGTTTTCAGACAAATGGAAATGAGAATTCTCAGATCGGTGTACCAATGACGCTTTCCAGAATGACAGACGGATATGATGCAGCGGTGATCGAGATGGGTATCAGTGAACCGGGACAGATGGAGATATTATCTGATATCGTAAGACCATCAATCTGTGTAGTGACAATGATCGGTGTTGCACATATAGAATTTATGAAGACGCAGGAGAACATCAGAGACGAGAAGCTTTCTATTGTGAATCATATGAAGGAGAATGGCTTATTGCTGTTAAACGGTGATGATCCGTTACTGCGGGAGATAAAAGATGATATGTCATGTCAGACACTTACTTTCGGTATCGATGAGGTCTGTGATTTTCAGGGATCCGATGTACAATGCGGAGAGCAGGGTATGGAGTTCGACTGTACGCATAATGGCGAGACAGTTCATGTTGTTATGGATGTACTGGGAAAACATAATGTAAGGAATGCACTGGCGGGAATCGCAGTTGCATATCAGCTCGGGATTCCGATGGCAACAGCCGCAAAGGCTTTCGAACATTTTGAAGGACAGAGACAGCGGATCATTCGTATGGAGAATCGATATACGATCCTTGATGATACTTATAATGCAAGCCCGGATTCGATGAAGGCAAGCATTGATGTACTCTGTGATCTGGATTGTAAAGGGAAAAAATATGCAGTCCTTGCCGACATGAATGAACTCGGAGATGACAGTGTATCTTATCACAGACAGATCGGGGAATATCTTAGAGATAAGAAGATTGATGAAGTGATCGTGGTTGGAGAAAAAGCACTTGATATCAAGAAAGCTTTAGATGAATGTGATACAAAATATGCAAAGACCTTCTCCTTTATGGATAATGAAGAGGTTGCGTTGTATCTCATGGCAATCATGAAGCCGGAGGATATTGTATTATTAAAAGGCTCCAATAGTATGAAATTAAACGAAATAGTCAAAATTCTCACTAATTAATTATACAAATTGTATAAAACGACCATAAAAGCTACCAAAGTTCATAAAATTCGGTAGCTTTTATTGTTTAATATGACTTTGTATTTTTGAAAAAAACACATGATGTGAGACAAAACGTAGAAAAACAGGCACCTATATTGAAAAAACACGGAAAATGGAGTAATATCAAATCTAGCTTGAGTAAGATATACATAAATAAAATTAGGCGTACGTAAAATGATAGAATAAGATTTAAAACGGAGGGTTTTAATTATGGCTACAAAGAAGACTGAAGATGCAAAGAAAGTTGTAACAGCAAAGGCAACCGTAGCAGGAGTTATGGCAAAGGCTGAGGCAGCAAAGAAGGCAGAAGCTGCTAAGGAAGCAAAGACAGCAGTAAAGGCTGAGCCGGTTAAGGCAGAAGTGAAAGAAGAAAAGAAGCCGGCAACAAAGAAAGCACCGGCAGCTAAGACAGTAGCAACTAAAGCTGAACCGGCAAAAACAGAAGTTAAAGCCGAAGAAAAGAAGCCTGCAGCTAAAAAGCCTGCAGCAAAGAAACCGGCAGCAGTTAAGACAACTGAGACAGTTTTCATTGAATATAACAATGGTCAGATCAATGTTTCTGACATTGTAGCAAAAGCAAAAGAAGCACTTGGCAATAAGGCAGTTAAGGAATTGAACGTATATTACCAGCCAGAAACAGGTATGGTATACTATACAGCTGATGGAGAATCAGGTTCTTACAGTCTTTAATCTATAAATAGTTTGAAGGGCAGCGTTCTTAACATAAGGATGCTGCTTTTTCTGTATAAAAGGAAAGGAAGAATGTGCATATGAAGATCGGTTTTGTCGGATGTGGCAATATGGCGACAGCTATCATAAAAGGAATTATTAAGAAGCAGATTATTGAAGAAGAAAATATCATGGCTTCGGCAAAGACAAAGACAACATTGGAACGAGTTCAGCGAGAACTGGGCATTAAGGTATCGATGGATAATTCGGAAGTCGTTAAGAACAGTGATATCGTTGTTTTGGCGGTAAAACCACAGTATTATCAGGAAGTGATCGAACAGATCAAAGATACAGTAAGCGATAACCAGATTATTATCAGTATCGCACCCGGCAAGACTCTTGCATGGTTACAGGATTGTTTTGGTAAGAATGTGAAGCTGGTACGGACGATGCCGAATACACCGGCGTTGGTAGGCGAGGGCATGACAGGTGCATGTCGGAATGAATATGTTACCGATGAAGATTATGCAACAGTTCTTCAGATCCTTGGAAGCTTTGGTGAAGTAGAGACGATACCGGAGAACCTTATGGATGTCTGTGTATCCGTCAGCGGAAGCTCTCCTGCATATATCTATATTCTTATAGAAGCAATGGCAGACGGGGCAGTAGCAGATGGAATGCCAAGAGCGCAGGCATATAAGTTCGCGGCACAGTCTGTTCTTGGAAGCGCAAAGATGGTACTTGAGACAGGAAAGCATCCTGGTGAATTAAAGGATCAGGTCTGCTCCCCGGGTGGAACGACAATGGAAGCTGTCCGCGTATTAGAAGAAAAAGGCTTCCGTTCCTCCGTGATCGAAGCAATGAAAGCCTGTGTTCGCAAAGCCCGCGGGTTATAATAATTGACTACAAACAAATCCGCTGTGCTATACCACATCTGTTATTCCGCAAAACACTTCCGTTCTAGTCCTCGTGCAGCGGTACATAAAGTTGCAAAAGACGCAACTTAAGTACCGGCCTCGGACAAGGTTTGCTTCATAACAGTGTGGCATAGTACAGCGGATTTGTTTGTATGCCGGATAGATTTTATAAGGCGGTGTCACCGTGTTCCCCGGTACGGATACGGATGACGTCGGCAACGTCATAGACGAAGATCTTGCCATCGCCTACTTTTCCGGTTGAGATCTTTTCGCATACCTTAAAGATAATGTTGTCCGCAACATCATCCTTGACGATGGTTTCAATCTTGATCTTCGGGATCAGATTGACCACATATTCACTTCCGCGGTATGTTGTTTTATAACCCTTCTGATTTCCATATCCCATAATATTTGATACTGTAGCACCGGTTGACCCGCATTCGTCCAGAATGGCTTTTACATCATCCAGTTTTTCAGAACGGACAATAATTGATAATTTCTTCATATATATAACCCTCCATTCTATACTTGTAACTGAGAATATGATACCATATTCTTTTTTTCATTTCTACAGGTAGGGCATAATGAAAGATTTTGTATATTATCTGAAGAAGAAGCAGAGGCACAAAGAGATATAAGAGCAATTACACTTAATTAAATTAACAGATGCGGATGACATGAAATTTATTTAGAAAAATTTAACTGCTTTACCGGAAATAATACTGTTTTCATATAGGTGGAATCTGTGGTATCATGTAGCAAAGTTATATGATGTAATATAGATAGCTTTTTTAGGCAGAAAACGAAAGTGTGGAGGATAAAAATGTCTGATTATAGAAATGATGATGAGAATAAAGAACTGACCGGTCAGACCATGTCTGATGATCATAAAACAGAAGACAAGCATGAGGATGAATACGAGAAATACTGTTATCTGTGCAGGAGACCGGAGAGCGTGGCCGGTAAGATGATCGATATGCCGGGTAATATACATATCTGTGCAGATTGTATGCAGAAAACCATGGATACAATGAATAATAACGGATTCGGGGGAATGCAGTTCCTGGATCTTTCGAATATGCCGAATTTTGGGAATATCGATCTTTCCAGATTTATGGGACAAACGGATATTCCGCAAAAGCAGAAGGTTAAGAAAAAAACAGAAAAGCCAAAGAAAAAAGAGGTAGAATTGTCACTTGCGACCATACCTGCACCGCATAAGATCAAGGCAATGTTAGATGAATATGTAATCGGTCAGGAATATGCCAAGAAGGTAATGTCTGTTGCGGTATATAACCATTACAAACGGGTGCTTACAGATTCTATGGACGACATCGAGATTGAAAAGTCCAATATGCTGATGGTGGGACCTACCGGTTGTGGAAAGACCTATATCGTAAAAACGATCGCGAAGCTGTTAAATGTACCACTTGCGATCACGGATGCAACGACGCTTACAGAGGCAGGTTATATCGGTGATGATGTAGAAAGTGTACTGTCCAAGCTCCTTGCGGCAGCAGATAATGATGTAGAAAAGGCTGAAAAGGGAATTGTGTTCATCGATGAGATTGATAAGATTGCAAAGAAGCAGAACAGTAACAGCCGTGATGTAAGCGGAGAATCCGTTCAGCAGGGCTTGCTGAAGATCTTAGAAGGAGCAGAGATTGAGGTCCCGGTAGGTTCGGGAAGTAAGAACGCAATGGTTCCGATGACGACGATGAATACAAAGAATATTTTATTTATCTGTGGAGGTGCGTTCCCGGCGATCGAAGATATTATTAAAGCAAGATTGAATAAGCAGTCCTCAATCGGTTTTCGTGCAGACTTAAAGGACAAGTATGATAAGGATCCTAATATCTTAAAACAGGTGACAAATGAAGATCTCCGTGAATTTGGTATGATACCTGAGTTCCTCGGACGACTTCCGGTTCTGTTCACCTTGGATGCATTGGATAAGGACATGTATATTAAAATCTTAAAAGAACCGAAAAATGCGATCTTAAAGCAGTATAAGAAGCTGTTGGCTCTCGATGAAGTTGATCTTCAGTTTGATGATTCTGCATATGAAGCAATTGCGGAAAAGGCAATGAAGAAGAATACAGGAGCAAGAGCACTCCGGGCGATCATTGAAGAATTTATGTTAGATATCATGTATCAGATCCCGAGAGATGACAGCATCGGGCGTGTGATCATAACAGGTGATTATGTAAATGGTAAAGGCAGCCCGATCATTGAGCTGCGTGGTGTAGAACCGTTGCAGATCGAAGCCTGTGCAACAGAAAATAAATAGAATGGCGTATCTTTGGGTAAGATAAAGGGAAAGGTTTGAAAAGGAGAAAGGTATGTTTAAGAAAAAAATGCTCAGATGCCGCAGGCAGATTCTGGCAGCTGCTTTATGTGTATCAATGACGTTGGCACTTTCTGCTTGTGGAGAAGACAGCGGAGAGCGTAAGCATCTCTCGGACGGTCAGGGAACAGATAGAACAACCGAGACTGTAACAACTGAGGAGGAACAGGAAGTTTTCTCAGAGAATGCAGAGAAGGTGCAGAAGGAATTTGAACAGTATCTGGATGATTATTTTAAAGATGCTGTTACAGAAGATACAATGACCTATAACTATTCTATAAAAAATGGTGCAGATTATGGAATCGAGGAGCCGGAGGTGACACTCGGTGACCCGGGCATGACCGAAGAAGGAATCAAGGAAGATAAGGCGGAATTTGATAAGTGGGTAGATGAACTGGAGAAAATTGACAGAGCATGTCTGACAGAAGACCAGAAGCTGACATACGATGTGCTTGATGAGTATTTTGACGTTGCAGCAGGTGTATATGATAATGTATATCTGTATGAACCGTTTTCTCCGATGAGAGGACTTCAGGCGAATATTGCTTCGATGTTTACCGACTATCGGTTTGATGATAAGGGTGATGTTGAACGATATATAGAATTACTGGGGCAGATCCCGGAGTATTTTCAGGAATATCTGGACTTTGAAAAAGAAAAATCTGAGAAAGGATATTTTATGAGTGATGAAGTCTGTCAGAAGGTGATCGATCAATGTCAGACTTTTATAGAGAATAAAGATGATCATTTTATGGTGACCGTATTTAACGATAATATGGATCGACTTGATTTTCTGTCTGATGAGGAAAAGACGGAATTCAAAGAGCAGAACAAAGAGGCTGTTCAGAATTCTCTTATTCCTGCTTTTGAGAATATCATAACTGTATTTACAGACCTGAAGGGAACAGGAAAGAACCGGATGGGGATCTGTAACTATGAAGGGGGTAAAGAGTATTATGAATATCTGCTGAAGACATATGCAGGGACTTCAAAGAGTGCGGATGAAGTGATCGATATGTTAGATAATGAGCTTAAGAACCTGATGACAGATATTTATCAGGTGTATTTCATGAATAAAGATGCTTATGAATATTTTGCATCCAATTATGATGATATCTTTGCAGCTACAAATGAGATGTCTGCTTCTGATATGATCGATCGGATGATGGAGGACGCATCGGAGAACTATCCGGATATCGGAACCATACATTATCAGGCAGAGCCGCTTGATAAGAGTCTGGAAACAATCATGGACGATGTATTAGCTTATTATATGGCACCTGCTATTGATGATCCGGATAACAATCTGATCCGTTACAATGGCATGCATACAGATGGTATGTGGACAACTCTGGCACATGAAGGGTATCCGGGACATATGCTTCAGAATGCATATTATATGTCTACAGATCCGGAACCGGTAAGAACCCTTATGAGTTTTCTTGGTTATAAAGAGGGCTGGGCGATGTATGCATGTTATGATTCCCTGTACTATTATCAGTATGAAGAAGAGTCATATGGAGATGCCATTGCAGATCTGTATAAATTGAATGATGAGATGAGTTATCTGATCATGGGAAGAATTGACCTCGGAGTTAATTACGAGGGATGGTCATTGGATGAGACGAAGCAGTACCTGACGGAACAGGGCATGGATGCCGGTAGTGCAGATGAGCTTTACTATACATTAGTGGGGGATCCTGCGGTATACCAGAGCTATTCAACCGGATATTATGAGTTGAAGGAACTGCGGGATTATGCTGAGGAGAAGCTCGGTGATGCATTTGATGTAAAAGAGTTCAATACGATCATTTTAGAGACCGGACCATGTCAGTATGACATATTAAAGAAGCAGATCGATAAGAAATTACAGGGAAATGTGATCTAGGAAATATATTTTTGCCTTTTTCGGAATATGTTTATTATAAAGGGAAAAAGGATCTAAAATATGATATGCGATGATGTTGCTTACCGGGAAGATTATGTGGACTATCTGATTGAATACAATGGAGAAACCGAAACGGTTCTGGATATTTATAAAGATACAGGATGTGTTAATTTTATAGATGAGCGGTTTGCCGTGTTATACCGTCCGAAACCGGATGATTATATGGAGAGTTTTTCCAGACTGGAATATACATTGTTTCCCAAGTTATACGGATTGATGGATACCAGCAGCGTAGAGGCTGTTGGAGCAGTGAATGTACAGCAGGAGAATATTTTGGGATTGACAGGTAAGAATATCATTATCGGAATCATAGATACCGGAATTGATATACAGAACCCGTTGTTTCAGAATGCGGTAGGTCAGACGAGGATTCTTGCTGCATGGGATCAGTCCGTGCCGGGAGGAGAACAGACCGGAGAGTTTCCCGGATATGGAACCGTGTATACCGGAGATGAGATAAATGAAGCGATCCGAAATGGTACTTCTGTTCTGCAGGATGAGAACGGACATGGAACTTTTCTTGCCGGAATAGCGGCCGGAGGAAAGACCGATGATTTTACAGGAGTCGCACCGGAGGCAGATTTTGTAATTGTCAAATTAAAACAGGCAAAACAGAATCTCAGAGGGCTCTATGGTGTACCGGAAGATGTAGATGCCTATCAGGAAAATGATATTATGATGGGCATCTCTTTTTTATGCAGGCAGGCAAGCATAGAACAGAAATATCTGTCGATACTGGTTGGAGTCGGTTCGAACAGTGGAAGTCATACAGGAGCATCGGCATTGGAATCCCTGATTGCAAATGTTGGTATTATGACCGGAATTGCAGTGTCTGTTGCGGGAGGAAATGAGGGCATCGCAGGGCATCATTTTCATGGTATGATACCGAGAGATCGGTTATATACGGAGATGGAGATCAATGTAACCGGGAATGACAGCTTTACCCTTGAGATATGGGGAGCGGTTCCTAATATATATTCAGTTGCTTTTGAGATTCCGGGTGGGGAATATGTGAGCCAGATTCCACCCCGATTTGATAAAAGTGAGACAATACGTCCGATCTTTGGTGGAGGTATCATCTATGTTGATTATTTTCTGGTCGAGGATCAGTCGGGAGAAGATCTGATCATGATGCGCTTCTTTGATCCGCCGAACGGTCTGTGGAGAATACGTGTCTATGGTGTGGGAGATACCGATAAATCTTTTCATGCATGGTTGCCGATCACACGATTTTTATCGGAGAATACCAGATTTGTAAGTCCATCACCGGAAACTACACTTACGAATCCTGCGACGGCAGTTATTCCTATGTGCGTATGTGCCTATGATCATTATTCAAACAGTCTTTATTTGAATGGCAGCAGGGGATATACGGCAGCAGATGATATCAAGCCTGATTTTGTCGCACCGGGAGTGGATGTCTATGGACCGGGAAAAGCACGCACATTTGTACGAAGATCCGGGACTTCGGTTGCAGCAGCCCATTGTGCCGGTTGTGCAGCATTGATCCTGCAATGGGTAAGAGATCGTGATATTACACGTTTTATTAATGGAAACCAGATCAGGAATTATTTTATACGTGGAACGATACGACCGGGAACGGATCAGGCTCCGATCGAGAATATCGTACATGAGGGAAGCGGGTATGTCTATGCGAGAGAATATCCAAATCGTGAATGGGGATATGGAATATTGAATATCTATAATACATTTGACAGACTTCGTACCTGACCGGTTATATCATGAAAATTGTATCTAAAATGTGAAAATTGTAAAAGATTTATAATTTTTAACAAAATGGTTTTACAGAATTTGAGAGGTGTATTATACTATACATGTTTGTAAAAGAAATGTATAAAAAAATTAAAAAACTTATGAAAAATTGTAATGATTTCGGAGGATTTTATGGATAAAGATCAGGAATTACTGGATCCATTTCAGGATGATTTGGATATTTCTGAAGTATTGGATGATTCGGAGGATGAGATATATGATTCCGAAGATGATCCGGAAGCTTCAGAGGAAGACGAAACAGAAGAATACGAAGAAAACGAAGAAGCCGAAGAAGACGATTCTGATTTGAATGATAAAAAAGCGAAAAGAATTCGTGCTATTCATATTGCGGTCGTTGTACTTGGTGTATTGATCGTTTGTGAATATACTTTTTTCGGAGTGTTCTTCCATAATAATAAGAAAAAGTATGAAAAGGCGCAGAAAGCAGCTTCGGTCACGGAAGCAGAGGCAGAAGAAGATACGGAAGAGAATGTAGTAACGGAAGCCCCGCTTCCTACTACAAATGTAAATGATGACCGGACAAGCACGACAGCTGAGGCAACGACAGAGAATAGAACATATGAGCCTTCGACCACCTCAACAGAGAGCCAGAGAACAGAGAATCCGACTGAGGCTCCTACGACAGCATCAACAACAGAAGAAGTAACAACTGAGAAACCTACAGAGGCACCGACGGAAGCACCTACAGAGAAGCCAACGGAGGCACCTACAGAGGCACCGACGGAAGCCCCTACAGAGAAGCCTACTGAGAAACCAACGGAGGCACCGACGGAAGCACCTACAGAGGCACCGACGGAAGCACCTACAGAGAAGCCAACGGAGGCACCGACGGAAGCACCTACGGAAGCGGCTGTTGAGAGCGTAGAATAAGCAGAATATGAGTGAGGAACTACGTTGAAAAAAAATGAGCATTTAATTACTGTAGTCTATCCCGGCTCCATAGCGGAAGAAATGGAGATTGAAACGGGAGATTATCTGCTTGCAATAAATGATAAAGAGATAAAAGATGTATTCGATTATCGATACATGATAAAAGATGAATATATAGAGGTTCTGATTCGTAAATCCTATGGAGAAGAATGGCTGCTTGAGATTGAAAAGGATTATGATGATGATCTGGGTGTGGAATTTGAAAATGGTCTTATGAGCGATTATCGATCCTGCACCAATAAATGCATGTTTTGTTTTATTGATCAGATGCCTCCGGGAATGAGGGAGACACTTTATTTTAAAGACGATGATTCCCGTCTGTCCTTTTTACAGGGAAATTATATCACACTGACAAATATGACAGATGAGGATGTTGACCGTATTATAAAGATGCAGCTTGCACCGATCAACATATCTATTCAGACGACCAATCCTGATCTGCGGTGTAAGATGCTGCATAATCGTTTTGCAGGCGACCGGTTAAAATATCTGGATCGTCTGTTTGAAGGACATGTAGAGATGAATGGCCAGATCGTTCTCTGTAAGCATGTAAATGATGGAACGGAGCTTGAACGGAGTATCAGGGATCTGGGGAAATATCTGCCTTTCATGCGCAGTGTATCTGTTGTTCCGGCAGGACTTACGAAATACAGACAGGGGCTGTATCCGTTAGAATTATTTACGAAAGAAGAAGCGGGACAGGTCATTGATCTGATCGAGAGTTATCAGAAAAAATTTTATGAGCAATATTCGCTTCATTTTATCCATGCAAGTGACGAATGGTATATAACGGCCGGGAGGGATTTCCCGGAGGCGGAACGATATGATGGGTATATCCAGCTGGAAAACGGTGTCGGAATGATGCGCTTATTCTTAGAAGAATTTGATGAAGCATATCGGGAGATGCTGGATGCACCTGATTATCAGGTCAGGAGGGAGACTTTTCATCGAACGGTCTGTATGGCAACCGGTAAATTGACCTACAGTACGATCGATAATTTTGCAAATCGTCTGATGGAGGCGTTCCCGGGACTTACGATCCGGGTGTATTGTATCAGAAATGATTTTTTTGGAGAAACGATCACTGTTTCAGGACTGATCACCGGTATCGATCTGACAACACAGTTAAAGGAGATACAGGACGCAGGTGTTGATCTTGGAGAAGCCTTGCTTATTCCGTCGAATATGCTTCGTATGGGAGAAAAGGTATTTTTAGATGATATGACGGTGGATCAGGTAGAAGAACGGCTGGGACTGCATGTGGTTCCGATCGAATCAGGCGGTGCGGATTTCATTCAGGCAGTTATTGATCCTTCGTATTCCATGGATCGAAATAATGAGACATTAGGATATATTCAGGCATTTGATGATGACGAGAATTAATGCGTTTATCCGGGTTAACAGCAATAAAAATATGACAGAGCATCTTTTTCAGGTTGACATAAATCTGAAAAAGATGCTCTTTTTGGGTAATTGTAATTTCATTCTAAAGTGGTACAATGTGAGCACTAAATTGTGATACAAAAATAATAAGAAGACGAATGGAGGATACGCATGAAACAGCTAATGATTAAACCAACGATTTACAAGTATGATACATGTAAGAAATTTGCAGAAGAATTTCATATCGAAAAAGGTGATCTTGTTATCACAAACGAATATATCTATGAGCCATTCTTCGGGAAGTTAAATCTGGAATGTGATGTTATTTATCAGGAAAAATACGGAGCCGGTGAACCGTCTGACGATATGGCAGAAGCAATCTATAAGGATATTAAGGGGGAGCATAAGCGTATTATCGCGATCGGCGGAGGAACAGTTATTGATATCTCCAAGCTGTTTGCATTAAAGTATGTGTCACCGATCTTAGACCTTTATGATGGTAAACTTCCGATAGAAAAGGACAAAGAGCTGGTGCTGGTTCCAACTACCTGTGGAACCGGGTCTGAAGTGACGAATATAGCCATTCTGGCATTAAACAGTCGTGGAACTAAAAAAGGTCTTGCGGTTGATGAAATGTATGGAGATTCGGCTGTTTTGATACCGGAGCTGTTGACAGGACTGCCGTTCCGTTTCTTTGCAACCAGCTCGATCGATGCCTTGGTACATGCGGTTGAATCAAGCTTATCACCAAAGGGCAATGAATATACCAGAATGTTCGGTTATAAGGCTATTGATATGATCCTTCATGGTTATATGGAGATTCGTGATAAGGGTCCGGATGCAAGAATTCCGTTATTAGATCGTTTCCTTGTAGCTTCTAACTACGCCGGTATTGCATTTGGAAATGCGGGATGCGCAGCAGTACATGCCTTAAGCTATCCGCTTGGAGCAACCTATCATGTGGCACACGGAGAATCTAATTATGCCATGTTTACAGGAGTTATGAAGAACTATATGGAGATCAAACAGGATGGGGAGATCGCGAAGCTTAATTCTTTTATAGCAGATATTCTTGGCTGTGATGTTGAAAATGTCTATGAGTCTCTGGAGAATTTGTTAAATATCCTGATTCCGAAGAAGGCTTTACATGAGTATGGAGTAACAGAAGAGGATCTTGTCGAATTCACAGATTCTGTAATGACGAATCAGGGGCGTCTGATGGCGAATAATTTCGTAGAGCTTGATCGTGACAGGGTTTATAAGATATACAAAGAACTTTATTGATCCGAACAAAAATAAACCAACCCTGCAGCCTGTATATTTTACGAAGCAAACCTATTCAATCGCCGGTCCTTAGTGAGACGTATTTACGTCGAACTTAGTACCGTTGCGTGAGAATCGAGCGCAAGCGTTTTGCGTAGTAAATATATACAGGCTGTAGGGTTGGTTTATTTTTGTTCGGATTTAGACATAATTCCCCGCGTTTCATCTTAGATTATGTCGAGATCATACAGAATTACTCCGTAGAGGCGAAAAGCTGTCGCAACTTGCGGAGAGTAGGATATTCCAAAGGCAGAACCAAGGTACTATAATGTTGTCCAAGGCAGAAGATCAGGAGGGACATTATGAATTATGTAAAAATAATGATGGTAAAGCGCGACAAAAGAGAAATCGAACAGTTAAGGGATATTATACAGTCAGTTGCAACGTATGAATTGGTGGGGATATGTGACAACGGACAAGATGCTGTCAGGGGAATTGCCGAAAAGAATCCGGATATTGTCATTTTAGATGAAGTCTTACCGGGAAAAGATGTACTGGAGATAGCAGAATCAGTAATACATAATAAAAATCTGAAAAATGTAAAATTTATTTTATGCGGCTCAAAGACACATAAACAATATCTGGATTTTATTTACTATAAGATCGCTGATCGTCTGATATTAAGGCTTCTCGATCTGCCATATGATGACAGAAAAGTCAGGGAAGTAATTGACGATGTTATGAAAGCAAAACGGAATGACAATTATCAGAATATGGTAGAGCCGGAGAATGACAGCACGGTTTTAGAAGCAGTCGTAACAGATATTATTCATGAGATCGGTGTTCCTGCTCATATAAAAGGATATCAGTATCTTCGGAGTGCTATATTGATGGCTGTTCAAGATATGGATATATTGAATTCCATTACAAAACAGTTATACCCATCGATTGCAGAGGAGTATGGGACAACCTCATCGCGGGTAGAGAGAGCTATCCGCCATGCGATCGAAGTTGCATGGGGCAGAGGCAGCATGGATACGATCAACGACCTGTTCGGATATACGATCAATGCAGGTAAAGGGAAGCCTACAAATTCGGAATTTATTGCACTGATTGCAGATAAGATTCGTCTGGATAATCGTCAGTTGATTCGAAAACCGGAGTATACCTTAAAAAGTATTTCCTAAAATATCCGGTTGCGTTACTATATGTCGACAAATGTCGAAAAATGGCGCAAATTTCACTTCTCAGGGGTACATGAGGTAAACCTGAGAAGTTCTTTACAAATTGGATTTTGACAAATATACTTAGAAAACAGTCGATTTTTCAAAAAAAATAGAATTAAGGGGGATTGAAGATGAACAATCAGGATATAAGTATAATCATCGCAGATGGAGATTGTGAGTTGGTTGCAAAACAGCTGCTCGCAAATACATCAAGAGTTGACATTAAAATTGTCGACAAAGTAACAGATGGAGAAAGTGCAATTGAGTCGATCAGGAAGTATCAGCCGGATGTGGTGCTGCTAGACATCTGCCTGCCGGTAATGGATGGACTCGGAGTAATGGAAACGATTCGGGATTCGGGGGATTGTCCTGAAACGTTGTTTGTGGTAATTACTTCCGTGGGCTCACAGAGACTGATCCGTTGTGCATTTGATCTGGGTGCTTCATTCTATGTTCTGAAGCCTTATAATTCAGATCAGCTTGTTGCCAGGTTAAAACAGATGCATGAAAGAAAACAGGAGATACTTGCTGAGATGTCCAATGATCTGATCTGCATCCCGAATAAAAGTATGACCGATAATGTGGCGAATAACATCGAGAGTGATGTAACAGATATCATAAGAGATATCGGGATTCCCGCCAACATCAAAGGGTATCAGTATATCCGGGAAGGAATCATAATGGCAGTAAATGATGTGAATATGTTGAATTACATTACGAAACTGTTGTATCCGAGTATTGCAAAGAAGTATAAGACCACATCATCCAGCGTAGAACGTGCGATCAGACATGCCATCGAGGTTGCATGGAATCGTGGACAGATTGATGTGATCAACGATATTTTCGGATATACGGTAAATGCGGGAAAGGGCAAACCTACTAATTCGGAATTTATCGCTTTGATCGCGGATAAGCTCCGGATCGAGTATCGGAAAAGAGCTTAATTAACCCAAAATCAGCCTCTTGTTTATTGACGTATGAAGTGAGAAATGTGTATAATAGATAAGGTGCTGAACATAATAGCAATATGCAGACAGGGCACTTGGGTGCCCTGTCTTTTACTGCGTAGGAAAAGAATGCTCCGATTTGCAGAAGGAGTATTTAAAATAGAAGGACAAGGATGAAGGTATGATAGAAACAGTAGCATCAGCAGATATGCTGATCGATGAGGTAATGCGGGTAAAAAAGAATCATCTTGCACCTGATTTTGCCACAGGAAAAGAAAAAAGATTAAGTATTGTTTCCGGTGTTCATGGAGATGAAGTAGCAGGACAGTATATCTGTTATGAGGTGATCCGCCGGATCAAAAAGGATTTTGACAAATTAAAAGGAATTGTGGATGTGTATCCGTTTATCAATCCTATGGGATTGGAAGCACAGGTAAGAGATGTACCGGTGTTTGATATTGATATGAATACATTATTTCCGGGTTCGACGGAAGGAACGGTCGGAGAATATACGGCGGCACTTGTGCTGCAGGATATTAAAGGATCGGATATCTGTGTCGATCTGCATTCCAGCAGCGTATATTTGAAAGAATTGCCCCAGGTACGGGTGAATTCGGATATTGCCGATGATATTCTTCCGTATGCTGCCAGAATGAATACGGATGTTGTATGGGTGCATCCATCCTCTACCGTTATGGAAGGAAGCCTTGCATACTCGTTAAATGAGATCGGAGTAAAGAGTATGGTCGTAGAATCAGGTGTTGCACTTATGATCGATTATGACTATGCGGATCAGATCGTTGAAGGATTATTTTCATTGATGGAATATATGGGGATCTGGGACGGCTGCGCATATAATACACATATGCCGAAGATTGCCCGAGATACGGATGTTTCTTTTGTGAATGCGGAGAGCAGTGGTATCTTTATACCAAAGGTAAAGCACTCAGGTGTAGTCGAAAAGGGAGATGTGATCGGACAGATCGTAAATGTACTGACCGGTTCTGTCGAAGAGACGATCCTGTCACCAAGAAGAGGCGTGGTATTCTCACTTCGCGCTTATCCGGTGATCGAGGAAGGCTCGCTGGTTGCCAGAATATTTGGAGGTGTGACAAATAATGCGTAAAGAGATCATATATACGATGAACACCGCCTATCGTGGAGAATATTCCATTAAAGGCTTCAGCTTCGGAACAGGAGAAAAGGCAGCATGTATCATGGGAGCTATGCGCGGAAATGAATTCCAGCAGTTATATATCTGTTCCCTGCTGTCGAAAAAATTAAGCGAACTTGAGACAAGAGGAGCAATCGTATCGGGAAAACAGATACTGTTGATCCCATCTTTAAATTACAGTTCCTTTAATGTCGGTAAAAAATACTGGATCTCTGATAATTCTGATGTGAACCGTGCTTTTCCGGGAAATCCGGAGGGACAGGCGACCAGCAGAATAGCGGCAGCGGTTATGGATCAAGTAAAAGATTATGCGTATGGAATACAGTTTGCAAGCTTTTATATGGATGGAGAATTTATCCCGCATGTCAGAATGATGGAGACGGGAAAGCAGAGTACCAGTCTGGCCAATCTGTTCGGTCTTCCTTATGTTCTGACAGCAGAACCGAGGGCATATGATAAGGCAACTTTAAATTATAACTGGCAGATCGGAGGAACAGAGGCGTTTTCTGTATATTCCGGTGTGACGGAGAAGATTGACAGTGAGAGTGCGTCACATGCGGTTTCAGCAGTACTCCGATTCCTGACCAGAATGGGAATCATCCGGTACAACTGTCATGCAGGTTATATATCGACTGTTCTTGATGAGGAGGAACTGCTGTCTGTCAAGTCGGATAAATCCGGTGGTTTTTTAAAGCGGTTTGTAAGTCCGGGAGATGAAGTGGTTCGGGGAAATATTATTGCAAATGTTATAAATCCGATGACCGGAGAGATCGCAGCCGATATTTACGCACCGACAGATGGAATTATTTTCTATGCGCAGAATGCACCGATGATCTATCAGAATTCAGTGGTATTCAAGCTTATCCGCAGACTGCACAATTAAAGATGACTGTTTTGAGGTTTATTCGGTAAACAGCAACAATTTGAAAAGAAAAGCTGAAAAAAGCTATTCAATGAATTTCAAAAGTGGTATCATAGGCGTTGTAAAACGCTTGTAATAATATGAATTCCCGGAATATGGGAAAAAACATATGATAAAAATGGAGGTTTTTATGAGCACAGTTAAGAGAGTTTATGTTGAAAAGAAGCCTGACTATGCAGTTAAGGCAAAGGAACTTCATGACGAGATCAAGAACTATCTGAATATCGATGCCGAGTATGTAAGAGTACTGGTTCGTTACGATATTGAGAATCTGTCTGAAGAAACATACAAAAAAGCACTGGTTACAGTATTTTCAGAGCCACCGATCGATATGATCTACGAGGGAGATAATCTTCCAATGGCAGATACAGATAAGGTATTTTCTGTTGAGTTCCTTCCGGGACAGTTCGATCAGAGAGCAGATTCAGCAGAACAGTGTGTTAAGCTTTTAAATGAAGATGAAGATCCTATCATAAAGACAGCCACAACATATATTTTATCCGGTAATGTAACGGATGAGCAGTTAAAAGCAGTTATGGAATACTGTATCAACCCGGTAGATTCCAGAGCCTGTGGTATGGAGATTCCTGAGACACTTGTTACCGAGTATGATGAACCGGCCGATGTTATTGTCTTTGATGGCTTTAAGGATATGGCAGAGGACAAGTTAAAGGAGTTATATGATTCCCTCGGACTTGCGATGACATTTAAGGATTTCCTTCATATCCAGAAGTATTTCAAGGGTGAAGAGAAGCGTGATCCATCTATGACAGAGATCCGTGTGCTGGATACATACTGGTCTGATCATTGCCGTCATACCACATTCTCAACAGAGCTTACAAATGTTGAATTTGATGATGGTGATTATAAGGATATGCTTGAGAAGACATTTGATGCTTACCGGACAGAGATGAAAGAAATGTACAAGGACAGAGATGATAAGTTCATCTGTCTGATGGATATCGCCCTTATGGGTATGAAGCAGTTAAAGGCAGCAGGCAAATTAGACGATATGGAAGTATCCGATGAGATCAATGCCTGCAGTATCATCGTTCCTGTAGAAGTAGACGGTGAGACAGAGGAATGGCTCGTGTTCTTCAAGAATGAGACACATAACCACCCAACTGAGATCGAACCGTTTGGTGGTGCTGCTACCTGTCTTGGTGGTGCGATCCGTGATCCGTTGTCAGGTAGAGGATATGTATATCAGGCTATGCGAGTAACCGGAGCAGCAGATCCTACAAAGTCTTTAAAGGATACTCTTCCTGGAAAGCTTCCACAGAGAAAGATCGTTACGACCGCAGCAGCAGGTTACAGCTCATATGGTAACCAGATCGGTCTTGCAACAGGACTTGTAAATGAAATATATCATCCGGATTATGTAGCAAAGAGAATGGAGATCGGAGCAGTTATGGGTGCAGCTCCAAGACGTGCGGTAAAACGTCTGAATTCTGATCCGGGAGATAAGATCATCCTTCTCGGCGGACGTACCGGTCGTGACGGTTGTGGTGGAGCAACCGGATCATCCAAGGCACATAACAGCCAGTCTCTTGAGACCTGTGGTGCAGAAGTACAGAAGGGTAATCCGCCAACAGAGAGAAAAATCCAGCGACTGTTCAGAAGAGAAGAAGTTGCTTCTATCATAAAGAAATGTAATGACTTTGGTGCCGGCGGTGTATCCGTAGCGATCGGAGAACTTGCACCTGGTCTGGTTGTAGATCTGGACAAGGTTCCAAAGAAATATGCAGGTCTGGATGGAACAGAGCTTGCTATTTCAGAATCTCAGGAGCGTATGGCTATCGTAGTAGATCCAAAGGATGTAGATACGATGCTTAAGTATGCAGATGAAGAGAATCTGGAAGCTGTTGTTGTAGCAGAAGTAACAGAAGAACCAAGACTGGTTCTGACATGGAGAGGAAAAGAGATCGTAAATATCTCCCGTGCATTCCTCGATACAAACGGTGCACATCAGGAGACAGATGTTAAGGTAGAGATTCCTGCAAAGGCAGATAATTATTTCGATTCTGTAAAAGAACCGGAAGATGTAAAGAAAGCATGGATCGACACATTGTCAGATCTGAATGTTTGCTCGCAGAAGGGGCTTGTTGAGATGTTCGACAGTTCGATCGGAGCAGGCACAGTAACGATGCCATATGGTGGAAAGTATCAGCTTACACCGACACAGACAATGATCGCAAAGCTTCCTGTTATGAAGGGTAAGACCGATACGATCACAATGATGAGTTATGGATTTGATCCATATCTGTCAAGCTGGAGCCCATATCATGGTTCCGTATATGCAGTTGTTACATCTGCAGCAAAGATCGCAGCAGCCGGTGGTGATGTATCAAAGATCCGTCTGACTTTCCAGGAGTATTTCAAGAGACTCGGAACAGATCCATACAGATGGGGTCAGCCACTTGCAGCTCTGCTTGGTGCATATGATGTTCAGGTCGGACTTGGACTTCCGTCTATCGGTGGTAAAGACAGTATGTCAGGAACCTTCAATGATATCGATGTTCCTCCGACACTTGTTTCATTCGCAGTTGATGTTGCAAGCTACATGGACGTGGTTACACCGGAGCTTAAGAAAGCAGGCAATGTGCTTGTTAAGCTTGATATAGAAAAAGATGAAAATGATATCCCTGTATACCGGAATGTACTTGCCATGTACGATCTGTTACATCAGGCAATCCTTGCAGACAAGGTAGAATCTGCTTACGCTGTAGGATTTGGTGGTATGATCGAAGCTGTCAGCAAGATGGCATTTGGTAATAAACTGGGTGTAGATATTGATACCTGTATTACAAAGAGAGAACTGGTTTCCAAGGATTATGGTTCAATTATCCTTGAAGTGAAGCCGGAGAATGTAAATACACTTGGTATTCCGGTTAAGAAAATCGGTACTGTAAATAACAGTGCAGCATTCACCTATGGTGATGTAACAGTTACAATGGATGAAGCACTTGCTGCATGGACAAAGACACTGGAGAAGGTATTTCCGACAGAGTCAGGTGTAGAACAGAAGAAGATCGAGACAGGTCTCTTTGATGCAAAGACCGTATATACAGCAAAGAATAAGGTTGCAAAGCCAAAGGTATTCATTCCTGTATTCCCGGGTACAAACTGTGAATATGATTCTGCAAAGGCATTTGAACGTGCAGGTGCAGAGGTTGAGACGATCGTATTCCGTAACATGACTGCACAGGGCATCCGTGATTCAGTAGATGCATTTACAAAGGCAATCAGCCAGTCACAGATCATCATGTTCCCGGGTGGATTCTCCGCAGGTGATGAACCGGATGGTTCCGGTAAGTTCATCGCAACAGCATTCCGTAATGCGAAGATCGCAGATGAGGTTATGAAGCTGTTACAGCAGAGAGATGGTCTTGCACTTGGTATCTGTAACGGATTCCAGGCACTGATCAAGCTCGGACTGGTTCCTTACGGTGAGATCCGTCCACAGACAGATGATTCACCTACATTGACGATCAACAGCATCGGTCGTCATCAGTCCAAGATGGTTTATACCAAGGTGGTAACAAACAAGTCCCCATGGTTAAAGGAAGCTGAGCTTGGCGGTGTATATACAATTCCAATCTCACATGGCGAGGGAAGATTTGTTGCAAGCAAGGAATGGTGTGAGAAGCTGTTTGCAAATGGTCAGGTTGCAACACAGTATGTTGATATGAATGGTAACCCGACAATGGATGAGTACTACAATGTCAATGGTTCTTACTATGCGATCGAAGGTATCACAAGCCCGGATGGTCGTGTACTTGGTAAGATGGGACATTCAGAGCGTACCGGTCGTGCGGTTGCAGTCAATATCTATGGTGACCAGAACCAGAAGATCTTTGAAAGTGGTGTAGATTACTTCAAGTAAGAGAATAGATTAAGATATTTTACAATAATCTAAAAAAGTGCATAATGCTTTTGACTGGTGTCGGTTTTGCAAATAGGCGAAGCCGACACTTCTTTTTGGGATAGGTGTTGGAAGGGGAATTTCTACGATGCGACCATCTTTCAGGTAGCTTTCAGAGAATTCCCGGACAACACTGGCGATTCCCATACCGATTGCTGCGAAGTCAAGCAGGAGATCCATGTTATTGATTTCAAGAAGCTGGTTACAGTGGAATGAATGTTCATTCAGGTAGTTATCAACATGGGTTCTGGTTACATTTGCTTCTTCTAACATCATAAGCGTAGAGTGACGGAAGATATCTCGGATATGTTCTTCAGTTAGAGATTCGGAATCCGAAACAGATTGCTGTACATTCATAAGCGGAATCAGGTTTCCTATGATAGAACCGGAAAATACCGGATAGCCGGCAGCCTTCGTCTGTGTATCGGCTGTTTCTTCGTCCGTTTCCGGATCGGCTTCCGTCTCCCGGTATGGGAAATTGTCGATATAATCACTATTTGCCACGAAAATATCATGGATGGAGCGGACATGGGAATAAGTGATATTTTTAGGCAGTTCTGTTTCACAAATCAGACCGATGTCGATTTCCTCATTTTTTAAGAGCCGGATCGTATTTTTGGTAGAGTGGCAGTCGATGCTGACCTTGATATTCGGATTATCCTTGATAAAGGGTTTCAGGTAGTCCAACAGGATATGCTTGCAGAGAGAGGTGCTGACACCGATACGGATATGACCGATTCCAAGTTCGTTATATTTTTTCAGACTTTCTTCGCCCTTTATAATGTTATCCAGAGCACGTTCGATATAATCGTACAGGATCGTCCCTTCTTCGGTCAGAGCAACTCCTCTGGAATTGCGGACGAAAAGTGCGATTCCCATATTTTCTTCCAGATTACTGATCGCCTTGCTGACAGCAGGCTGGCTGATATAGAGCTGGTTTGCGGCACGGCTGATGCTGCCGGTCTTAGCAACCATATAAAACACATTATAATAATTCAGATTATTAATCATGGCGTTCCTCCTGATAAGATTTGTATATTTAAAATTATTTAATCTGAACTTTGATTAACTTCTTTGATTTGCCAAAGCAGGGACATTTGAGTCCGCCGGTACTTGATGGTGCATATGCAGCATCTTAGTACCGTTGCAGGACGAAACGAGCGGAAGCGTTCCCTGTTTGGTAAAGTCAAAGATAGTTAAATAGAGTTCAGATTAAATATCATTATAAATATAAGTTATATAATGTATTACTATTATATATTGTAATTATACCATCCAGTGTGGTAAAATCAATAAAAATATTCAATAACAAAATGCGTGAAATAGCGACAGTTATTTACAAAATAAGATTTTGGATCAGGAGGACAAAGCACATGGGTATGACAATGACTCAGAAGATTTTAGCTGCACATGCAGGACTTGACAGCGTGGAAGCCGGACAGTTGATCGAGGCAGATTTGGACCTTGTACTTGGAAATGATGTTACAACACCTGTAGCAATTCATGAGATGGACAAATTCAATAAGAAAGAAGTATTTGATAAGAATAAGATTGCACTTGTAATGGATCACTTTACACCAAATAAGGATATCAAGAGTGCAGAGCACTGTAAATGCGTCAGAGAGTTCTCGGCAGAGAACCAGATCAAGAATTTCTTTGATGTAGGTTCTATGGGTATTGAGCACGCTCTGTTGCCGGAGCAGGGACTGATCGTTGCAGGCGAGACCTGTATTGGTGCAGATTCTCATACATGTACATATGGTGCACTTGGTGCATTTTCAACCGGTGTTGGAAGTACCGATATGGCAGCCGGTATGGTGACAGGCAAAGCATGGTTTAAAGTACCATCTGCGATCAAGTTCAATATTGTAGGAGAGAAAGCGCCTTGGGTCAGTGGTAAGGATGTTATCCTTCATATCATTGGTATGATCGGTGTGGACGGTGCATTATACAAATCAATGGAATTTGTTGGTGATGGTATTAAGAATCTGACAATGGATGATCGTTTTACTATCGCAAATATGGCGATCGAAGCAGGTGCCAAGAACGGAATCTTCCCGGTGGATGAATTAACAGAAGCATACATGAAGGAACATTCCACAAAGGCTTACAAGAAGTATGAAGCAGATGCTGATGCGGTTTATGATGAAGAGTATACGATTGATCTTTCCACACTTCGTCCAACAGTTGCATTCCCACATCTGCCGGAGAATACAAAGACAATTGATGAAGTTGGCGATATCAAGATCGATCAGGTTGTAATTGGCTCCTGTACAAATGGACGTATTTCCGATATGCGTATTGCAGCAGATATTATCAAGGGCAGACAGGTAGCACCTGGCGTTCGTGTCATCGTGATTCCCGGAACACAGGAAGTATACTTACAGTGTATCGAAGAAGGACTTATGACGATATTTGTAAAGGCTGGGGCTGTAGTTTCTACGCCTACCTGTGGACCATGTCTTGGTGGACATATGGGTGTTATGGCTGCAGGTGAGAGAGCCGTATCCACAACAAACCGTAACTTTGTAGGACGTATGGGTCATGTTGATTCAGAAGTATATCTGGCAAGCCCGGCTGTTGCAGCAGCATCAGCGATCACAGGCAAGATCAGCAGTCCGGAAGAACTTGGATTATAAAGATAACATTAGAATAGTAAGTTTGGGTTATTAATAGCGTTATATATGTTGCATCAGAGTTGTTTAGCATTACCAATCAGGGGAATACGAAGTCGCCGGTCCTTAGATGGTGCGTAGCGGCATCTTAGTACCGTTGCAGACTGAGTTAAGCGGGAGCGACCCCAGATTGGTATGCTGGAACAGCTCAATGCAGATGTGTTATATATTAATAACCCAAACTTCATAAAAAAAAAGGAGACAGACTATGAAAGCATATGGTACAGTACACAAATATGGTGACAACGTAGATACAGATGTTATTATCCCTGCAAGATATCTGAATTCATCAGATCCTGCGGAGCTTGCAAAACACTGTATGGAAGATATAGATAAGGAATTTGTAAACAACGTAAAAGCAGGAGATATTATCGTGGCAAAGAAGAACTTTGGCTGTGGTTCCTCCAGAGAGCATGCACCGATTGCGATCAAGGCATCCGGTGTAAGCTGTGTTATCGCAGATACATTTGCAAGAATTTTCTATCGTAACTCGATCAATATCGGACTTCCGATCATTGAGTGTCCGGAAGCAGCAGAAGGTATCGAGAACGGTGATGAAGTAGAGATCGATTTTGACAGTGGTATCATCTACGACAAGACAAAGGATACCCGGTATAAGGGTCAGGCATTCCCTCCATTCATGCAGGAGATCATTAAGAATGAAGGCCTGATTAACTACATTAATAACAAGTAATGCACATTTGAATAACTCTATGCTATGCAAGCGTGCTTGCATATAGCATAGGAGTTATTCAAATGTATAGTGCGCAGCACAAACCGAGCCGAGAGGCGAGGTTGCATTACTTGGTAAAGAAAAGGCATATGCCAATAACTCTATGCTATGCAAGCGTGCTTGCATATAGCATAGGAGTTATTCAAATGTGTAGTGCGCAGCACAAACCGAGCCGAAAGGCGAGGTTGCATTACTTGGTGTGCATTACTCGGTGAAAGAAAGGCAGGAATAAAAGATGAAATGTAATTTGGCAGTGATCAAGGGTGACGGTATTGGCCCTGAGATCGTAACAGAAGCAATGAAGGTTCTGGATAAAGTCGGTGAAGTATATGGTCATACATTTGATTATGAGCAGATACTGATGGGTGGATGCTCAATCGATGCAACCGGAGTACCGCTTACAGATGAGGCAGTAGCAGTAGCAAAATCAAAGGATGCCGTATTGTTAGGCTCCATTGGTGGAAATACTTCAACCTCACCATGGTATAAGCTCCCTCCAAACTTAAGACCGGAAGCAGGACTTCTTAAGATCCGTAAGGAGCTTGGTTTATTCGCGAACTTAAGACCGGCAAATCTTTATGAGGAGTTAAAGAGTGCCTGTCCGTTAAAGGAAGAGATCGCAGATCGTGGATTTGACATGATGATTATGCGTGAACTGACAGGTGGTCTGTATTTTGGAGCAAGAAGTACAGAGGAGATCGATGGTGTGTTAACTGCACATGATAATCTTGTATATAATGAAAACGAGATCCGTCGTATTGCGATCAAGGGCTTTGATATCGCAATGAAGAGAAGAAAGAAAGTTACATCTGTAGATAAGGCAAATGTTCTGGATTCCTCCAGATTATGGAGAAAGATCGTAGAAGAAGTGGCAAAGGACTATCCGGAAGTAAGCTATGAACATATGTTAGTTGATAACTGTGCAATGCAGCTTGTAAAAGATCCTGCACAGTTTGATGTTGTATTAACAGAGAATATGTTCGGTGACATCCTTTCCGATGAGGCATCCATGATCACAGGTTCGATCGGTATGCTTCCGTCTGCATCCTTAAATGAGACGAAGTTTGGTATGTATGAGCCAAGCGGCGGATCAGCACCGGATATTGCAGGACAGAACAAGGCCAATCCTATCGCAACGATCCTGTCGGCAGCTATGATGCTTCGCTTCACATTTGACTTGGATAAGGAAGCAGATGCAGTAGAGCAGGCTGTAAAACAGGTACTGGTAGATGGTTACAGAACATGTGATATTATTTCAGATGGAATGACACCGGTAAGCTGTTCTGAAATGGGAGATTTAATTGCAGAACGCATAAAATAAAGGAGAGTATAGAAGATGAAGAGTGATAATGTAAAAGTCGGAATGCAGCAGGCACCACATCGTTCCCTGTTTAATGCACTCGGTATGACAAAGGAAGAAATGGAACGTCCGCTGGTAGGTATCGTATGTTCTTACAATGAGATCGTTCCGGGACATATGAATCTGGATAAGATCGCACAGGCAGTTAAGATGGGAGTTGCCATGGCTGGTGGTACACCTGTCATGTTCCCTGCAATCGCAGTATGTGATGGTATCGCTATGGGACATATCGGTATGAAATATTCATTAGTAACCAGAGATCTGATCGCTGATTCTACAGAAGCAATGGCAACTGCACATCAGTTTGATGCACTGGTTATGATCCCAAACTGTGATAAGAATGTTCCCGGTCTGTTAATGGCTGCAGCAAGAGTAAATGTACCTACCGTATTTGTATCCGGTGGTCCTATGCTTGCAGGTCATGTAAAAGGTCATAAGACCAGTCTTTCCAGTATGTTTGAGGCTGTTGGTTCTTATTCGGCAGGCACCATGACAGCAGAAGATGTAAATGAATTTGAATGTAAGGCATGTCCTACCTGCGGTTCCTGTTCCGGTATGTATACAGCAAATTCCATGAACTGCTTAACAGAAGCACTTGGTATGGGACTTCCTGGAAACGGAACCATCCCTGCTGTATATTCTGAGCGTTTAAAGCTTGCAAAGCATGCAGGTATGGCTGTTATGGATATGTACAGAAAGAATATCAGACCAAGAGATATCATTACAAAAGAAGCAATCATCAATGCCTTAACCGTTGATATGGCACTTGGCTGTTCTACCAACTCCATGCTTCATATTCCGGCTATCGCACATGAGATCGGATTTGACTTTGATATTTCCTATGCAAATGAGATCAGTGCCAAGACACCAAACTTATGTCATCTGGCTCCTGCAGGTCCTACTTATATGGAAGATCTGAATGAAGCCGGTGGCGTATACGCTGTTATGAATGAATTAAAATCCGCAGGTCTGTTAAATGAAGACTGTATGACAGTAACCGGTAAGACGATCGGTGAAGCTGTTGACGGCGTAGCAAATAAGAATCCGGAAGTTATCCGTACACTGGATAATCCATATAGTAAGACCGGTGGTCTTGCAGTATTAAAGGGAAATCTTGCACCGGACGGTTCTGTTGTAAAGCGTTCCGCTGTTGTACCTGAGATGATGGTGCATGAAGGACCTGCAAGAGTATTTGACTGTGAAGAAGATGCGATTGCAGCGATCAAGGGCGGTAAGATCGTACCCGGTGATGTCGTTGTTATTCGTTATGAAGGACCGAAAGGAGGCCCTGGTATGCGTGAGATGTTAAATCCTACATCAGCGATCGCAGGTATGGGACTTGGATCATCAGTAGCCCTGATCACAGACGGAAGATTCTCAGGAGCCAGCCGTGGTGCATCCATCGGACATGTTTCACCGGAAGCAGCCGTTGGTGGTCCGATCGCACTGGTAGAAGAGGGAGATATCATCAAGATCGATATTAACAATACAACGATCACGTTGGATGTACCGGATGATGTGCTTGCACAGAGAAAGGCTGCATGGAAGCCAAGAACACCAAAGGTAACAACCGGTTATCTTGCGAGATATGCCGCTATGGTAACATCAGGAAACCGTGGAGCAATCTTAGAGGTACCAAAGGCTGATAAGTAGAGAGTATTAAAGGAGCAAAAGGAAAATGGCAAAGAAGATATCAGGTTCTGAGATAGTAATTGAATGTTTAAAAGAACAGGGTGTTGATATTGTGTTCGGGTATCCGGGGGGCGCGATTTTAAATGTCTATGATGCCTTATATAAGCATCAGGAAGAGATCACGCATGTACTTACATCGCATGAGCAGGGGGCAGCACATGCCGCTGACGGATATGCAAGAGCGACAGGTAAGGTCGGTGTCTGTATGGCTACATCCGGTCCCGGTGCAACAAACCTTGTAACGGGAATTGCAACTGCATATATGGATTCCGTTCCGATGGTTGCGATCACCGCAAATGTCGGAGTAAATATGCTCGGTAAAGACAGCTTTCAGGAGATTGACATTGCAGGTGTTGTAATGCCGATCACAAAGCACAGCTTTATCGTAAAAAATGTAGAAGACCTGGCACCGACGATCCGTCGTGCATTTAAGATCGCAAAGAGTGGAAGACCGGGTCCTGTTCTTGTTGATATCACAAAGGATGTTACAGCTGCAGAGACAGAGTATACATATGAAGAACCTGCAGTGATCGAACGTAAGACAGATACGATCCGGGAAGAAGACGTAAATAAAGTGATTGAGATGATCAAGGTATCCAGAAGACCATATATCATGGCAGGCGGCGGAGTGATCATTTCAGGAGCTTCCGAAGAATTAAAAGAATTTGCCGAGAAGGTAGATGCACCTGTATGTGACACACTTATGGGAAAGGGTGCATATGATGGTACAAGCGAGCGTTATACCGGCATGATCGGAATGCACGGAACCAAGGTATCGAATCTTGGAGTATCCAGATCTGATCTTGTGATCGTGGTAGGAGCACGTTTCTCCGACCGTGTAATCGGAAATGCTTCCAAGTTCGCACCAAATGCAAAGATCATCCATATTGATATCGATGCAGCCGAGATTGATAAGAATATTCCGGCAAATGCAAGCATTGTGGGTGATGCAAAAGAAGTTCTGACGATATTAAACAGTAAACTTCCAACTCAGTCAAATCGTTCCTGGATGGCAGAAATCAAGGATTTAACAGAGAAAAATCCGGTTACATACGACATGGATCACTTAAATGGACCGGCAACTATCAAAAAAATCTATGAAATTACCGAAGGAAATGCTATAATCACTACTGATGTAGGTCAGCACCAGATGTGGGCGGCACAGAATTACACTTATAAGGAGCCAAGAACCTTCCTTTCATCAGGAGGACTTGGTACTATGGGATATGGCGTCGGTGCAGCTATCGGTGCAAAATATGGCAGACCGGATAAGACTGTAGTAAATATCGCAGGAGATGGATGCTTCCGTATGAACATGAACGAGATCGCAACAGCGGCTCGTTATAAAGTACCGATCATTCAGGTGGTATTAAATAACCACGTTCTCGGAATGGTAAGACAGTGGCAGAATCTGTTCTACGGACAGCGGTATTCGAATACAGTATTAGATGATTCTGTTGATTTTGTAGCAGTATCAAAAGCACTTGGGGCAAATGCAAGTAAGATCACATCGATTGAAGAGTTTGAAACAGAGTTTAAGAAGGCATTGACAGCAGATGGTCCGACCGTACTGGATGTTATGATCGATTCCGATGATAAGGTATGGCCTATGGTAGCTCCGGGTGCTGCAATCGACACCTGTTTCACAGACAAAGATCTTGATAATTAAAAATAACAATATTAAAAAAGAAGGAGATAAAAAATGGCAAGAGTATTTAACTTTTCAGCAGGTCCATCCATGCTTCCTGAATCTGTATTAAGAGAAGCAGCAGAAGAAATGCTTGACTACAGAGGAACAGGCATGAGTGTTATGGAGATGAGTCATCGATCGAAAGCATTCGATACGATCATCAAAGAGGCAGAACAGGATCTTCGTGATATCATGGAAATCCCTGATAATTACAAAGTATTATTCTTACAGGGTGGTGCTTCCCAGCAGTTCGCTGCAATTCCTATGAACCTTATGAAGAATGGTGTAGCTGATTACATTATCACAGGTCAGTGGGCAAAGAAAGCATACGAAGAAGCTAAAAAATATGGAAAGGTAAATGCTGTTGCTTCATCAGCAGATAAGACATTCTCATATATTCCGGATTGTTCTGATCTTCCGATTGATGAGGATGCAGATTATGTATATATCTGTCATAACAATACAATCTATGGAACTACATATCACAAGCTTCCAAATACAAAGGGCAAGATCCTGGTAGCAGATATGTCATCTGACATTCTGTCCCAGCCGGTCAATGTATCTGACTATGGTATGATCTACTTTGGTGTACAGAAGAATGTAGGCCCGGCCGGTGTAGTAGTTGCTATCATCCGTGAAGATCTGATCCGTGATGACGTTATGCCATTCACACCAACCATGTTAAAGTATAAGACACAGGCAGATGCTGATTCTCTTTACAATACACCACCATGCTACGGTATCTATATCTGTGGCAAGGTATTCAAATGGGTAAAAGAGATGGGTGGCCTTGCAGCTATGAAAGAGCACAATGAGAAGAAGGCAGCAATCCTTTATAATTTCTTAGACAGCTCTAAGATGTTCAAGGGAACTGTAGTAAAAGAGGATCGTTCTTTAATGAATGTTCCGTTTGTTACAGGTGATGAAGAATTAGATGCCAAGTTCGTAAAGGCTGCAACAGAAGCCGGTTTTGTAAACCTGAAGGGACACAGAACTGTTGGTGGTATGAGAGCATCCATCTACAATGCAATGCCAATCGAGGGTGTTGAGAAGTTAGTAGAATTCATGAAGGATTTCGAAGAGAAGAATTCATAATAAAGGAGAATTTAAAATGGCAGTTAAAGTGAATTGTTTAAATCCGATCGCTGCATGTGGCATGGAGCTGTTACCGGATACATATGAAATAACGGATAATTATGCAGACGCAGATGCAGTTCTGGTAAGAAGCGCATCCATGCATGATCTGGAGCTTTCAGATAAACTCCTGTGTGTTGCAAGAGCAGGTGCAGGTGTAAATAATATTCCGCTTGATAAATGCGCAGAAAAGGGTGTTGTAGTATTCAACACACCTGGTGCAAATGCAAATGGTGTTAAGGAACTGGTTGTAGCAGGTCTGCTTCTTGCTTCCCGTGATCTGATGGGCGGATACAACTGGGTAAAGGACAATGCTTCTGATGAGAACCTTGCAAAAGCAGTTGAGAAGCAGAAGAAGCAGTATGCAGGTAATGAGATTGCCGGCAAGAAGCTCGGTGTTATCGGTCTTGGTGCGATCGGTGCCAAGGTAGCAAATATCGCAGTCAGACTTGGAATGGAAGTATATGGTTATGATCCGTTTGTATCAGTTGATGCAGCATGGGGCTTATCCAAATACATCAAACATATTACAAATGTAGAAGATATCTATAAAGAATGTGATTATATCACAATCCATGTTCCTGCACTTCCTGCAACAAAGGGAATGTTGAATGCAGATGCATTTGCAATGATGAAGGATGGTGTCAGAATCCTGAACTTTGCAAGAGATGTTCTTGTGAATGATGAAGATATCAAGGCAGCACTTGCAAGTGGCAAGGTAGCAAAATATGTAACAGATTTCCCAAATCCGGCAATCGCAGGTACAGAAAATGTAATCGCATTACCACACCTTGGTGCCTCCACAGAAGAATCTGAAGATAACTGTGCGATCATGGCATGCAAGGAGATCAAGGACTTTATGGAGAATGGTAATATCAAGAACTCCGTAAACTATCCAAATGTAAATATGGGTGTATGCGGTGACACTGCCAGAGTTACGATCTGCCATAAGAATATTCCTAACATGCTGACACAGTTTACCGGAGTATTTGCAAAGCAGGGTGGAAATGTATCAGGAATGATCAGTCAGGCAAAGGGTGAATATGCATATTCAATCCTTGATATTGATAAGGTTCCTACAGAAGACGATATCAATGCATTACTTGCAATTGATGGCGTTATCAAAGTTCGTGCGATCTAAGAAAAAAGATTAGGAGATTAGTAAAAATGAGTGATAAACTGAAAGTCGGTATTCTTGGTGCTACCGGTATGGTAGGACAGAGATTTATAGCATTATTAGAGAATCATCCATGGTTTGAGGTTGTAACAGTGGCTGCAAGCCCAAGAAGTGCCGGAAAGACATATGAAGAGGCAGTCGGCGACAGATGGAAGATGGATACTCCGATGCCGGAGGGCGTTAAGAAGCTCATCGTTCATAATGTAAATGAAGTAGAACAGGTTGCTGCAACTGTAGATTTCGTATTCAGTGCAGTTGATATGTCAAAGGAAGAGATCAAGGCGATCGAAGAAGCATATGCAAAGACAGAGACTCCTGTAGTATCCAACAACTCAGCACACCGATGGACACCGGATGTTCCTATGGTAGTACCTGAGATCAATCCGGAGCATATGAAGGTCATTGATTTCCAGAAGAAGAGACTTGGAACAACCAGAGGCTTTGTAGCAGTAAAACCAAACTGCTCCATCCAGTCTTATGCGCCGGTTCTTACAGCATGGAAAGAGTTTGAACCATATGAGGTAGTTGCTACCACATATCAGGCAATTTCAGGTGCAGGTAAGACATTTAAGGACTGGCCGGAAATGGTTGGAAATATCATTCCATATATCGGTGGAGAAGAAGAAAAGTCAGAGAAGGAACCACTTCGTATCTGGGGTAAGATCGAGGATGGTGTGATCGTTCCTGCAACAACACCGGTTATCACATGTCAGTGTATCCGTGTCCCTGTATTAAACGGACACACAGCAGCTGTATTTGTTAAGTTCAAGAAGAATCCTACAAAGGAACAGTTGATCGAAAAACTGGTATCCTATAAGGGCGTTCCTCAGGAACTTGAGCTTCCGAGCGCACCAAAGCAGTTTATCCAGTATCTGGAAGAAGACAATCGTCCACAGGTATCAATGGATGTTGACTTTGAACACGGTATGGGAATCAGCGTTGGCCGTCTTCGTGAAGACACTGTATATGACTGGAAGTTTGTTGGTTTATCCCATAATACAGTCAGAGGTGCAGCAGGTGGTGCTGTTCTTTGCGCAGAGCTGTTGAAGGCACAGGGATATATTACAAAGAAATAAATATATGATGGAAGATATCGCATAAGTAACTGTTAGCGAATAACAGAGATGTAGATATGTATCATATAAAGAAATAGAATAGGCATGGAATATGACGTTTTAGTTGTATTCCATGCCTGTTTGCATTAAAATGATAAATGAATTAAAAGAAAGGAATGGATCATTAAGTGACTTAGAGATCATATAGTGTTCCATAAATAGTATATAGTAATGCGACATTCGACGAATCACACATTTGTTGTCTGTGCTTATAAAGAGTCACCATATCTGGAAGAATGTATCCGGTCATTGGTAGCACAGACTGTAAGATCAAATATCGAAATCTATACATCAACGCCTAATGAACATATCAGAAATATTGGTGAGAAATATCATATTCCTGTATATGTAAACGAAGAAGCGGGACAGGGAATACAGGCAGACTGGAATTATGCATATAATCATGCAAAGACAGATTATGTAACTGTTGCTCATCAGGATGATGTGTATGAACCGGAGTATGTCCGCGCTTTCTTAAAATGTATAAAGACATATGATGATTGGAGCATATACTATACTGATTATACACCGATCAAGCATGGGGACAGTAGCAAGCGGGATGTAAACAGTAAAATCCGAAGGCTTCTTCGTTTTCCTGTAAAGAATCGTAGAAAGGCGAATAAAATCTGGCGGAAGAAATTAACTCTCTGTCTGGGTAATTCAATCGTATGTCCGCTTGTTACATATAACAAGAAACGACTTGGTGATACTGTGTTTACATCGGAATATGGGTTTAATCTCGACTGGGATACCTTCTACAAGCTGGCATGCCAGCCGGGAAGGTTCTTATATATGGATATGGTACTCGGTCATTACCGCGTCCATGATGGCGCCACCAGTAAGGACTTTATAGAGAACCATAACCGCGAGATCGAAGACCAGAGCATGTTCGAGAAGTTCTGGCCGAAATGGGTTGTGAAGGTGATCATGGTGTTCTACCGGCTGGCGTATAGGACGTATGATTAGCAGAAAGATAAGAGTAAGTATAATTGGAAATTATCATATAAAATCTATGAAAGTGAACATAAGAAAAGTATGAGAGATATATTATATATTGTTGTACCTTGCTATAACGAGGAAGCAGTTATTGATGAAACAACAAAAAGATTAACAGAAAAATTGAAAAATTTAATTATAACAGAGCGCATATCGGAAAAAAGCCGCATTTTATATGTAAATGATGGTTCTAAAGATAATACATGGACTATTATTGAGCGATTGTATAACGAAAACGAATTTGTTACCGGATTAACGCTATCCAGAAACAGAGGACATCAGAATGCATTGTTAGCAGGTCTGTTCGAGGCAAAAGAGTATGCGGACATGATTATATCAATGGATGCAGATTTGCAGGATGATATAGATGTTATTGATAAATTTGTAGATGAATATTATAACGGTTCTCAGATAGTTTATGGAGTTAGAAAATCCAGAAAGACGGATACTTTTTTTAAACGGACGACGGCGATAGCTTTTTATAAATTGATGCGTATGATGGGAGTTGAATTAGTTTATAATCATGCTGATTATCGATTGATGAGCAAGAGGGCAGTAGAGGAACTGGAGCAATATAAAGAAGTAAATTTATTTTTACGTGGACTTGTACCATTGATTGGCTTTAAAAGTTCTGTTGTGGAATATGACAGAGGTAAGAGATATGCAGGGGAGAGCAAATATCCTTTAAAGAAAATGATCTTTTTTGCAATAGATGGCATAACATCAACGAGTGTAAAACCTATAAGAATGATTACAGCCCTTGGATTTATAACAGCATTTATTAGTGTAATATTTTTGATTTATGTTATAATAGGACATTTAGTTGGACATACTGTATTAGGATGGACGACCATTATTGTATTAGTTTGTCTGTTTGGAGGTATGCAGATTATGTGCATTGGAATAGTTGGGGAGTATGTAGGAAAAATATATCTTGAAACGAAGAAAAGGCCGAGATATATTGTTGAGGAGAAAAAGCTAAAATAAAGACAATAAATAAAAAACACTAAGGCTTTATTAGATTAAAACCTTAGTGTTTTTGTATATATTAATTCCATATCCTTAGGACACCTGTACGGACATATGGTTCTGAGAAGTAAAAATCGTAATAGTATAGCATATAACCATTCGATGAGCAGATATTCCAGTTGTGAAATAGTTCCCTAAAATATTTTTCATGCCATGCACAGTGATAGACGCATAGTGCAAGTTGAATTGATTGTTTAGAAGAGAAAAGAAATGATCCGCCTTTGATAATGTCTGGTTCGCTTCCTTCGGCGTCGATTTTAATGAATAAATTTTCATTTTCAAGATGTTTTTCTTTTATAAAATCATCAAGGGAAATGTGTGTATCATCAGAATAGGATGAAACAAATTTTTTAATTATGACAACTTTATCTTTGTAGTTTTTGTATGTTTTTTCCAGTGCCTGAATCCATTCATTAGAGCATTCAAAAATGTATACTTTCTTTACAGCGTCGATATAATCAATAGGGAAAAAACCTTCAGCACCACCAATATCAAGAATTACACTATCTTTTTGAGGATGAAATTCTTCTGTTGTATATCGATGTGGTGATTGCGTGTCCTGCTCAAGTAGGATATTTTTAAAATAGCGTGCAGCACGGTATTTATTTGTAAATGCAGGTTTTAAATAAATATCAAAATTATGATAATTTGTAAAATATAAATTACTTGTCTTATCTTTTTTGATAGAAATATCAGAAGATTTGTATTGCTCTGTAAATTTATATGGAAATACATTTACTTTATTATCGTTTAAATATTTAGCTATTTTCATGTAGTCAGGGTTATCTTGTCTGGCTAGGTAATTGATTATTTTTTTCTTTTTTAATCGGCCGGATAATTCACATAAAATAAATTCCAAATCGTTTTGAGCTAGTTTATATGGTAATCTTTGCATAATGTATTACTCCTTTTCAAAGGTTATTTCATATACGTTAAATTCTGCACCGAAGTCAACTGCATCGGTAATAAGATTTAAGTATTTAATATTATTATCTTTAGACAAATAATTTAGATAACTATCGAGATAGAGAAGTTTTTTGTTTCCTAAGTTTAAGTTATGCAAGCGTTTATTAAGTATGATTGAACGTGTATTAACTTCATTGTAATTGTATGTAGACATATCAGAATAACTAGCACTGTCATTTGCATCTTCAGAACTATCAAGGAATTGTGTAGTATCAATAAATAAGTATGTTTTTTTCGTCTGATCAATTGACGACAATAAATTTGACTGATTAAAAAAAGATGAATTGGACATATATATAAAACTATCACATTTATATATTAATGGTGCGTATATTGTCATATGCCAACGACTTGGAGAAACAATTATTATATTTGAGTTTGTTGACAGATTTTCAATATAGTCGATATTTTTAGTTGTTGGAAAGAAATAAGAACATTGTTTTGTAGCAAGTATGATATTTATTGATAAAATTAAAGCTATAACAATTGAAAATAAGGTCATGTATATTTTTGCGTTGTGAAATAGTTTGTTAAATAATGAAAAAGTAATGTAAACAAATAAAATGCTTATTATAGGATAAACAATAAAAAGATAACGTGTAGTGAAATTGGACATTAATGATATATCAACGCGATAACTGCAGATAACAACAATAAATATAAATGTAATTATAATTGATAGTACAAACCAATTAATTTTTTTAAACAGAGAAACGATTGTTTTTTCTTTCAGAAAGGTTTTGAAACGTTTCTTCAGTTTTATGAAAAACGTTTCTTTTCTAAATAGAAAACTAAAAGAAAAGAATAAAATGATTAATACTAATAAAACTACAGGAAAATAGAGCATAATACCTTTACTGTATGGAGAGACGATGGAAAATCCAAATATATCTACAAAAACCATATATATACAGGTGAAAAAGTAGTATTTAAAAATAATCTGGTCATAATTTTCAATATCATCAGTTGTAAATGCCTTATAGGATGTGTCAGTATCATCTACAAGATCTGATGCGTCATTATTATTAGTAAAAGCTTGAGCAGTGGATGTAGTATATTTTCCCTCATCACGGAATTTGAATGTCTGAACTCCGAGCATATGATCAAGTGTAGCGGGGAAGATAGCAATAGAAAGAGCAACTCCAAGGATCATGAATCCTGCATATTTAGCCAAGACATGCCATTCCTTTTTAACCATCCAACATATACACATAATGGCAGTAAGCATAAATGCATATGGAAGGAAGAAATGATGTGTTAAGGCTCCCAGACACGTAAATATTGCTAACTTGATATAAGTTGAGATTTTTTTTCTGGAAGCGGTATCATAGTATAATTTGGCGTTATAATAAGCGAGAATAACGGCAAACATTGTAACCATAGTATACATACGGATAAATATCACCATAGACAAAGTTCCGACATTAAATGTGTTAAAAATAACACCTAATATTCCAACATATCTGGATTTGGACATGATTAATAAAAGCCTATAAAGAAATATAGACATAATAATATAGCACACAATATTAATAATAAAGCCTAATGCGGGAATGTATTGGTCAACAAAAAAAGATGATAAAAAGTGTAATGCAAAGAAGTAAAGAGGTGGGTGCATATCACAAGCCATATTATAATATACAGAACCAAATGAAAAACGTTCTCCTTTCTGAACAGTTAAATAATTTTTAAGCACTTCACCGGAAAGCCATTCATTACAGTTTTTATCATAATTATCATCATCAGATGAATATATATATGGTTCATAATAACTATTTGCAAGTCCAAAACTCCATTCTTCGTCAGAATGCGTTCCCTGTTTTTCTACAAAAAAACCATAACTAAATCTACAAATTCCAGCAAGAATAACTAAACATAATATGATATATACTGTTTTGTTAGAGTTAAAAAACTTTTTCATGTAATCCTCCTATGATAAACGAATAACATAAATTTAACATATTTGAAAAGAGAATGCTATATGTGTGTATTCGTTTTATTTAATATTTGTATTAACATTTTTCTATATAAAATAAAAATAATGAGGGCTATTGATAAAACATATAGTATAAATGCAAACATAGGTTTAAATTTTAAATAAAATAGGAAGATGACTATAGAAAGGATGATAAATAAATAACGTTTCCAGGTATATTTAATAGAATTTTTCAGTTTGTAGCATAATACAGTTTCGGAAATTACATACCAAATTATAAATGTACATAAACTGGAAAATGCAATATAGGTTATATGGGATGAGGATAAACATATAAATAAATCAAGGCAGGAACATAAAATGAGTGCAATAGAATTGATTGTTGTATATGCCCTGCTGCATTTTAATACTTTAAAGAAGTTGCAACTTACCAATAAAAGCAATGATCGGAAAATAATTGTACAATATAATATAGAAAGTATAGAGATACAATTTTTATATAAAGGCAGAAAATGTTCAATAAACATTTTCATAATATAAAAAGATGATAAAAGAAGAATAGTTACTATACACAGAATATTACTGGATATATTATAATATTTTAAATACTTTTTTGAGTCGATACGGGAAAGATACGGATAAATTAAATTTGATATTATAGAAACAATCATATATATGCCGGAAATTAGTGTAGCAGAAAAAGAGTACATTGCAAAATCTGTACTTGAATAAAAAATATTAACGAAGATACAATCAACGTTTAGTATTAGTAGTCCGATATGCTCGGATACCATAAATGCTATTCCTTTTTTTAAAAGAACAAATATATTTGCTTTTGAAGGTATTGTGTATTTGCCAAATACTAAGGTGCGATTTTGACATAACGAAAGAGTTGAACTAAACATAATAATGGCTGTTGATATAATTAAAGTATAAATATATGTTGTTTTAGAGAAAACAGCCATTGATATTATCATTAAAAGAGTCAGACAATAGTGCGATATTAATAATACCGCATCTTTGGTAAAATTTTTTGTAAATTGATTTATACTAGAAAAATAGCATCTAATATTGATTATAGGAATATTGAATGCTATAAATACAAATGTAATATATTGTTTATATGATAAGTGACTTTTTGATATAAATAAAATGGCAGACAAAAATATATAGGATAAAATTGTAATTATAATGAGTAAACGATTGTAATATCGGAAATGTTCCTCAGGTAAGGCATCAAAATTCAGACTACCATATTTGATGTAAATTCCATGAATTAATCCAAAAGATAACAGCCCAGAATAAGATGAATACAGTAAAAATGTACGATAAAGGGAATAATCATCTATATTCATTATTTTTGGAAGAAAAAGGCAGGTTAATACATTAACTAAAATTGTAGAAATGTTTGTAAGAACAACTGCAATAACATTTTTTTTATCTGAAGCTTTAATCATAATTATTTCCTTGATTATATGTATTGTTACAATTTATTTTAGCAGAAAAGACAAGAATAGCAATATAATTCTTGCTACCATCATACAATTGTGCTAAAATCAAACAGGATTGAGATAATGAGAAAATGGAGGCACACACATGAAGAAATTAATTTTAGTTACATCACCACCAGCCTGTGGAAAGACATTTATTTCCAAACAGGTGGCAAAGGCACTGCCTAATTGTGTATATCTTGATAAGGACACATTAATTGTTCTTTCAAAGCAGATCTTTGTAGTAGCTGGTGAGGAATATAACCGTTCATCCGATTTCTTCCAGAAGAATATCCGCGACTACGAATATTATTGTGTACTGGATCTTGCATTTGAAGCACTGGAATACAATGATACAGTTCTTATAAATGCACCATTCACGGATGAGATCAGAGATGATGAATATCTTGACAATCTCCGCGCAAAGCTTGCAGAAAAAGGTGCAGAGCTCTTTGTAATCTGGGTAAATACCAGAAAAGATGTCTGTCACGAAAGAATGATCAAGCGTGCATCAGACAGAGATACATGGAAGTTGGAGCACTGGGATGAGTATATCAACAGCCAGAACTTCAATCCACCGACAAATATCAAAGAACTCTTTATATTTGAGAATTCTTCCGATGAAGAGTTTAAAGCATCTATAGAAAAGGTTGTTAAGGCAATCAGAGGTTGATAGGGATTTTGAGTATTGCAACAGGAATCAGCGATGTTTTCTGTTGCAATATTTATATAGAAGAGCAGTTGATTACGAGATCTTCAGATTGATTACATTTGTATAAAATTCATATTGAAGACAGATAAACAGAAATCAGGAGGAACAGGACATGGCGGTTATCAGAAGCTTTAAAGCATTCAGACCAAGACCGGATATCTGCGACAGAGTGGCAGCATTGCCATATGATGTATATAACAGAAAAGAAGCCTGCGAGGAAGTGCGTCGGGAGCCGATGTCATTCTTAAAGGTAGATCGCGCAGAGACATCATTTGATGACAGTGTAGATACCTATGCACCGGAAGTATATAAGAAGGCTGGGGATCTTCTGCATGAGATGATGGAGGATGGCACTTATATCGAAGAAGAAAAGCCGGTTTACTACATATATGAATTGATTATGGACGGACGTCATCAGACAGGTTTAGTTGCCTGTGCATCGATCGATGACTATATGAATAACGTGATCAAGAAACATGAGAACACCAGAGAAGACAAAGAACAGGATCGTATCCGCCATGTAGAAGCCTGCGGTGCGCAGACCGGACCGATCTTCCTTGCCTATCGTTCGATTGATATCGTAAATCAGATCATTGACCGGGTAAAGTCAGGAGAGAAGCTGTATGGCTTTACTTCCCCTGATGGTATTACACATAATGTATGGATCATTAATGATGCAAATGATATCCGGACAATTCAGGATGCGTTTGCCGGTATCAATGAGATCTACATAGCAGACGGACATCATCGTTCTGCTTCCGCTGTAAAAGCAGGACTGCATATGAGAGAGAAGCATCCGGATTATACCGGAGAGGAAGAATTCAATTATTTCCTGTCGGTTCTGTTCCCGCATGATCAGTTGATGATCCTTCCGTATAATCGTGTTGTAAATGATCTGAACGGCATGACGGATGAAGAATTTTTAAAGAAGCTTGAAGATAAATTTGAAATAGAAGCCTGCAGCAAAGCTGTATCACCGGAGAAGAAGGGCAGCTTTGGTATGTATATGGATGGCAGCTGGTATAAATTAACGGTGAAGGACGGCGTGGTTCCGGAGGATGTCGTCGGTTGTCTGGATGTATCTGTGCTTCAGGAAAATGTTCTGGCACCGATGCTTGGAATCGGCGATCCGAGAACGGACAAACGGATTCAGTTTGTCGGTGGTATTCGCGGACTGTCCGAGCTGGAACGATTGGTAGACGGCGGAAAGAAGGTAGCATTTTCCATGTATCCGACATCGATCACGGAGTTATTCGATATCGCAGATGCAGGCAAACTGATGCCACCGAAGTCAACATGGTTTGAACCAAAGCTTCGAAGCGGAATCTTTATCCACAAGATAGTATAAACAGAGTACACAAGAGGAGAATGGGTTATGACAAAGAACACAGAGATTTTCGTTCTGAATCAGGATGAGGTTATGGCGATTACGGGGGCGAGACATGGGGATCCACATCATATACTGGGGATGCATGCCTGCCTGGCTGATGTATATGTAAATGCATTTCTGCCGGATGCGGCAGAGGTTTATGTAGTGGATGAAAAGGATCAGACAGAATATCCGATGCACGTGGAATACGCCGATGGATTTTTTACTGTAAAGCTTGAGAATAAAAAGCCGTTTGCATATCAGTTGAAGATTGTTCGGAAGGTATGGGATGCAGACGGAGAAGAAGCAGATGAAGCGATCCTGATAAAGGATGCATACAGCTTTTCTTATTCTGCGGATCTTGAAAAAGTAATGCAGGTGGTAAACGGAGAGGATGACATCGAATCAGGCTTCCGTATCAAAGAGTTATTTGGTGCAAGAAAGATGAACTTTGATGGCACAGAGGGCGTGGCGTTCTGTATTCAGGTTCCGGGCTGCGTCAGAGCCAGTGTGGTTGGTGATTTCAATAACTGGGACGGCAGAGTGAATCCGATGCGGAAGATTGACTACACGGATTTATTTGAGCTCTTTATTCCTTATGATATTGACCGGACCAGATACAAATTTGAAGTATTATATGAAAATGGTGCAACAGACATTTTCTCAGATCCATATGCAACGGCATTTGAACCGGTTCCGGGTAATGCGTCCTTATTTACAGAGTTAACCTATGACTGGACGGATGCCGCGTATATGGCTGACCGAAAGAAGAAGGATATCAGCATGGAACCTGTGAATATTTATGAGGTCCATATGCAGACATTTAAGACAGGTAAAGATGGAGAACGGATTTCTTACCGGACATTTGCAAAAGAGATTGCGGCCTATGCAAAGAGTATGAAATATAATTATGTCGAGCTTATGCCGATCATGGAATACGCGGAGGATGATACATGGGGATATGATACAACGGGTATCTATGCGCCGACATCCAGATTTGGAACGCCTGTGGATTTTATGGAAATGGTTGATTATCTTCATGCAAAAGGCATCGGTGTGATCCTTGATATGGTATCGGTTATGGATATTGATTGCATGACTTATTGGTTGGAGATGTATCATCTGGATGGTATCCGTCTGGATAATAAAGAGTTGATCCGTTCCTTCCGTAAGGTGACAGGAGACAGATACGCAGATGTTATGGTAGATCTTACATGGAATACCACAGGGGTTGCAAAGCTTACGGAGTATATGAAGACTGCACCGGATCGCAGAGAGAATTTTGTAGACTATGTATCTGCTGTGACCGGGTTTATTTCAGAAGATGAAGAAGTGAATGCATTATCACATGATCAGGTGGCATATGGTCAGGGCAGCTTCATAGAGAAGATGCCGGGCGGCTATGAAGACAAATATGCGGATCTTCGTACATTTTATGGCTTGAATATGTTCCTCCCAGGTAAAAAACTGATGTTTATGGGACAGGAGCTTGGAATGTTTGGCGGCTTTGATGGCTATCATGTTATTGACTGGAGTGTTCTGGAGTTTGAAGCAAATAAATATCTTCAGAAGTATGTAAAGGATCTGAATGCCTTATATCTTACAGAGCCGGCATTTTATGAAGCGGACAAGCTTCCGTTTGTATTTGCGGGAGAACAGGAGCCGCATACTGTATGCTTCACAAGAACAGACAGCAGGGGTTCTGCCTGTTATGTAGTTGCTAACTTTGGAACCTCAGATCAGAAGAACTATGTATTACAGACAGGAGCTCCGGGAACTTATAAAGAGATATTCTCCAGTGATGCTGCAAAGTATGGTGGAGAGGGAAATAACAACAAACAGCAGAAGGTGACGAAGGATGGTGATATCGAGATCGTTCTTCCGGCACTTTCAATCACAGTATTGAAGAAGGTGAAATGATTAAGTGATAGGTATAGCATTGACAGAGAATCTGGCAGATACGACTGAGTCAGCATCAGAAGCGGCATCGGAGATCGTACAGGATGCAGAACAAAAAGCGGGATTGCTCAGACAGTATATGACAGATCTGCTTGACTGGTGCATGTCAAAGGTTGGTAGTCTGGTAGTGGCAGTCATTTTTATGGTGATCGGATTTCGGGTTGTGAAATGGATCATCAAGCTGATAAAGAGAACCTTTGAGCGTTCCAATATGGATGTCAGCGTTGCCGGATTTTTACTGTCTGCCATCCGTATTCTGATGAACTTTATAATATTGATAACAGCGGCATCCATTGTCGGTTTTCAGGTTACTTCATTTGTTACATTGCTTGGAACGGCGGGTGTGACGATCGGTCTTGCGCTGCAGGGCAGCCTGTCCAATCTTGCCGGTGGTGTGTTGATCCTGATATTGAAACCATTTCATGTAGGCGACTATATCATCGAGAATAATACCAAATGTGAAGGTGAGGTTGTATCGATCGATATATTCTATACAAAGCTTAAGACGATCGATAATCGTTCCGTAGTCATACCAAATGGAAGTATATCGAATACATCACTTGTGAATGTCACTTTACATGATAAGAGGCGGGCAGAGATCAAGATAGGAGTCGGTTACGATGAAGATCTGGACAAGGTAAAGCGTGTGGTACTGGATGCGGTAAAGACAGTTCCGGGATATCTGGCGGACGAAGCTGTGGATTTCTTCATTGATGAATTTGCCGACAGCAGCATTATGATATGTGTTCGATTCTATGCGAAGATCGACCGGTACTGGGATTCCGTCTGGGCAGCCAGATGGAATATCAAAAAAGCATTTGATGAAAATGATATCGTTATTCCATACAATAAACTGGATGTCAACCTCGATTCTTGCAAAAAAACAGATAATCGAGTATAATAATCGGTTGTGATATGAAAACTAGATAATTGTGTGATATTTTATCTTATTCGTGTTTAATGACTTACCAATACAGAGGCATTTGAGGTCGCCGGTCGTCACATTTCGTACTTAGTGAGTGCTTGCACGAAATTAGTACGAAAGTGCACCCTTGTGGTGTAGATGGCGCATATAAGCGTCCTCTGATTGGTAATGTCTATTGAACGCGAATATAGTAAAATATCACACAATTATCCGTACATTTAATAGATTAGGAGTGATTTAGAAATGACAAAGATTGATATTATTTCCGGTTTCTTAGGTGCCGGAAAAACAACTCTGATCAAAAAGCTGATCGAAGAAGGCTTTAAGGGCGAGAAGCTTGTGTTGATTGAGAATGAATTTGGTGAGATCGGTATCGATGGCGGATTTTTAAAGGATGCAGGAGTACAGATCACTGAGATGAATTCCGGTTGTATCTGCTGCTCTTTAGTCGGGGATTTTGGTACAGCTTTAAAGAAGGTTATTACAGAATATGCACCGGACAGAATCATCATCGAGCCATCAGGTGTCGGTAAGCTTTCAGATGTCATCAAGGCTGTGAAAGATGTCGCAGAAGAAGTAGAAGTACAGCTTGACAGCTATACAACAGTTGCAGATGTATCGAAGTGTAAGATATACATGAAGAACTTTGGTGAATTCTTCAATAATCAGATCGAGAGTGCAAATACGATCGTATTGAGCAGGACACAGACAGCTTCTCAGGATAAGATCGAGAAGGCAGTTGCCATGATTCGCGAGCACAATGCAGAAGCTACGATCATCACAACTCCATGGGATGATATTGATGGTTCCAAGATCAAAGAAGCTATGCAGAATCATAAATCTGTTAAGGATGCTTTATTTGAGGATGAAGATGAGCATGAGCATCATCACCATCATCACGCCCATGATGACGAATGTGGTTGTGGCTGTCATGACCATGATCATGAACATCATCATCACGACCATGACGATGAATGTGGCTGTGACGATCATGACCACGATCACGAACATCATCATCACGACCATGACGATGAATGCGGCTGTGGCTGTCATGATCACGAGCATGAACATCATCACGACCATGATGATGAATGCGGTTGTGGCTGTCATGACCACGATCATCACCATCACCACCATGCGGATGAAGTGTTTACGAGCTGGGGCAAGGAGACTCCGCATAAGTTTAATGAAGATAAATTAAGAGAGACTCTGGACGAGCTTGCTAACACAGAGGAATATGGTATTATCCTTCGTGCAAAGGGTATCGTTCCAAGTGATGGTACAGACTGGTTATACTTTGATCTTGTACCGGGTGAGTATGAGATCCGTAAGGGAAATCCGGATATCACAGGTAAGTTATGTGTGATCGGAAGCAAACTGGCAGAAGACAAGCTTGCAGAGCTGTTTGAGGTATAGGAGAAAATGATGGCAAGACAACAGGAAACAGAGATTCCGGTTTATGTATTTATGGGCTTCCTTGATAGTGGTAAAACTACATTTGTGAAGGAGACATTATTAGACCGGGAATTCACCGGAGGCGCCAAGACCCTGCTTCTTGTATGCGAAGACGGTGAAGAAGAATACGATGAGAAAGACCTGAAAAAGAAAAATATTTTTCTGGAATTCATAGAAGAAGATCAGTTGAACACAGAGCACCTGTTAGATCTGCAGGACAAATATCAGCCGGAGCAGGTTATGATCGAATACAATGGTATGTGGAAGCTGGATAAGATCTTTGATATCCGTGTGCCGAAGGGATGGACCGTTGTCCAGGTATTATCCTTTGTAAATGCTGAGACATATGATGTATATCAGCAGAATATGAAAGCAACTATGATGGATCAGGTTAACAGTGCGGATATGGTAGTATTTAACCGTTGTGATGAGAATTCCAAACGTGCAGAATGGCGCAGAGGGATCAAGGCAGTCAACAGACGGGCACAGATCATCTTTGAGATGAAGGATGGTTCGATCGCACCGGATGTGAATGACGAAGAAGATCTGCCATATGATGTAAAGGCTGACGTGATCGAGCTGAACGATGAGGATTTCGGTATCTGGTATGTGGATGCCTCCGATCAGCCGGATCGTTATGTTGGTAAGAAGATCCACTTCCGTGGCATGGTATTCAAGCCGAAACAGTATGGTAAGAATGCATTTGTACCGGGACGTTTTGCTATGACTTGCTGTGTAGAGGATATTACATTTGTAGGCTTCAAATGCTATTACGATGGCTCTAAGAATCTGGTTGACAGACAGTGGGTAGATGTAACAGCAACGATCAAGAAAGAATACTATCCTGATTTTGAGGGAGATGGTCCGGTTCTCTATGCAGAGAAGGTTGTGCTGACCGGTCCGCCGGAAGAAGAGGTTGTATACTTCAGTTAAAGGAATAAAGTAAAAAGAATAAAATGCATTTGACTTTTTGAGTAGATACAAGTAGTATAAATGCAGGCGTATAAAAAGCTGCCGTCAGGCAGCTTTTTATATTCAGGTCTGACTTGCTCCCGTGGAGAGACGGCAGGGATGTCGAAAGGAGCAGATGCAGATGTACAGTAAAGTAACAAGTGGTGGAGTCCTTGGCGTAGAAGGACTTCTGATCCAGGTAGAAACAGACATTAATGATGGTTTACCAATGTTTAATATGGTAGGCTTTTTGTCTGCGTGCGTAAAAGAGGCCGGAGAACGAGTGAGAACAGCCCTTAAGAATTCCGGCTTTCAGATACCTCCTAAAAGGATTACGATCAATCTATCACCGGCAGATATCCGTAAGGAAGGAACTGCCTATGATCTTCCTATTGCCATAGGAATTATGGTATCTATGGGGATTATTCCGTCTGAAAGAACAGAAAATATTTTAATCTTAGGCGAACTGGGGCTTGACGGCAGAGTAAATGCTGTGTCAGGAATACTCCCGGTTGTTCATCATGCAGTAAAACAAGGTATCACACGCTGTCTGGTTCCTGCCGATAATGCTGAAGAAGCAGCATTGATCCGCAATATGGAGGTTATACCGATTCATACTCTATGTGAAGCGGAAGCATATCTGAATGACAGGATTGCGATCGAACCGGCGTATGTGGATGTTGAAGCCCTGCTTGATCAGGAAGAAAATGATGAGACAGGAGATTTTGCGGATATTAAAGGGCAGGAGATATTAAAACGAGGAATGGAGATTGCGGCTGCCGGTATGCATAATATACTGATGACAGGCCCTGCCGGTTCAGGGAAATCCATGATCGCCAAATGTCTGCCGACCATTCTTCCCAGACTTTCGTTTGAGGAAAGTATCGAGATAACAAAGATTTACAGTGTGGCAGGTCTTTTGAAAAAGAATCAGTCGATCATTACCGGACGCCCATTTCGTTCTCCGCATCATACGGTATCGGCCATTGCTCTTGCCGGGGGTGGAACGATCCCAAAACCGGGTGAGATCAGTCTCAGTCATAATGGGGTGTTGTTCTTGGATGAATTGCCGGAATTTAACCGGAATGCTCTCGAGGTTATGCGGCAGCCGTTAGAGGATCGGGAGGTTACGATTGCAAGGATTCATGGCAAATATGTATATCCTGCGGGCTTTATGCTGGTAGCAGCCAGAAATCCATGTCCCTGTGGTATGTATCCGGATCTGAATAAATGCACCTGTTCGTACAGACAGATCCGGCAATATAATGCAAAGATCAGCAGACCGTTATTAGATCGAATCGATATCAATGTAAACGTACAAAAAGTTGCTTACGAAGACCTTCTCGGAACGAAAAAAGCAGAGACATCAGCACAAATTCGAAAGCGTGTGCTGGCTGCACAGAAGATACAAAGGGAACGCTATAGATCAGAGAGCTTTCATTTTAATTCACAGTTAGACGGCAGACGCACACAGAAGTATATCAAGTTGGGATCGACGGAAGAGGCGATGATCCGTGATGTATTTGAGGAGACAGATCTGTCGGCGAGAGGATATAACAGAGTGCTTAAGATAGCGAGAACTATCGCGGATCTTGATGGAAGTCCCGAGATCAGGGAGATACATCTGAAAGAGGCCTTGTTTTTCCGATATCAGAATCTTCTTGAGGATGGTGAGACGGGAAGAAACAGATCTTACGGAAAGGGGGCTTTCGGATATGGATCTTGACTTACTCCATTTATGGCTTGGGATGTTCCCTGATATAACGAATATGACCATGGGAAAGATCCTTGCGTATTTTGGCGGGCTGCAGGAGCTGTGGGAAGCACCTGACCGGGAGATTCAGGGAGCTTTGACAGAGATACAGGGAAGCAAGATTTTGGAACTTCGGGATGAGAAGAAGATAATAGCATATAAAAACAGACTAAAAGAGAGAAATATTACATATATATATCCCGGACACCCTTATTTTCCGGAAGAATTACTTAACATTCCGGATTGCCCAAGGCTGTTATATGCCAGAGGCAGGGTGGAAGAGCTTGCATTAAATCGTCCGGGTATTGCTGTTGTAGGAGCCAGAAAGGCTTCCGCATATGGAAAGGAGATCGCGAGGTCATTTGTTTCTAAGCTTGCGTCATATCAGACCAATATCATCAGCGGGTTGGCTGCCGGTATTGATGGAACGGCACAGCGGGCGGCGGTAGAAATAGAAAATGGATTTACCATTGCGGTACTTGGATGCGGGATCAATATCTGTTATCCGAGAGAGAATTATGATTTGTATGAATGCATTGAAAGAAGCGGTGTGATCTTGTCGGAATATGGGCTGGATGTGGAACCGGCAAAATGGCGGTTCCCACTTAGAAACAGGATCATCAGTGGCTTGGCAAAAGGGGTTCTGGTTGTGGAAGCGCAGAAAAAAAGCGGTTCACTGATAACGGCAGATCAGGCACTTGAACAGGGACGGGAAGTATATGCGGTTCCCGGACGGATCGGAGACAGGAACAGTGAAGGCTGTAATCAACTGATTCGGCAGGGGGCAATGCTTGTAACAGATGCAGCGGATATAATAGACGAACTGGGACTCTGTAAAAAAGAAGAAATTGCACAAAAGAAAGACATGGTATGCAGGGAACAGCTTGATTTACCGGAGCAGGAGATCTTTGCCTGTTTGGGTAGGGATGTTGTATATATAGAAGACATCTGTTCGCGGGTTGATCAGCCTCCGGCACTTGTTCTGAGCACTCTGTTTGACATGGAGAAAAAGGGATATATCAGGCAGCCGATGCGTTATTATTTTACTGCTGTTTTTTCATAGAACAGGAAGCTTGATGCATTTTGATAAAGAAGGTAATAAAATATTCACTTGCATGGCAGGAAAAAATGGTGTATAGTTTGTGTCGTTTAAACGAACAGGAAAGGAAAGAGTACATGGCTAAATATCTTGTTATTGTAGAGTCTCCGGCGAAAGCCAAGACGATTAAAAAGTTTTTGGGCAGTAATTATGAAGTGATTGCGTCGAATGGTCATGTGCGTGATCTGCCTAAAAGCCAGATGGGCATTGATGTTGATAATGATTTTGAACCGAAATATATAACAATCAGAGGAAAAGGAGATATACTTGCACAGCTTCGAAAAGAAGTAAAGAAAGCTGACAAAGTGTACCTCGCAACTGACCCCGATCGTGAGGGAGAAGCAATCTCCTATCATTTATCAAAAGCACTGAAACTGGATGATAAGAAGTACAAGCGGATTACCTTCAATGAAATTACGAAAAATGCAGTAAAGAATTCAATTAAGCAGGCACGCGATATCGATATGGCACTTGTGGATGCACAGCAAGCGAGACGTGTATTGGACAGACTGGTTGGTTATAAGATCAGTCCGCTTCTCTGGGCAAAGATTAAGAGAGGTTTAAGTGCCGGACGTGTACAGTCTGTAGCATTAAAGCTGATCTGTGACAGAGAAAAAGAGATCAATGAATTTATTCCAAAGGAATACTGGACACTTTCTGCTATGCTGGCACCGGAAAAGGCCAAGAAAAGCATTGAATTCAAATACATGGGAAATGGGAGCGATAAGGAAGAAATATCTTCCAGAGCGGAACTGGATCATATCATAGAAACGATCGGAAAGCAGTCTTTTAAGATCGCATCGATCAAGGACAGTGAGCGTCATAAGAAAGCGCCACTTCCATTTACAACCAGTACGTTGCAGCAGGAAGCTTCCTCCAAGTTGAACTTTGCAACATCCAAAACGATGCGTATCGCACAACAGTTATATGAAGGTGTGGAGATCAAGGGCAGAGGTTCCATCGGTCTGATCTCTTATCTGAGAACGGATTCTACCAGAATATCAGATGAAGCGGCAGCAGCAGCCAAAGATTATATCATAAAGAATTTTGGAGAAGATTATACAGCGGGAATACCTCGGGCAGACAAACCGGGTAAGAAGATCCAGGATGCGCATGAAGCAATCCGTCCGACGGATATCACACTGTCACCGGCAGCTATCAAGGATCAGTTAAGCAGAGAACAGTTCCGTCTGTATCAGCTGATCTATAACCGCTTCCTTGCAAGCCAGATGGCAGAGGCAGTATACAGCATTAAGACCGTAAAGGCAGAAGTAGCAGGCTATCGGTTCCAGACCTCAGTATCAAAGATTGCATTTGCAGGATTTACAACGGTTTATAATGTGGACAATGAGAAGAGTGAGCATATTGCCGGCATTAAGGATCTGAATGAAGGAGATCTGTTAAAATTAGAAGATTTTGACGAGAAGCAGCATTTTACACAGCCGCCGGCAAGATATACAGAAGCACTTCTGGTAAGAACCTTAGAGGAGCTTGGCATTGGAAGACCAAGTACTTATGCACCGACGATCTCAACGATATTGAATCGTCGTTATATCACAAAAGAGAATAAGAAATTATATGTAACAGAACTGGGAGAAGCCGTTAATCAGATTATGGAACAGGCATTTCCGGTTATTATCGACGTGAATTTTACAGCGAATCTGGAGTCTCTTCTCGATAAGATCGGTGAGGGTGCTATCGAATGGAAAGTTGTAGTAAGAAACTTCTATCCAGATCTCGATGCGGCGGTTAAGAAAGCCGAGAGTGAGTTGCAGTCCATTAAGATTGAGGATGAAGTAACGGATGAGGTATGTGACGAGTGCGGACGCAATATGGTCGTTAAGTATGGTCCACACGGTAAATTCCTTGCATGTCCGGGCTTTCCTGACTGTAAATTTACGAAGCCGTTCTTTGAAAAGACAGGAGTTCCTTGTCCGAAATGTGGTGGTGACATAGTAATAAAGAAGACCAGAAAGGGCAGAAGATACTATGGATGTATCAATGCTCCTGAATGTGATTTTATGTCATGGGCGAAACCATCAAGGGAAAAATGTCCGGTATGTGGCAGTTATATGGTTGAAAAGGGTAATAAGTTACTTTGTTCAGCAGAAAACTGTGGATATTCCAGAGATAATACCGAAAAGGGAAAATAGGCATAAGTGATCGGATGAAGTTGTCCGGCCTGCCATATAAAAAAAGTTGTTTTTAAATATTAAATCTCTCGTTTGACAGGAAAGGCTATTGTTATCTCATGACCATTGTGATAGAATGTCAAATAGTGTAGATTTTTTATGCAAAAACAACTTTTTTGTATTTTACATACGGAGGAACAGAAATGAGTGTTCAATTATTAGATAAAACACGAAAAATTAACAAATTATTGCACAATAACAACTCGCATAAGGTTGTTTTTAATGATATTTGTGATGTTTTAAGTGATATTTTAAAATCAAATGTACTGGTTATCAGTAAAAAAGGTAAGGTTCTGGGAATTAAGAACCGTGAAGATATACCTGAGATCCATGAGCTGATCGAGGATAAGGTTGGTCTGCTGATCGACAGTATGCTGAATGAGAGACTTCTCCTTGTATTGTCAACAAAGGAAAATGTAAATCTGACTACGCTCGGATTTGACAGTGATAACATAGAGAAATATCAGGGACTTCTACTTCCAATCGATATAGCAGGAGAACGGCTTGGAACGTTATTTCTGTATAAGCTGGATGCACAGTATGATATTGATGATATTATTCTCGGGGAATACGGAACAACGGTTGTAGGACTTGAGATGATGCGGGCTTTAAATGAAGAAAATGCAGAAGAAGATCGTAAGATCGCAATCGTGCGTTCGGCAATCAGTACTTTATCATTTTCAGAATTACAGGCGATCAAGCACATTTTTTCGGAACTGGATGGAAAAGAAGGAATTCTTGTTGCAAGTAAGGTCGCAGACCGGGTCGGAATTACCCGTTCCGTAATCGTAAATGCACTTCGAAAGTTTGAGAGTGCGGGTGTTATTGAAGCAAGATCCTCGGGCATGAAGGGAACTTACATTAAGGTTCTGAATGATGTTGTATTTGACGAATTAAAAGCCGTATAAAATTTTGCAAAGGAGAGTAAAGAAATGATATTACCAATCATAACATTATTAGTTGGCGTAGCAGTTGTAGGTGTAAGCTTTTTTATTCTGGATAGTCATGATTTTAAAGAGGAAGATGAGATATATAATGAAAGCTCAGAAGAGTTAAAACGAAAGATTACGGAATTATGTGATTCCCTTCTTGAGCAGAGCAAGACATCATTAGACGAATACAGCGAAGATGTCCGCAAGAAGACAGAAAAGGAACTGAAGGAACAGCTTGAAAAATGGGCATCCAAGTTGTCTGAAAAGGCAAAGAAAGAAATGATCGATTATATCAATCAGAGCCTTGCGGAAGCCTATGAAGAATACAATCCTGATGCAGAAGAGAAGCCTGAAACGGTCACTTATGAAGAACTCCTTGAAATGGAAGTAAAAGAAACCGAAGAAGAGATTGCAAGAGAAAAAGAGAAACAGATAGAGAAAACGATTTCTGAAGAAAAAACGGAAACAGAACATCCTGAGAAAAATGAGAAGCCGGAAGATATCGAAGAAGAGCCGGATGAGAATTCTCTTGGAGCATTAGAGGCAAGCGAGACGGAGACAGTTATTTCCGGAGATGCGGTTGCAAATGGTGATATAACCGAGACTGTACCGGAACAGGATGTTGAAGAGAACGCGGCAGAAGATGATGCGGAGGAACCAAAGGAAGAAGTAGAGGAAGCTGTTGCAGAAGAAGCTGTTGCTGAGAAAGCCGAGGAAGAAGTGGCAGAGGAGAAATCCAATGTTGTTGCTTTTAAGAAAGCAGAAGAATCTGCTGTTGAGTCAGAGACAACCGAGACCGCAGAAGAAACGACAGTCGTAGAAGCAACCGGAACCGAGCCTGTACAGAAGCCAGAACAGCCTGCAGGAGGCAACCGCTCAAGAAAGAAGAACCGCAAGAAGAGCAGAACAAACAGAAATCAGAATCGTGTACAGGAGGCAAAGAAAGAAGCTCCTGCGCCGGAAGAGATCTGGGATGATGAGAAGAATATCGATGAAGAGGTGGCAGAGCTTTACAAGCAGGGATTTGGGATCATGGAGATTGCAAATCAGCTTGGAATCGGTGTTGGTGAAACCAAGGTGATCATTAAAAATATTGAGAATCAGAAGCAGTAAATGAAATTGTTTTATACGATAGGAGAAACGGCAGTATGAAGAAAAAATATTTTTTCAGAGGATTAGGCTTTGGACTTATCATCGGTGCGCTTGTCATGATGGTTGGTATCAAGTCCGGAAGCTTTGCAGATACAAAGAAGAATGATCCGTCAAAAGAAGATGCGGTAGGAGTTGTTGCATCGGAAGAGGCTACTGAATCAGCGAAAACGACAGAGACTGCAACGGAAACGACAAAAGAGGATGCAGCTAAGGCAACGACGGAAGTGACGACAGAAGCTACAACAGAGGCGACAAAGGAAACCACAACGGAAAATACAACCAAGGCAACCACGGAAGCCACAACCGAAAGTACAACCAAGGCAACGACAGAAGCTACAACAGAGGCTACGACAGAAGCAACTACGGAGGCTACGACAGAGACAACTACAGAAGAAAAGAAAAAGGGTGGTTCGATCACGATCAGGCCGGGTATGTATGCAGAGGCAATCTCTCAGGCATTATATGATATCGGAATGGTAGACAGTGTACAGGATTTTTATGATTATCTTGTAAGCTCCGGTAATTCCATGAAACTGATGTGTGGAACTTTCACATTCAAGGGTGATGAAACCTACGATGAGATGATCACTATTATGAGAGATGGACGATAGTTATAGCATGAATTAAAACAAAATATGAGATAATGAGCATTGCGCTGGAATGTGCTCGCACATACCAGCATAATGCGAAAAAGACATGGAACTGTTAAGTGACATGAGATTATAAAAAGAAAGTGCTTGCATGCACTTTCTTTTTGTGTTATTATCGTTTTGTGTGTGGGCTTGTATATAGCAGGCTCATAAAAATAATATACATGCTGGTTGATTCCTGAAGTGGTGCCTATAGCTCGGGTGACTCGGTGAAAGAGAGATCAGCAGAAGAATATAACCATGGAGGTAGAAAAAATGAGCGTTATTTCAATGAAACAGTTATTAGAAGCAGGTGTACATTTCGGACACCAGACAAGAAGATGGAACCCTAAGATGAAGCCATACATCTACACAGAGCGTAATGGTATCTACATCATCGACCTTCAGAAGTCAGTAGGAATGGTTGACGATGCTTACAATGCAATCGGTGACTGCGTAGCAAATGGTGGAAAGATTCTTTTCGTTGGTACAAAGAAGCAGGCTCAGGACTCAATCAAGAGTGAAGCAGAGCGTTGCGGTATGTACTATGTAAACGAGAGATGGTTAGGCGGTATGCTTACAAACTTCAGCACAATCCAGACAAGAATCGCTACTCTTAAGAAGTACGAAGCTATGGAAGCTGACGGAACATTTGATGTTCTTCCTAAGAAGGAAGTAATCCAGATCAAGAAGGAGATGGAGAAGCTTCAGAAGAACCTTGGCGGTATCAAGGAAATGAAGGAAATTCCTGACATGATCTTCGTTGTAGATCCTAAGAAGGAAAGAATCTGTATCCAGGAAGCTCATTCACTTGGAATCAAGCTTGTAGGTATTGCTGATACGAACTGTGATCCGGAAGAATTAGATTATGTTATTCCTGGTAACGATGATGCTATCAGAGCTGTAAAGCTTATCGTTTCAAAGATGGCAGATGCAGTTATCGAAGCTCAGCAGGGTGCTGATGCAACAGATGCTGAAGAAGTTGCAGATGAGGAAGCAGCAGTAGAAGAGTAATATTTTAGAATATAAATACTAGAATTTTGGAGGTTATTACGATGGCTATTACAGCAAGCATGGTAAAAGAGTTAAGAGAACTCACAGGTGCTGGTATGATGGATTGTAAGAAAGCACTTACAGAGACAAACGGTGATATGGATGCCGCTGTGGAAGTACTCAAAAAGAGTGGTGCAGCTAAGGCTGAGAAGAAAGCAGCAAGAATTGCAGCAGAAGGTATCGCTAAGGTTGCAATTGATGGTAATACAGCAGTAGTTGTTGAAGTTAACTCAGAGACAGACTTCGTTGCAAAGAATGCAATTTTCCAGGAGTTTGTACAGGCAGTTGCAGATAAGGCACTTACAGTAGATACAGAAAAGGCCGGAGATGGCGAAGACGTTGTTTCAATCCTTGATATGAAGGCTGATCTTGATGATAAGATCCTCAAGATCGGTGAGAAGATCTCCATCAGAAGATTTGAGAAGGTTACAGCAGATGTTGTTGCTTCTTATATCCATGGTGGCGGAAGAATCGGTGTTCTTGTAGCCGGTAACGGTGCTTCAGATGATGCAGCTAAGGAAGCACTTACAAACATCGCAATGCAGATCGCAGCTATGAACCCACAGTATATCTCAAGAGACGAGATCTCAGCAGATGAGCTTGCTAAGATGAAAGAGATCACAATTGACAGTGCATTAAATGATCCATTCTCACTTCCAAAGCCGGTTCTTTCCAAGTTGATCGAGAAGGCTGTAGCCGGTGTATGGAGCGCAGAAGATGTAGCTATCTACGAAGAGAAGAAGTCAAACATGAACTTCTTACCTAACTTCCTTTCAAAGGAAGCTAAGGCTCAGTTAGCAGAGATCGCTTGTGCTGATAAGGAAGAGATCTCAGGCAACAAGATCTTCTCAGGACTTGTTGAAGGACGTATCTCTAAGCAGATGAAGGAAATCTGTCTTCTTGATCAGGGATATGTTAAGGCTGAAGATGGCAAGCAGACAGTTGCAGCATACCTGAAGTCTGTAAATCCTGCTCTTAAGATCGCTAAGTTCGTTCGCTTTGAAGTTGGTGAAGGTATGGAGAAGAAGAACGAAGACTTCGCAGCAGAAGTTGCTAAGCAGATGAATGTATAATTTTATTTGTTGAATTATAATAAAGAATTTCAAGCCCTTGAAAACATTATGTTTTCAAGGGCTGTTTTACAAATACGCAAAAAAGAAGCGGAGAAGATAACGATTATGAATGATACAGGGAATAAGCAGAAAATATTAAGATTACTGGAAATTGTAGCCGGTGCATTTGGTCTGTTTGTTGCTTTGGGCTGGTCTTTCTTTGATATGCTTGTTCGTTGCAAAGGAAAAAAACGACAGAAGAAAAAGAAATGGTTTCAACTGTCTCATATAAAGAAAAATCATCCAAGAGACAAATACGAAAAGGAATATGAAGAAGGAAAACTGTGGTGTGCTGAGCAGCAGATGAAGGATTGCTTTATCAGAAGCAGAGATGGACTGTATCTGCATGCTTATTATCTTCCGACAAAAGAAGCGAAACGTTTTGTTGTGTTAAGTCATGGATATAAAGGTAGTGGCTTTGGCGATTTTGCATATACAGCACGTTTCCTTCATGAGAATGCGTGTAATTTATTGTTTATTGATCAGAGATGCTGCGGTTTGAGCGAGGGTGAATATATTACATTTGGTGCAAAAGAGCAATGGGATGTACAGCAATGGAGTTATTATATTGCTGCAAGAAACAGAGAGAAGCTCCCAATCTATCTTTATGGAGAATCCATGGGGGCTGCGGCGGTGCTTATGGCTTCAGGACATAAACTGCCGGAAGAAGTGAAAGGCTTGATTGCAGATTGTGGATTTTGCTCGATGAAGCGTCAGCTTCAGGATATCGCAGCTAACTGGTTCCATTTGGGCTGGGTAGAGCTGCTTTTGTTCCGTGTAGATCTGTTTTGCAGGATGTTTGGCCGATTTCGTATGAGTGATGCTGACACGATAGAAGCAATGAAGAAAAATAAACGTCCGGTTTTGTTTTTTCATGGGGAAGCAGATACCTATGTAGTTCCGGAGAATTCTTTATATAATTATGCATTATGCGGTGCTCCCAAAGAACTGGTCATTATACCGGAAGCACGGCATCTTTGCGCGCCATATGCAGCTCCGGAGCTTTATCGACAAAAGCTGCTTGATTTTTTTGAAAAATATGATAATTAAAATAGAATCACCGGAAGTAACAGGATCCCTCTTAAGCAGATAAGGTAAATGCCGAATCTGTTTAAGGGGGATTTTTATATCAGGATAATTCTGATCTATAGATTACTTTTAAAGTTTCGGTCAATTTCATGTAAAGTGTTTGTTAAGTTGTACAAGGGGTGGAATTCAAAAATGAAATGTGATAAGTTCACAAAAGAATAAAGAATACAGGAGGTTATCCATGATGATGAAACAGTATCCCTTAACAGCAGCACAAAAAATGCATGATGACTGGATAAAAAAATATAAAACACAGCAGGTGTCCGGTGTCAGTGTGGTGGCATCTTTAAAAGCAGAACTGGATTTCGGACTTTTAAAAAAATGTATTCAGTTGGAATATGAGAGATATGGATGTATGCGTATTCGTTTTACGAAACGTGATAAAAATGGTGATGTGAAACAATATCTTACTGAAAAAGAAACCCGTGATATTCCTTTAAAAGACTTATCAGGAATGCATATGGAAGAAGCAGACAATCTAATGCAGCAGTGGGCATATGAGACATTTGACGGAGATGATATTCCGCTTTGCGATATAGTGATGGTAAAACTGCCGGATGGATATAATGGTTTCTTCATCCATATGGATCATAGATTGATTGATTCCTGTGGACTGGTTGTGATGATCAATGATCTGATGCAGTTATATACGCATTATAAATTCAATACACCATATCCGCAGAAGTTAGCTGATTTTGAGGAAGTGCTGGTTAAAGATCTGAATCGTGCAAATAATGAAAAACGTTTTGCCAAAGATAAAAAGTTTTGGGATGATCAGCTGGATGCATGGGGGGAACCCCTTTATTCTGATATCCAGGGTTTAGATGTACTGGAAGCATCAAGAAAGTTACATAGGAATAAAACACTCAGGGCTGCCGATATAGAATTAGATCAGTTGTTTGTGGCAGTAAAGGATTATCAACTGGAGCCGGAGCCAACGAAAAACCTGATAGATTTTTGTATGAACCATCAGCTTTCAATGACAAATCTGTTGTTACTTGGTATTCGTACATATCTGTCAAAGATGAATCATGGACAGGAAGATATTACGATAGAAAACTTCATTTCAAGACGGTCTACCCATGATGAATGGACCTCTGGTGGTAGTCGGACTATTATGTTTCCATGTAGAACTGTGATTTCGGCAGATACTGATTTCCTGTCGGCAGCATATGAGATTCAGAATATGCAGAATCGGATCTATATGCACAGTAACTATGATCCGGCGTTGATCAGAGAGGAAATGCAGAAACGATATCATACACCGAAGAATACAGCCTATGAAAGCTGTTACCTTACTTATCAGCCGATGCCGGTAAAATTGGATAATCCTCATCTGGTACAAATTCCACAGCATGCAAAATGGTTTGCAAATGGTGCAGCTACAAAGAAAATGTATCTGACAGTATCTCATACAGATAATGGAGGTATGAATTTTTCATATCATTACCAGACCGCACATTTGGCAGAACATGATATGGAATTGTTATATTATTATATGATGCGGATATTGTTTAAAGGAATCGCGGAACCTGATATGAGTATCGGAGAAATCATGGAACAGGTATAAAATAAAACATATAAAGGAGAAATTATTATGACACAGGAAATGCAATTTAAGAAAATCATAGCACAGTATTGTGATGTTAAGCCGGAGGAGATGACAAACGATATGAAGTTCAGAGAAGATCTGGGCTTTAGTTCGCTTGATTTTATGTCTTTCTTGGGAGAAATCGAAGACACATTTGACATTGAACTGGAGGAAGATGACGCACTGCATGTATTCACAATTGTAGAAGCACTTGATCTGTTAGAGCGATTACAGCAGGAAACTGTATAATCAGAGAATATAAGTATATGATCGCAGTAAGTATGTGCGGAGGTATAATAAGATATGTTGATTCGTGATATTTTGGAAGAAAGCGAAAAAAAGTTTTCAGAAATAAAGGCAGTAAAATGGTTGAAGAAAAAGGAGATCCGTGATAGAAGCTACCGGGAGCTGATGGAGAATGCCAAGTCTGTCAGAAAAGGATTGTGTGAGGAAAGCTTTCAGGGAAAGCATATAGCATTGATCGGTAGTAGTTCTGTGGAATGGATAGAAGCTTATCTGGGAATTATAACAGGTCAGGCAGTAGCCGTTCCTCTTGACGCAGGACTTCCGGCAGAGGATCTGATAGATCTTCTGAATCGTTCAGATGCAGAAGCACTCTTTTTAAGTCCTAAAATTCAGACCTTGTCGGAACGGATACTGGAGGAATGTCCAAAACTGAAAAAAATCTGGATATTACAGGAAGAAAACATCGAAACAAATCAGAAAAAAGTTGCATCTGTAGCGGAATTAATGATGTCAGGTATAAACGGTACAGATGATTTTGCAGCACCGGATCCGGAAGATATTGCTACGATTATTTTTACCTCCGGAACTACAGGAAAAAGTAAAGGTGTTATGCTGACACAGAGAAATCTGGCAGAAAATGTAAAATCCGTTAATTATACTGCAGAGCCCGGAACCATAGTATTAAGCGTTTTACCGATTCATCATGCATTTTGCCTTGTTATGGATTGGCTCAAGGGTTTTTCCTTTGGAGCAACGGTATGTATCAATGATTCTCTGTTGCATATGGTAAAAAATATGGGCGTCTTTCATCCTGATATTATGCTGATGGTACCTTTGATGGTAGAAACAATCTACAAACGTCTTTCGGCAATGAACCCTTTGATCCCAAAGAAAATAGTTGCAGCCAAGGCATTTGGGGGAAAGCTGAAAACAATATTTACAGGTGGAGCACATCTGGATCCGTTTTATATTGAGAAATTTGCAGAATATGGTGTAAATATTTATGAGGGATATGGAATGTCGGAATGTTCGCCTGTTATCAGCAGCAATGTACCGGAAGATCATAAGACCGGTTCTATAGGACGACCGCTTTCCAATGTTGAAATTTCTTTTGAGGATGGCGAGATTCTGGTACGGGGCAGCAGCGTTATGAAGGGTTATTATCAGATGCCGGAAGAGACTGCTGAAGCCTTAAGAGGTGGATGGCTGCATACGGGAGATAAAGGATATCTGGATAAAGACGGATTCTTATTTATCAATGGAAGGATAAAGAATCTGATCATTCTTTCAAACGGAGAAAATATATCACCGGAGGAAATAGAAAATAAGCTGGCTCTTGGAAAACTGGTGGGAGAGGTGATTGTGACAGGAGAGAACAATGGTCTTATTGCAAGAATCTATCCCGATCAGGATGCTGTCTCGGCAAAACGGATGAACGAGGAAGCAATCAGATCAGAGCTTCAGGCATTTATCGACAGTTATAATAATACGCAGCCGACCTATCGTCGGATTACGGGGTTGGTTATTCGTAAATATCCATTTATCAAGAGTGCAACTAAGAAGATAAAAAGGCAGGAAGTTCTGATTGATGAAGCACCTTAAGACAGATAAGGAAGTATACCTGTGAGAAATGACTGTGTCAGTATCCCGGCAATGATTTCTTCGGAACTCTCAAAATTTTCTCTTGTCCATTTATGGAGAACACCCAAGGTACTGCCAATACTGCATGCGATCATATAGGAGACCTCTTCTTTGGAGTGCATGGAAGGCGTTGTTTTCCGGATGGTATCTGTTACATAGCGGTGGAACATAGTTAAAGCCTTTTCAAAGAATTCATCACCTCTCGGACTCCGGAGAATATTTGCCAGAAATGGATTCGTTTTGGTATAGTTACAAATTGTCAGAAAGAAAGATTTGCATATATCCTGATTATTTTCAGGATGAAAGTCTTCCATGAGGGTGAAAATATCCTGGATAGTTTTATCTTCAACAGCAGTTATAAGAGCTGGAATATTTTCGTAGTGGTTATAGAATGTACTGCGAACAATTCCGGCTCTTTTTATGATGTCTGTCACGGTTATTTTATCTATTTCTTTTTCTTTTAATACCAATAAAAATGCATCACAAATGGTATCTTCAATAAAGCAGTAGCGTTCATCGGATATTTCATGCAACATAGTGGTCTCCTTTCTGATGTATATTTATTTTATCACAGTTTTTATATAACCGGGTAAAAATGTAATGAAAATAGTGCCTTTTTATGTATTTATGTAAAAAAGTTTATAATATCTTTATTTCCCTTACGAAATATGGTAACATATAAAAGTAAATTCGAAAATAGAGGAAAAGCAGATGAAGTACAGATGCGTGGTTTCAGATTTGGACAGAACGATTTTAAGACGGGATGGGATTTCCCATAGAACAAAGGAAGTTCTTGAAAAACTGGCAGATAGCCACGTTATTTTTATTCCGGCAAGTGGAAGATCTGTTTATTCCATTCCAGAATGCATCCGGGAGATTCGGGGTATCCGGTATGCGATCACATCCAATGGGGCAGCAATCTATGATTTATCAGATGATCATTCAGTATATAATTTAAAATTACGACCGGAAGTACCGGAGCAGATATTTGATCTGGTTACGGATAAAGATGTATTCTTTGAATGTTTTATAGACGGTAGAGGATATACATCTGAGATATATTATGAGAATCCAATGAATTTTGGAGAGTCAGAGGATATCAGTGCTTATGTAAGAAGCACCAGAACGCCGGTGCCTGATATAAGGCAGTTTATTTTACAGCATAATACGGAGTTGGATTCGATCTCAATTGTAGGACCGACAGAGAAAAAATACCGTATTATGCATGAATTAACGCAAAATATCCATACTGTTTATGTAACATCCGGAGCGCCGCGGCTGATCGAGATATCTGATCGTCATTCCGGCAAACATAATGGGTTAAAGGAAGTTTTACGATTCCTTGGAATATCAATGGAAGAAACAATTGCTTTCGGCGATGGAGATAATGACAGTGAGATGTTAGCAGAAGCCGGACTTGGAGTTGCGGTTTTAAATGCGACAGAGCGTTGCAAGGAAGCGGCAGATCTTGTGATCGGTGATTATCTGGATGACAGTGTAGCCGATTTCTTAGAGAAAACGGTGCTGTGAGGTACATTCATAAAAAGTGTTTTGACAGCAGGTACGTTTTCTGAAAGAAACAGTGCTGTAACGGCACACAGAGTTTTGATTATAAAGCATGGCGGATATCTGTAATGAGGGGCAGGTAGACAACCAATGCTTTTAATAAGAATAAACAAAAGAAAGGAAGGGAAATATGGATAAATTTTTCCACATTTCAGAGCGCGGTTCTAATGTTCGTACAGAGATTATGGCCGGACTCACAACATTTTTTGCCATGGCATACATTGTCCTGGTAAACCCAAATCAGGTAGCAGCAGATGGTAAGGCTGGATGGCTTGTTGCAGAAGGCGCAAGCGCAGCAGAAGTAGGCAAGGTTTGGAATGCAGTATTTATCGCATCCGTTCTTGTGGCTGTTATCGGTACACTTCTTATGGCATTCCTTGCCAGAATGCCGTATGCACAGGCATGTGGTATGGGACTGAATTCATTCTTCTGTACCTCATTTGTATCCGGTGCATTCTTTGCAGGCTGCAGCGTGATTGAAGGTTATCAGTCAGGTCTTGTTATCATCCTGTTATCAGGTATCGTATTCCTGATCCTGTCTGTAACCGGACTTCGTAAGTACATTGCGACAGCCATGCCGGAATGCCTGAAGAAATCAATACCGGCCGGTATCGGTTTGTTCATCGCATTGGTTGGTTTAAAGGGTTCAGGTCTTGTACAGGCGAATAAGTATACACTGGTACAGATCTTTGATTTCCATGGAGCAATTTCAGGCGCAGAGACACCGGAAGCTGCATGGAAAGCAGTTATTCCACCGGTTGTAACTATCATCGGTATTATCCTGATCGCAGTTCTTGCAAAGTTAAATGTAAAGGGAAATATCGTAATCGGTATCATTGTTTCCACAGTTCTTTATTATGTATTTAATCTGGAGACACCATCTTTTGATGTATCCAGCATCGGTCAGTCTTTCAAAGACTTTGGCGAGATCGGTTTCCTTGGATGCTTCAAGGCGGATGCATGGAGAAATGCATTTGAAAGCCCATATGTTGGTGGCGTATTCTCAGGTATCATGCTGATCGTAGCATTCTGTCTGGTAGATATGTTTGATACGATCGGAACCTTATACGGAACCGCATCACAGGCAAATATGTTAGATGAGAATGGTGACCCGATCAACTTAGATAAGAGTATGATGTGCGACTCTATCGGTACAGCAGCAGGTGCTATTCTTGGTACATCGACATGTACAACCTTCGTTGAGTCAGCATCCGGTATCGCAGCAGGTGGAAGAACAGGTCTTGCAAGTTTAGTTACGGCAGCCTGCTTCGCAGTATGTCTGTTCTTAAGCCCGATCGCAGGTGTGATTCCAACATGTGCAACAGCTCCGGCACTGATCTTTGTAGGTGTATTAATGGCTAAGAATTTCGCTAAGATCGATATGGATGATATGCGTTCAGCAGTTCCTGCGTTCCTTACCTTCCTTATGATCCCATTAACTTACTCTATCTCAAATGGTATCGGTGTAGGATCAATCTCATATGTTTTGATCACCTTATTCACAGGTAACTACAAGAAGAAAGATATCGTTGTAACGATCATCGCTGCGTTATTCGTTGTGAAGTTTATCTTTGTTACAATGTAGGAAGGTATCTTATTTCTAATGAAATGGATTCTTATATTATCATGTAAAAGATACATTTCGTTTTCTGTTCGGTTTGCACGCTCATTAGCCAGCAGTCGCCCAGACTCGTCCTTCGGACTCAGACATGGGCTTGATGCTGGCAGCTAGTGCAAAGCCTCACAACGAAAACTGCATGAACATCTTTGTACATGATAATATAAGTAATCATTTCATAAAGAAATAAGGTATTTTATTTTTGAAACAGGCAATAATTTTTTTGTTGTTGTGCTGCCAAAGACAGAAAACGTCTGCCCTGAAAACTATGTTCTATAAGCAAACCTGTTCGAACGTCGGTCCTTAACGAGTCACCACAGGTGAGGAGTTTAGTACCGTTACGTGAGAATAGAACGCAAGTGTTTTGCGATAGAACATAGTTTTCAGGGCAGACGTTTTCGTCCGTTTAACCATAAAAAATATGCACCAGAGTGGAATCGAACCACCGCACACGGCTCCGGAGGCCGTTGCTCTATCCACTGAGCTACTGGTGCATGACTTATATATAATACAATATTTCCCTGAAATAATCAAATAGTTTCTTGTATTTCTTAATAGTTTTGGTATGTCCTTGCAAAATCAGTTTTGGAATGGTAGAATTTTGTCGATATAAAATATGAAAAGGAGCATAGGAAAATTGAGAAATAAAAAAAGCAGTTTTCTTGGTGATACATATATAAAAACCCAAAACGGAGAAATCGTGATCCGGGCAGGAATGAAAGTCGTAATCGGATGGATAGTATTTGCATTATTGTGTGTCGGTTATGTATATGCATTTTTTATCAGAGAACCAAAGGCTGAGCCGGGCGCAGATAATACTGTCGAGCTTGCGATTCCGGAAAATGCATCATATAAGAAAAGCGATGTTTCAGAGATCAATGATCTGGTGAGTAAGTATCTTACAGCAAAAGTAGCCTGTGATCAGGCAACACTTCAGTCGTTAGTTACAGATCCGACAGAATTTGATGATATGTCAGTGCTGGAAAGTTCTGCCAAATATCTGAAAGGCTTTGAAGATACGACCTGCTATCTTGCAGATGGCTATGCGGAAGGCGAGTATGTAGTGGTCGAATTGTCCTATATGGATATTGCAGATGTAGAATCAAAACCGCTTGATATTGTGACCTTCTATATTATAAAGGATAAGGATGGTTCCTATAAGATTGATAATGGGGAACTGTCAAATGCGCAGCTTTCTTATCTGAATAGCTTTAAGGCATCAAAGGATATTCAGGATATCTATGTTCATGTAAAGGAAAATACAGAATATCTGTTGGATACCGATAAGACATTCCGGGCATTTTATGATCTGATCAGCAAGCCGGCTACAACAGAGAATACTGCAGCTACACCGGAAGATGCACAGTAAATGGAAGGTGTTATCCGGTTTTATAAATAAGAGAAACGGGTTCGGTGTAATTTGGTAGATATGAAGTAATGTAAAAGTTCCGTAAAAGAATCCTTATGGTATGACAGGATTCCGGTACGGAACTTTTCTGCGTTGTTATTTATATAGAAGTTATAGGTGGAAGTGCCGTTATCTGCTTAAATGGCATTTTCTTCATTTTCAGGAGATACAATACCGATGTCGATTCCACGGGTCTGTACCGGAGTGGAGAATACGATCTGTGTTTCTGTATTTCCGAATCGCTGTAGCTGTCCGATAAAAGAATCCAGCTCCATCGTACTTGGGAAGCAGACCTTTATCAACATGGAGTAAGCACCGGTCACGCAATTACATTCCAGCACATTCGGACAAGCATCGATAAAAGGATAAAAAGTCGGTTTCTGTTTCGGATCGAGTGCCATGTGTATAAATGCGGTAATGTGATACCCCAGAGCTTCCGGATTGATGCCTGCATGGTATCCGGTGATCACACCTGCCTTTTCCAGCCGGTCGATTCTTGCGGATACCGCAGGAGAGGAGAGAAATACTTTATTTGCCAGATACTTTAAAGGGGTTCTGGCATTGTGCTGTAATAAATGTAATATTTTCTTATCGATATTATCCATATATTCACGTCCTTTATAAAATGTTATAACTTAAGCTTCTAAATTTAAATACAAAAAAAGGTGCGTTTCCGTAGAAACACACCTTTGCGTTTGCTTTATTATACGTCGGGAAAAGAGAAAAAACAAGCCCCGAAATTGAAAAGTTGTAATTGTTTACTTTTAATGGCCAGAATGGTATGATTAAAAAGATATGGTTATAAAGAAAACAGATAAAAAAGAGCGGCGAGAAAGCTGTAACAGAGAGACAGAACAGGAAGGGTCATGATATGGCAGAAGGTATTCGAATCAATAAATATCTGAGCGAAGCTGGTATTTGTTCCAGACGTGCTGCAGATGAATATATATTAAAGGGCAGGATCACAATAAATGGGAAGCCTGCGGAGATGGGACAGAAGATAGAGGCAAATGACAGGGTAATGGTTGATGGAAAGCCTGTAAGAAAGCGTGAAGAGACAGTTATTCTTGCATACAATAAACCATTGGGACTGACCTGTACGGCAAGTCATGATGATCCGGATAACATCTTCGATCATATAAAGTATCCGATCCGATTGCAGTATGTAGGAAGATTAGATAAGGATTCACAGGGATTGCTGCTTCTGACAAACGATGGAGATCTGTCAAACAGTATCCAGAAGTCAGTCAATAATCATGAGAAGGAATACCGTGTCCGCGTGAATAAGCCGATCACGGATGAATTTTTAACACAGATGGCGGCAGGTGTTCCGATTCTTGATACGGTGACAAAAAAATGTCGTCTGTATAAGATCGATAATTATTCCTTTAAGATCATAATTACACAGGGGCTGAATCGCCAGATCCGTCGAATGTGCGAATACTTTGGATACAAGGTCGTAAATCTGAAACGGCTTCGAGTGATCAATATTCGTCTGGGGAATCTGAGACCGGGTGAGTACCGCCATTTGACAAAGGAAGAAGAAACAGAACTCAGACGTTTAGTGGAACGAAAAGAAGAAGTAAAAACAAAGCGGGAAGAAGCACAGCCGGATAATAAAAATGAACAGAATGTTGTTGGAAACAAGAGGTATGTCAGTTGGAAAAGAGAGACAGGATCAAAGAATTAGTTGAAAAACTGAATGAGGCATCAAAGAAATATTATCAGGAAGATACCGAGATCATGAGCAATCTGGAATATGATGCCTTGTATGATGAACTGGTAGAACTTGAGAAAGAGACAGGAATCGTAATGTCGAACAGTCCGACGGTTCATGTCGGATATGAGATTGTAAGCGAGCTTCCGAAAGAGGTTCATGAGCATCCAATGCTTTCTCTGGATAAGACCAAGAGTGTGGAAGCACTGGCAGCATGGCTTGGCACACATCAGGGTGTGATCTCATGGAAGTTAGATGGTCTTACCGTTGTCCTTACCTATGAGAATGGTACGCTTGTAAAAGCAGTAACCAGAGGAAATGGTTTAGAGGGCGAGGTTATAACGAACAACGCAAGAGTATTTGCAAATATTCCGAAAGAGATTCCATATAAGGGTAAGTTGACGATCCGTGGAGAGGCAGTTATCAAGTATTCAGATTTTGAGAAGATAAATGAGCAGATCGCAGATGCAGATGCAAAATATAAAAACCCGAGAAACTTATGCAGCGGCTCTGTCAGACAGCTGAATAACCGAATCACAAAAGAGAGAAACGTGCATTTCTTTGCCTTTAATCTGGTGGATGGAGAAGATGTGGACTTTAAGAATTCCTTTTCCTATGAATTAGACTGGCTGGAGCAGCAAGGCTTTGATGTCGTAGAGCATTATCTGATCGATGCTGATAAGCTTCCGGAGCGTGTTGCCCAGTTTGCAGAACAGATCGAGAAGAACGATTTTCCATCGGATGGTCTGGTACTGGTGTTAGAAGATCTTGCATATGGAAAGAGTCTCGGTAGAACAGCGAAGTTCCCAAGGGACAGTATGGCATTCAAATGGGCGGATGAACAGGCAGTGACCCATCTGCAGTATGTGGAGTGGAGCCCTTCCAGAACGGGACTTATCAATCCGGTTGCGGTATTTGATCCGGTGTCCCTTGAAGGAACAACAGTCGGCCGTGCAAGTATCCATAATGTCAGTATCCTTCGGTCGTTGCAGCTTGGGATTGGAGATGAGATCTCGGTCTATAAGGCAAATATGATCATTCCGCAGATTGCCGAAAATCATACCAGAAGTGGAAATGTACCGATCCCGGAATCCTGTCCTGCCTGTGGTGGCCTGACAAAGATCGTGACGGAGGGAGAGGGTGTAGATCAGGTAGAGACCCTTTATTGTACCAATGAATTCTGCCCTGCAAAGAAGTTAAAATCATTTGCGCATTTTGTATCCAGAAATGCAATGAATATTGACGGCCTCTCAGAAGCCACGATTGATAAATTTATCGAACAGGGATATCTGGATCATTTGGATGATCTCTATCACATGAATCGTCATGAAGAAGAGATCGTTGAGTTGGAAGGCTTTGGAGAGAAGTCTTATGCGAAGCTGATCCAGGCTGTTGATACATCCAGACATACAACGATGAATCGCTTTGTCTATGGCCTTGGAATTCCGGGTGTCGGAGATGCAACAGCGAAGCTGATCTGCAAACATTTTAAAAATAACCTGGATCAGATCATGCATGCGGATGTAGAAGCATATACAGAGATTGATGGAATCGGAACAGTGATCGCGGAGGAAATTGTAAGATATTTTAAAAATCCGTCGAATTGTGCTATTATAGATAAGTTACTTCATGAATTAGAGTTTGAAGCAGAGACCGAGACTGTACCGCAGACACTTGCAGGTATTACCTTTGTAATAACCGGAAGTCTGGAGCAGTTTGCAAACCGGGATGAGATGAAGCAGTATATCGAAGACCGGGGTGGAAAGGTAGCAGGTTCCGTATCATCAAAGACCGGATATCTGGTCAATAACGATGTGACCTCTACGTCTTCAAAGAATAAAAAAGCACAGAGTCTGGGAATACCGATTATTTCAGAGACACAGTTTCTGGAACAGTTTTCCTGAGAATATAGAAACAGATAAATGGCAGTTGAAACAGAAAGGACTTGATAGAAAATGCCAATTAGAGTAGACGATGATTTACCCGTAAAGAAAATACTGGAGGATGAGAATATCTTCGTGATGGGTTCAGACAGAGCCATCCGTCAGGATATCCGTCCGCTTGATATATTGATATTAAATCTGATGCCTTTGAAGCAGGATGCAGAATTACAGCTTATGAGAAGCCTGTCAAATACACCGCTCCAGGTGAATATTTCCCTGATCCGTACGATGACATACGAATCAAAGCATGCGCCGAAGGGACATTTGGAACGGTTCTACACTGATTTTTCCAGCATCAAAGACAGAAAATGGGATGGATTCATCATCACGGGAGCACCAATCGAGAAGATGGAATTTGAAGATGTGGAATATTGGGATGAATTAAAAGAGATCATGGACTGGTCAGAGAAAAACGTAACATCCACGATCCATATCTGCTGGGGCGCGCAGGCAGGTCTGTACTATCGGTACGGGGTGCAGAAGCATGAGCTGGATAAGAAATTATCAGGAATCTATATGCATCATACCTTCCACAGAAAGACACCGCTTGTTCGTGGGTTTGATGATATCTTCTATGTACCGCATTCCAGATATACAGGTGTCGATAAAGATGAGATCGTAAAAAATCCGCATCTGGAGATCGTAGCGGAGTCCGATGAGGCAGGACCTTATCTGATCATTGGCGATGAAGGAAAGAATATTTTCGTAACAGGACATCCGGAATATGATATTCTGACGCTGGATAAAGAATATAAGCGTGACCTTGCAAAGGGGCTGAATCCCGATATTCCGGTAAATTATTATCCGGACAACGATCCGAGCAAGACACCGATCAAATCCTGGCGTTGCCATGCCAATACTTTATATGCAAATTGGCTGAATTATTATGTCTACCAGATAACCCCATATCTGTGGACAGAGAAGAAAGAAAACAAATAATATCTCCACAGCTAAAGACATTGTTATATTTTGTGATTTTCGTATTGCTTTTCGGGCAGATGGAGATTACACGGAGATTTTACATGATTATATGGAGATGAAACAGATGAAAAAACAAATGAGACTATTGCTGTGTTGCCTTATATTTGTATTGATGGCATCCGGTGTGTCATTTACCGCAGAAGCAGCAACACCAAAGAAAACGAAACTGACGCAGGACGAGGAAACACATACATTTTCAAATGCAAAGGATGGATCATTCCGGTATGATTATGCTGTAAAGTCTGATTATTACAGAGGCGTGGCGGTCGATGAGAGTACAAAGATCCGTTATATGCTGATCGATTACGGTGACAGATTATGGGCAGTTGTAGCAGATGGAGACAGTGAGTGGACCGGTTCCTATGATACTTCTTCTTATCTTGCCAATATGTCCATAAGCTTTAAGCCATCTACAACGAAGACGGTACTTCAGATCAAGAAGAATAAGACGGGAAATAAATATCTGGAAAATGGCTTTTATTATGCAGATGATTATTCGATCCTGACAACCGGATTTTCCATGGATACTTATTATATCAATGGGGCAAAGGCAAAGGGCGTAAAAGAGATCGACGGTGTTTATTACTTCTTCCAGAAGGGAAAACAGGTGACAAAGACCGGTTGGTACCAATCTGGCAAGACATATGTCTATGTATCAAAGAAGCAGGTGAAATATCGTTTTAACGGTCTCGTTTGTTATCAGTACAAGGCAAGTGGTAAGAAGCGTGTTACAAACAAGTTTCTTACGATCAATGATGTAGAGTATCGATTTGATAAAGCCGGGAATCTGGAACAGGGCTTTCAGGAAATAGCCGGAGAGTATTATTATTTTCAGGATGGACGCGCAAGAACCAACTATTATAAAAAAGTTGGAAAATACGGCTATTATTTTGGAGCGGACGGAAAAGCGGTAAGAAATACATGGGTGAAGCATAAGAAGATAGATCGCTATTTTGCGGCAAGTGGTCATAATACCAGAATCTTCTATGCGGCTGATTATACAAAGGCAGATAAAGCCGGAAGATATATGCTTTATAAGAACAAGAAATGGTCATATGCGGCAGATGGAATCCATAAGATCAATGGGGTATATTATTACTTTAAGAAGTCGAAGCTTGGAACAACGTCCTGTTGGTATGATAAGAATGACACAACCTCTTATTATATGAAGAAAGGCACGGTTCTTTACAAACGTGTTTACAAAGATAATACATATAGATTTTATCAACTGATAAATAACAAATGGAAGAAAGCAAAGAATATCTGGACTCCTGCAAAGAAAGGCGAGATTCATTATTATAATGAAGATGGAGTGCTGCAGTACAAGTATTTTACCGAAAAATATAAGACCGGTGCTTATCAGAAAACAATGTGGTGTCATAACACAGATACAAACAGATGGCAGAAAATGAAGAATATGCTCGTGTCATACAAAACAGATTATTACTATGCCGGTTTGGACGGCAGGCTGTTAACAGGGGAAGGCTGGCATACGATAGATGACTGGTCAGCAGTGTATACAGATGCTGCAGGCAAAGTGTCCAAGTATATATATTATGATGCGGAGCAGGATTGTTCTGTCTATAAGCAGGGAATATATCTGAATGAACCTGTGACCGGGCTTGTAACAGTACAGATAAATGGTAAAGATGTATACTATCTGATCGGTGAAAGCGGAACCGCAACGACCGGTAGTCAGGAGATCGGTAATTATATCTATGATTTTGATCGTTATGGAAGAGCATATACAAGACGGCTTGAGGGCACACTCTATTGGAATACCGATGAATGGATGGCACGAGTGATCAATACATATCTCGGTAAGACAAATATCCCATGTAATGTATTTGCCGATCAGGCATATGCACTTGCCGGCGGAGATAATCCTATTTTTAAGTTGGCTGTGAAATATACAGATGAGGTGACAGGTGGTATTATTCTGGATCGTATGTATACAGGAACGGAATGGGGCGGTACTGCGACGATTTCAGCTAAGCTGACACTTTCAGATGGTACGAATTGGTTAGAACCTGATTCGGTTGTACTGAATTCGAATGTAACACCATTTTCATATGATGCACTTACTCCGGGAGATATGATCATATATTATAAGGGTAAGAATAAAGAAGCCAGCCATGTATCGTTATATCTTGGTAAATTTGAAAATGCACAGGCAGTAAAGGATTATCTTGTGAAGATAGGAATATCCAAGAAGAAAGCAGAAGCTTGTGTAAAAGACTGGGGTACTTATTATGGAAATGACGGAACCTACTGGTGTATCCATGGCGGCATGGGAAAGACGAGTCAGGTGTATATCAGTAACAGCGTCTATTGCATACCAGCTTCTAACAATACAAATACATATGCAAGAAAGATTGTAAATGTTATTGATTAAAGAATATATGTAGTTTTATGTTATATTTTAGAAAAAGCATTAGATGACAGATTTGTTGATGTTGTGTATAACAGACAACATCGGAAGTCTGTATCTAATGCTTTTTATTAGATTGGAATTATAAAGTACAGACAAAAGGGGAGGGACATTTACTCCTCGGAAGATAATTCTTCCCATTGTTCATACAATGTGTTCAGCTCTTCTTCTACGGAGTTTCGTTCTTTCGTCAGATCATTTAACAGTGCAACATTTGTTGCATTTTCAGGAACCAGAAATTCTTCATCAATTTCAGCCAGATGATTTTCAAGCTGTTCGATCTTGTCTTCCAGTTTTTTCAGATCATTTGCTTTTTTACGAAGTCTTGCCTGTTCGGCTTTGTTTTCCTTCCAGGAGAGCTTTGCCTGAGATTCCGGCTGCTTTTCTTGAGAGACAGTATCAGAAACCGGTGCAAATGCCTGCTTTCCGGTGGAAGCCGGCTGGACTCTGTGACTTTCGTAGTAATCATAGTTTCCGATATAATTCGTCAACTTCTTGTCCTTTAATTCGATGATCCTTGTTGCTGTCTGATTGATAAAATATCGATCATGAGATACATAAAGGACTGTTCCCGTATAGCTTCGTATCGCTTCTTCAAGGATCTCCTTGGATGTGATATCCAGATGGTTGGTCGGCTCATCGAGAATCAGGAAGTTTGCAGATGAGAGCATCATTTTAGCAAGGGATACACGACCTTTTTCGCCACCGCTCAAGTCAGCGATCCGCTTGAATACATCCTCTCCGGTAAACAGAAAGGCGGCAAGAACATTTCTGATCCTGGTATTGGTCAGGTCAGGGTAGGCGTTGCTGATCTCGTCAAATACAGTATTGTTCATATTCAGGACCTGATGCTCCTGATCGTAGTAACCGATCTTGACACGGGAGCCTAAGATTACGGTTCCGGCATCCTTTGGAACAAGCTTGTTGATGATCTTTAAGATCGTAGTCTTACCGGTTCCGTTTCCGCCGATCAGGGCGACATGCTCACCTCGTTTGATCTCCATATTCAGATCGGAGAACAGATTATACTGTTCAAATGCTTTGGACAGTCCTTCGATCGTAAGTACATCTTCACCGCTGATAACGGATGGTTCCAGTGTCAGCCGCATCTCGCTGTTTAATTCGGTTGGCTTGTCCAGACGTTCCACACGGTCTAACATCTTTTCACGGCTTTCTGCCCGCTTGATCGATTTTTCACGGTTGAACTGCTTGAGCTTTGTAATAACTTCTTCCTGATGTCTGATATCTGCCTGCTGGTTTAAGTAGGCTTTCATCATATTTGCCCGGATCTCAGCACGTTTTTGAGAGAAGTAGGTATAGTTTCCGTTATATACGGTGCTATGACCACGATCGAGTTCTACGACCTTTGATACGATCTTATCCAGAAAATAACGGTCGTGGGAGACGAGGATCACACTTCCCTGATAGCCTGTCAGAAAGGTTTCAAGCCAGCTGATCGAATCCATATCCAGATGGTTGGTCGGCTCGTCCAAGATGATGATGTCCGGTTTTGTAAGCAGAAGTCTGCCGAGAGAGAGACGGGTTTTCTGTCCGCCCGATAAGGTATCGGTATGACGATCGAAATCTTCTTTGGAGAAGCCAAGTCCCCTTAATACTCCGGTGATCTCGCTTTCATAGGCGTATCCGTTTTTATATTCAAATTCATGGGTATAACGATTATAGGTCGAGAGAGCAGCGTTCAGTTCATTACCGGTCAGTGTTGTCATATCCTGTTCCAGTTTGCGGATCTTATCCTGAAGCTCGATCACGGGCTTCATGGCATCCTCCATCACGCCGTATACCGTATCGTCATAGAAAATATCCTGATGCTGGGAGAGGTAGCCGATCGTACGGTCTTTAGATAACACAATCTGCCCGGAGTCTGCTTCTTCTTCCTGCATAATGATCTTTAATAATGTTGTTTTGCCTGCACCATTGATACCAACAATCGCCATTTTCTCCTTATCTTCAAGATGAAAGGATACATTATCGAGAATTACGTTGGTTCCGAATGCTTTACTTATATTTTGACAATCGAGAATCATAAGATTCCTCCTACTTATTTTCTTGTATCTTGTCAGATCTCATAACATTATATCGGTGTGTCAGGAAATAAGCAATATCCAATGAAATAGATTTTTAATAAACGGGTCCGATTTTCACATAAAATTTAGAAAAAGGTTATGCCATAAAAATTGACTGACAAGGGAATAAAATGGTATCATAATAGTGTATTTTTGTGCGTTTTTTACGGGTGAAGTTATTTGAAAAGCAGGTGGTTACATGGAACGTAATAATGAGTCTTTTGCACTGATCAGTGACAAAGATATTCAGGAATTGAATGATGTAAGAACGAAGCTGGAACAGACATTGATGACGAAGCTCAGAAATGCCGGAATCTATTTTCACAGCATGTCGAGAGTAAAGACACTGACGTCATTACAGCGTAAGTTAGATACAGGAAAATATGGCACGGGAAAAGATGATAAGAAGATACAGGATCTGATCGGTATCCGTATTAATTTATTTTATACAGAAGATATCAGGATCAGTGAAGCACTGCTCGAAGACACCTTTATGGTAGATAATTGGTCAAAGACAGCATGGGAAGAGAACCGGTTTGAAGCCCAGAAGTGCAATGGTGTATTTAAGATCCCAAGCAAATATCTGATCAATATATCCGATCAGTTGTGGGAGCAGCCGTTTGACCGGACCTTTGAGGTTCAGCTCAGAACGGTTCTGTTTGAGGGTTGGCATGAGATCGAGCATGAGATGCGGTATAAGTATAAAATGGATGAAGGCTTCGATGATAACAGAAGCAGTCTGTGGGACGGACAGGAGAAGGATGCCCGCATGATGAACAGTATTATCGCAAACCTAGAGCTGTGCGACTGGTCAATCGTGCAGATCTTCGATAATCTGGCCAGAGACCAGTATATCAAGAAAAACTGGGAAAATGCGATCCGAAGCAAATACCGGTTAAAGATTACACAGGATAAGATCAAGCCTGAGGTCCGTGCATATTTTGATGAACATCCCGAGGTGGTAGAGAAGTTCTGGGCGGTATCCAAGCAGCAGCTTGTAAATATTCTGCTGAATAAAAAATATCAGAAGGTATTGTCGCCGAATAGGGTAATCTACCTCATTAATAAAGAAGTGGTAAATGACGAATTCATATCAGCACAGCTTGACAGAGAACAGTTCGGCAGGGTGTTGAACAAGGAGATCAAGCAGGAGATCCGGCCGCTGGTATCGGATCTGGTATTTGACCAGACGATACGGATACGGGATGACGGATTTGACCGGGCAAGTGAGATCATATACGAATGGGCGTACCAGCATATCTCCCTGATATTTGGACAGATGCCAAAAAAAATGGAGTCTGTTTCTTATGAAGTGATGGGGTATAAGTTAAAGGTTGTTGCAGAGAAGGAATATTTTCTAATGGATATGCAGACGATCAGCAATGAAGAAGCCGGTATGATCTGGCATGTGGTTGCAGAACTCCGAAAAGAAAGCGATGGATTGTATCTGACCTGCCGTCATATCTGTGAGAATATCTATTCCAGAGAGCGTCGGTATAATCGACCGAAGTTTATGCGGGATATATTTAATCAGGTCGGATTCCTGGATGCGGGTGTATTTATGGATGAAGACACCGAAGCGGTTCCGATATCCGCGGGCCAACTTAAAAATCTTCTTTCGCATGATGGTAGAAGCCTTCCGGTGATCCTTGTAGATAAGCCGGAGCAGATTCCGGATTGGGCGCAGGATTTTGACGGATATACGATCAATGCAGAGGTTCTCTGTAAATCATTAGCCGGTATCTGTCATGTGTTCCTGGGAGATGAGAGCTGCATCAGCCGGATGCAGGAGATCTATGGAAATGAAAGTATTGATGGTGCAGTGTTCTACTGGGGCAGAGACGACGAAAGCCCTACGATATTTACACAGGAAGCTATCCGCAGAGCCTGTTTTGAGGAGGTAAATCACAGCGTCGATGAAGACGAGGAATACGAGAAAGCTTTCCGATATCGACTGCGAGAACTGGTCTGTCAGGAATTCCATTAAAAACCGGGTTGCAAAGATCAGAAAATGGATGTATGATTTGAGCGGAACAAATTTGAATGAAGTGGAGACAATATACAAATGGAAATCAGAGATATAAATGAAATACGGTCAGCGATTAAGTACATGGACTACAAGCCTGTAATGCTGGCAAAGTTTTATGATATTAAGAGCTTATTGTTCAAGGAGATCTTAGAGAACGAAGACTATTACAAGGTTGCCAGCATATTACCGAATCCGGGAAATGACAACAAGATTGTAAAATGTGTCAACATTCTGGATAAGAAATATATGGCAGGACGTGAAGTTGTAGACTGCACGAAGACACCGGGAGCAATACCGGCCGAAGCAGCAGAGGTTCTGAAAAGCATTCGTGCGACGGAAGATCCTGTATCCGTAAAGCTTTCCTTCGGTAAAGAAATGAAAGCTGAGGTATATATGAATATTCCAAGAGGTAACAGCCTTACGATCTCAGATATGACGATCACACCGGAGACAGAGCTCACAGTGATGAATCTGTATAATACATATTATACAGAGGGCTTTACACTTGCACTTCACTTTGATGATTTTGCAGTTGCAATCGAGCCATCTGCTTTAGACGGAATTAAGGGTCAGGGTGATGTATTTGTCTATGTGATGACGAAGAATGCCATTTATAAAGATTTTGGAAGCAGATATTTTGATGTAGCTGCGATCCTGAAATATTACAGAGGATAGAAAAAGCTGCGGAGCGAGGAGCTTTGCGGACAGAGACAAAAAGAGAGCTGGAACCGTGGTCGGCAACAGCTCTTTTTATTTACACGGGTGATGTTCCTGTGAATAAGTTTGCAAAGTGCGTTTAAGCCTGTAGTGGCTGTTATATATGGAGGAATAAATGCTTTGAAGAATAAACTTGCATTATTATCAGGCATATTGTGTATCGGGCTGGTAATTGCGTTTATCTTTTATACCGGAAAGGATAATCAGAAAAAAGAAGGGTATACGACGACCGGATTTGCCATGGGAACCGCAGTTACGGTATCGGTCTATTCGGATCAGGGCAGACAGGATGCGGATGCAGTGATTGACTGTGTAAGCAGACTGGAGCGTGAACAGATCTCATGGCGGATAGAAGGCTCAGAGGTATACCGTGTGAATCATGAATATAAGGCAGGAGAGCCTTATGAGATAAGCTATGACCTTGCATATGCGGTCTTACAGGAAAGGAAGGTAAGCGAAGCGGGGGATGATCTGCTGGCACTCACGATCCGACCGTTAGCATCCTGCTGGGGTATCGAAGACGGAAAGAAGCAAGTACCGGAGACTCAGAAGATAGAAGAAGCCTGTTCGGCAGTTGACGATTCGAAAGTGCATATCGTAGATGAACAGGGGAAAGAGCTGACACAGGTAAGTGATCTTTCAGAGAATGGAACATGGTATGTGCTGTTTGATGAAGCAGGCTTAAGCCTTGATTTCGGTGCGATGGGAAAAGGTATTGCCTGTGACCGGGTGGCAGAAAACCTTGAAGAAAATCAGGTGGAAGGCGCTTGTGTGGCAGTCGGCGGCAGCGTCTTATGCTACGGCACAAAGCCGGATGGTTCCGGTTTCCGGATCGGTATTCGAGATCCGAGAGGAACTGAAAATGATATGATGGGAACCATAGAAGTCCGGTCAGACAAGCATCCGGTCTATATATCAACATCCGGAGATTATGAGAAGTATTTTATTCAGGATGGAAAACGGTATCATCATATCTTAAATCCAAAGACCGGATACCCGGCAGACACCGGAACGATATCAGCGACAGTGATCTGTGAAAGCGGAGCATTAAGTGATGCCTTATCAACGATGTGTATTCTGCTTCCTGTGGATCAGGCACTTAAGCTTGTAAAAAGCTTTGACGCAGATGCGATTCTGATTGATGAGGATAAGAATATACATATGACAGAGCAGGCAGGAAAACAGTTCACGATAACAAATGGAGACTATAAAGTAAAATGATAAAAAAAAGAGATATCATTCTGGCACTTATGATGATCCTTTTAGGAATTGTTGGTTATGGAGTTATCCGGCTGGGTCAGAAAAAAGGCAGTCAGGTTGTTATATATGTAGATCAGAAAGAAATCGGCAGATATGATCTGGATACAGATACCACGAAAGAGATTCAGACCGCAAAAGGAACGAATACGCTGGTGATAGAGAATGGCATGGCGTATGTAACAGATGCAGACTGTCCGGATCAGGTATGTATTCGTATGGGGAAGATATCGAAGACCGGAGAGAATATTGTCTGCCTGCCGCATAAGCTGGTGATTCAGGTGGAAGGTGATGTTGGACAGGAATCAGAATATGATAATCGATAAGATCCGTTCATAGTATAGCAGGAAAGGGATAATAGAAAGAAAAGATGGGCCAGAAACAAAAAACTTCCCAAAAAAAATCTACAAATAGAAAGAGACAGAAAAAGACGCACAACAGCGCAGGAATGATAGCACAGCTTGGAATGTTTATTGCGGTTGCAATGGTGTTTTCATATATCGAATCCTTTATCCGAATCGATATCGCGGTACCGGGAATCAAGATCGGACTTGCCAATATTGTAACTATTGTAGTGCTGTGCAAGCTTGGACTTGCGGATGCGGTTTTGGTATCCGCGCTCCGTATCTTCCTGTCGTCTTTATTATTTGGCAATTTTACCGTTATGATATACAGTCTTGCCGGAGCAGCAGTCAGTATGCTGTTTATGTGGATCTCCGTTAAACTCGGATTCTTTTCAACAACGGGAACGAGTATTCTTGGAGGTGTCGGACATAATGTCGGTCAGCTTATCGTTGCATATCTGGTGATAAAGAATCAAAATATCCTGATATATGCTCCGTTTTTACTGGTCTCCGGAACGATCGCGGGAGTTCTGATCGGTCTTGCGGCAGCATTTGTCATACGGGCGGTTGGCGGTCAGATTGGCAAGTTTTAGGGTTGTTTTTGACCCTGTGAAGTATTATTATATGATTAGTTTTTCTCGATAACAGAGAATGAATTGATAAGAATAACGAGAGAAAGAGGTATGCAGATGGGTTTATTAACTTTTTCGGGTGGTATTCATCCATATGAAGGCAAAGATCTAACAAAAGACAAGCCTGTCAGAGAATATCTTCCAAAGGGAGAGTGTGTTTATCCGCTCAGTCAGCATATAGGTGCACCGGCTGTTCCGATCGTAAAGCGTGGCGACCGTGTACTGGTAGGACAGAAGATTGCAGAGGCGGGAGGATTTGTTTCGGCAAATATCCATTCTTCAATCTCAGGAACGGTAAAAATGATCGAACCGAGGATGACAAATGGCGGTAATAAAGTAAATTCAATCGTAATAGAGAATGACGGTTTATTTGAAACGATTGATTTCTCTGAGAATGTGAGAGATCTCTCTACACTCTACAGAGAAGACATCAAGGATATGATCAAGGAGGCAGGTATCGTCGGAATGGGTGGTGCAGGTTTCCCATCTCATGTAAAGTTGTCGCCGAAAAATGAAGATGATATCGAATATATCATTGTAAACGGTGCGGAGTGTGAACCGTATCTGACATCTGATTACAGAAGAATGTTAGAGGAGACAGAAAAGCTGATCCTTGGACTTCAGATCTGTGTAAATCTGTTTGATAAAGCAAAGGGAATTATCGCGATCGAAGACAATAAGCCGGAAGCGATCGCAAAGATCTCCGAGCATCTGGCTGATAACGATAAGATCGAGGTAAAGGTCTTAAAAACCAAATATCCACAGGGCGCGGAACGTCAGTTGATTTATGCAACGACAGGAAGATATGTGAATTCCAAGATGCTTCCGGCAGATGCGGGCTGTATCGTACATAATACAGATACGATCGTTTCCATCTATGAAGCGGTGATCGAGGGTAAGCCACTGTACACCAGAATCGTAACGGTTACAGGTGATGCTATCGTTAATCCATGTAATCTGCTGGTTCATAATGGTACAAGCTGTCGGGAGATCATAGAAGCAGCAGGCGGTTTTAAGGATGGCAAGCTGCCGGAGAAGATCATTGCGGGTGGACCTATGATGGGTAAAGCGATGTTCTCACTCGATGTTCCGGCAGTAAAAGGACTGTCGGCACTTCTTTGTATGACACATGATGAGGTTCAGGACTGGGAGCCATCTGCATGTATCCGTTGCGGAAGATGCGTGGATGTCTGTCCGGGAAGAATTATTCCGTCAGATCTTGCAAAATATGCAGAGCATGGCAATATAGATGCATTCTTAAAACATGATGGTATGGAATGCTGTGAGTGTGGCTGTTGTTCTTATGTATGTCCTGCCAAGAGACATCTGACACAGACAATAGCAGGAACTAGAAAGAACATTCTGGCAAGTAAGAAGAGGTAGGAGGTGGAGACATGGAAGAAACAACATTGAAGATTTCCGCATCTCCGCACGTCAGAGATCGGAAAACGACATCATCCCTGATGCTGGACGTAATCATTGCGTTACTGCCGGCGAGTGTGTTTGGTGTATATAATTTTGGAACAAAAGCATTTGTGCTGATCTTAACCTGTATAGCATCCTGTATCTTTTTTGAATGGGGTGTGGAAATGCTCCTGCACAGGAATAGTACTGTAAAAGATTTCAGTGCAGTCGTAACAGGCCTGCTTCTGGCATTGAATCTTTCACCGGAGGTTCCGGTATGGATGGCGATACTCGGAAGCGCATTTGCTATTATTATAGTGAAGCAGTTATTTGGTGGTCTGGGTCAGAACTTTATGAATCCGGCACTTGGAGCCAGATGTTTCCTGTTAATATCATTTGCGGGAAAGATGACTACATTTACATATGATGGAGTCACAACAGCGACCCCACTTGCGATATTAAAGAGTGGCGGAACAGTAGATGTATTAGATATGTTTATCGGAAGAATCGCAGGTACGATCGGTGAGACATCTGCAATCTGTCTGTTGGTCGGTGGTTTATATCTGATTATTCGTAAGGTGATCAGCCCGATCATCCCATTCGTTTATATCGGAACATTTTCTGTATTTATATTCCTGTATTCCCTTGCTTCCGGTATGGGCTTTGAGCCATTATATCTGGCAGCGCACCTTTGCGGTGGTGGTCTGATGTTAGGTGCTTTCTTTATGGCGACCGATTATGTGACCTCACCTATTACGAAGAAGGGCAAGGTTGTATTTGGTATTATCCTTGGACTCCTGACCTTCCTGTTCCGAATCTATGGCGGATCGGCAGAAGGTGTATCCTATGCGATCATTATTTCGAACCTTCTTGTTCCGTTGATCGAACGGTTTACACAACCGAAGTCATTTGGTAAGGGTGCTGAGCTTCAGAAGGAAGAAGGCGGCTCGGTAGCAGACGGTAAGAAGATGGATAAGAAGTCTATCGTGATCGCAACGGTAGCGATCCTTGTCATTACACTTGTTGCCGGCGGTGTGCTCGCATATGTACAGCAGATCACAAAGAAGCCGATCGAGCAGGCAGAACAGCAGGCAAAGGAGGACGCATACCGGGAAGTATTTACAGAGGCGGATAACTTCCGGACGGTAGATGGCTTCGACAGTGAGACTGCAGCTACATGGCTTTCGGATAAAGGCTATAAGGCAGATATAGATGAGGCAGTAATTGCCTGTGATAAAGACGGAAATGCACTTGGTTATGTATTTGTTATTACATCCCATGAGGCATATGGCGGAGATCTTCAGCTTGCCCTTGGTGTGGCAGAGGATGGAACTACAAACGGTATCTCCTTCCTGTCATTAAGTGAGACAGCAGGCCTTGGTATGCAGGCAGATACAGATGAGTTTAAATCACAGTTTGCAGGAAAAAATGTAGCACAGTTTAAATATACAAAATCCGGTGCAGCATCGGATGAGGAGATCGATGCATTAAGTGGTGCGACGATCACGACAAATGCAGTTACAAATGCAGTAAATGCAGGACTTTCCTATGCAGATTATCTGAAAGGAGGAGCAAACTAATGGGTAAATGTACAGAACGTTTATACAATGGTATCGTGAAAGAAAATCCAACCTTTGTACAGATGCTTGGTATGTGTCCGACACTTGCGGTTACATCATCAGCGATCAACGGGGCAGGTATGGGACTTTCTACGACCTGTATTCTGGTATTAAGCAATGCGTTTATCTCACTACTTCGTAAGGTGATACCGGAAAAGGTCAGAATACCATCTTATATTGTTATCATTGCTTCCTTTGTAACGGTTATTCAGTTTTTAATGCAGGCATATCTGCCGTCCTTAAATGACAGTCTTGGAATCTATATTCCACTGATCGTAGTAAACTGTATTATTCTTGGACGTGCAGAGAGTTATGCTTCTAAGAATAAAGTCCTTCCGTCAATTTTTGATGGACTTGGAATGGGACTTGGATTTACGATCGGTCTTACTCTGATCGGCATGTTCCGTGAGCTGATCGGAAAAGGTTGTGTATTTGGATTTCAGATTATCGGAGAAGGCAATCTCCTTCAGAAGACATCAGGAGCAGGAAAAGCAATCGGAGATGTGCTTGCAGCATATACGCCGATCACAATCTTTGTACTTGCACCGGGAGCATTCTTTGTACTTGCTTTTATCATCGCAACGATCAACAAGAGAAATGCGAAGAAGGCAGCAAAGGCACTTGCAAATGGAGATGAGATCCCTGTAAGCTGTAAGCCGGAAGCCTGCATGGGATGTGCAAACATCATGTGTGCCGGAAGAAAGGCTGCAATGCAGGATACTCAGGCTAATGCACAGACAAATGCCGGCAAGGCATCCGTCGCACAGACGCCGACAGCACCGGTACCACAGTCGAAAAAGGTTGTGATCCCGGATAAGATAGCAAAGAAGCCGGTAGAGCGGGAAGAAGGACAGCAGGCACAGCAGGCACAACCAGTGCAGTCGGTACCATCAGCGCAGCAACCGGTTCAGGAGATGCAGTCGGCACCGGTCGTACAGCAGACTGCTACTCAGAGTACAATGCAGCCGCAGATGGCAGCTTCATCAGAGCCTGAGATGACAGTTCCGGTATCACAGGAGCCACAGATACAGGCAGCACAACCAGCGCAGCAGCCGGTTCAGGAGAAAACAGCGTCAACTGTACAGCAGACTCCGGTTCAGGTGGCGAAAGAGATGTCTGACAGACCGAGAATCCACATCCCGGTAAATCTGAACAGAGTACCACATGCAGTTGTACTCTCAGAGACAGACAATCCGGTTTCAGAGTCAGAGAAGGCGGAAGCCGTATCGGAAGAATCCGATACGGTGGACACATCAAAGCTTGTAAGACCGGATGTTGCAAGTGCAGATCAGGTAAACAAATATCAGGAATTTGATGAAAAATCTGCAGATAAAAAGAATAAGAAAAGGGGAGGTAGAAAATAATGCATATTTTATTATTGGCAGTTGGAGCAGCCCTCGTAAATAATGTAATATTAAGCCAGTTCCTTGGACTGTGTCCTTTCCTTGGTGTATCAAAGAGTGTAAACACAGCGACCGGTATGGGCGGAGCCGTTATATTTGTTATGACGATCGCTTCAGCAGTAACGAGTATTGTTTATTATGGAATCCTTTCTCCGTTGGGATTGGATTATCTGAATACGATTGTGTTCATTCTTGTAATAGCGGCATTGGTACAGTTTGTAGAGATGTTCTTAAAGAAGAATATGAAGTCTTTATACGAGTCACTCGGAGTATACCTTCCATTGATCACAACAAACTGTGCAGTTCTTGGTATCGCACTTTCGAATGTGCAGAATGAATATACGATTTTTGAGAGTATTGTAAATGGCTTTGGTTCAGCAGTAGGTTTTGCGATCTCAATTACGATCCTTGCAGGTATCCGTGAGAAACTGGAATACAGTGATATTCCGGAAGCGTTTAAGGGTACTCCGATCGTTCTGATCACATCAGGTCTGATGGCAATAGCGTTCTTTGGCTTTGCCGGATTGATATAAGGAGGGATCGTTATGGATATTACAACAATTCTGATCGCAGTTGCAGTTGTAGCAGGCGTTGGTATTATCATTGGTGTTCTGCTTGGTGTAGCTGGTGAAAAGTTTAAAGTTCCGGTAGATGAGAAGGCAGTTATGGTGCGGGAACTTCTTCCCGGAAATAACTGTGGTGGATGCGGATATCCCGGCTGTGATGGTCTTGCAGCAGCCATTGCAAAGGGTGAGATGCCGCCATCTGCATGTCCGGTTGGAGGAACCGCCGTTGCAGAGGCAATCAGTGCAGCACTCGGCGTAGAGAATACAGCAAGCACCAAGTATGTAGCCTTTGTCAAATGCGCAGGTGACTGTGAGAAGGCAAAGGATGTTTATGATTACGTTGGACCAAAGACCTGTGTTCTTGCACAGAACAGTCCGAATAACGGACCAAAGGGCTGTACATATGGCTGTACAGGATATGGTTCCTGCAAGGCTGTTTGTGAATTCGGTGCGATTGATATTATAGATGGCATTGCAGTTGTAAATGAGGAAAAATGTAAAGCGTGCGGAAAGTGTGTAGATGTCTGTCCAAGACATCTGATCGAGCTGGTTCCGTATGATGCCCCTCATCGTGTCAGATGTAATTCAAAGGAAAAAGGAAAAGAAGTAAAGGCAGTTTGTTCAGCGGGTTGTATTGGCTGTTCACTCTGCGTCAGATCCTGTGAATTTGATGCGGTATCGGTAGATCAGAACCTCGCACATATTGATTATGATAAGTGTACCCATTGTGGCGCATGTGCCAGAAAGTGTCCGGTCAAGATCATAAGCTGATCAATGTGAGCGGATTCAGAGCCTGACTGCTGTGACTGATTCATAGGCAGATCGGTGCAACCGATAATTTATATGTCTAAATATATTCTCTGTTTCATATTATGATACGGAAGGTGGATTTTGTTGAAAAGGGAATATAGATGAGGTTTTGTGAATTAAAAGAAAAAGAAGTAATAAACTGCAAGGACTGCCAGCGACTTGGCTTTGTTGCAGATATTGAATTTGATCCCTGCTCCGGAAGAATTGAGACGATAATTGTTCCTGAGCAGGGAAAAATTTTCTGGTGCTTTGGATCTTGCGAGGAGTATCGCATTGATTTCTGTAATGTAGTAAAGATCGGGCCGGATATTATTTTAGTTGACATTCCTCCCCGAATATGTAAAAGTTAGTAGCAGAAAGAATAGAGGGGATAAAATGATGTTCCCTGATTTACGGAGGCAAAAACATGAGATGTCCATTTTGTTATGTTGATGATACAAGAGTTATAGATTCCAGACCGGCGGATGACGGCTGTTCGATCCGAAGAAGAAGACAGTGCGATGCCTGTGGCAGACGTTTCACAACGTATGAAAAGGTTGAGACGATCCCGCTTATCGTAATCAAAAAGGATAAGAACAGAGAAACCTATGACAGGAAGAAGATTGAATCCGGTATCATAAGATCCTGCCATAAAAGACCGGTATCAGCGGAACAGATATCCAAATGCATCGATGATATCGAGAACGAGATCTTTAATCTGGAAGCAAAAGAAGTAGAGAGTACGACGATCGGTGAGATCGTTATGGATAAGATCAAGGATCTGGATCAGGTAGCTTATGTAAGATTTGCTTCTGTATACAGAGAATTCAAAGATGTGAATACATTTATGAATGAGCTGAGCAAATTATTATCGACAAATACTGACAGGAAATAGACAGGAACAATCATGGTAGATTCTTATAATACAATACTGACACCGGGCACCGATGAGATCGTTGAGAAGAAATCCAGATTTATCGGTTATGCACAGCCGGTTTCTTCGGAAGAAGAAGCGTATGCATTTGTCGAAAGTGTCAAGAAGAAACATTATGATGCACGACACAACTGTCATGCATTTGCGATTGGAAAAGAGAATACCCTCTATCGTTTTTCAGATGATGGAGAACCGCAGGGAACCGCAGGAAAGCCGATATTAGAAGTGATATCGGGAAATCAGGTAACAGATATCTGCATTGTGGTTACAAGATATTTCGGTGGTACTCTGCTTGGAACCGGAGGACTTGTCCGGGCATATACAGAAGCTGCTAAGCTTGCCCTTGCAGACGCCGGCATTCACCAGGTGCAGCGCATGAAGCTTATGGATATCACCTGCTCCTATAATGATTCCGGCAAAGTACAGTATCTCTTATCAACAAATGAGATTAGTATAGAGAATACAGAATATGGTGCAGATGTAACTTTCCATACAGCAGTTCCTGTCGCCGATGTAACAATGATCGAAAAAAAGATTACGGAAGCAACAGCAGCCCGCGCTGTCATAGACGAAAAAGGCGAGAAATTCGTATAAACAGAGCTCATTCTTTTTGCGCCAATTAATTTAAAGCAAATATAAAATAAGCTTGCCTGTGACGCTATATGATTAACTATGACATTTGTATAAGTTTCGTTATGAGCCTTGCACTGGCTGTCAGCACCAAGCCCATGTTTGAACCCGAAAGGGTGAGTTTGGGCGACTGCTGACAAATATGCTGTGCGAGACGAATAGAAACGATACAACATCATAGTTAATCATATAACGTTACAGGCAAGCTTATTTTTGTTTCCCCTAAAAAAAGGTCGGCGGAAAGAGGTAGGACAGATACCGCAGGATCGGCGCATAATCCTCCAGATGCAGGAAGATCGGCGAGAAGATCAAAGTGCAGATTACAAGAACCGGAAGAGCCGATACAAACGGCTTATAATGTCGGAAGATAAGCAGACAGATAAAAGTGAACAGCAGACACAGCAGTATATATCCGAACATCTTTAACAGAAATGGCAGGATGGCTTCCGGCTGCTCATATAAGTAGAGCGTAACTACACTGACCAGCCATACCGGTGTTATATTAGCAAGAATACCGGTCAGACAGAAACGCAGTCTTTTCCGTTTGGATACTCTGTCATAGATGTGTTCATCCTGATCCTTCAGATAGACCAGCAAACCGACCAGAGAAGATAAGAACAGAAGAAAACCGGTAAATTCATGAACCGGGAACAGATCTACGCGGTCGGTTGTTCCGTGATAGGCTCCTGTATTATTGACAGATAACCGGAAGACAGAATCACTGTTCATATAATTTCTGTATTGATCTTCCAGATATGACTGGAAAGGACTCCGATAAAAGTCTTTTGTGGCAGAATTCGATTCCAGATAGTTGACGGCAATAGCCGGCGAGAAAGCATCCAACAGCCGGTCAAATAATGTTTCGGAAAAAATTGCCTGGAACATCGAAGATGGGGAAGTGTATAAGCGGATGTGGCAGTTCTTGATATCATGTATAAATGCGTCAGAAAACCCATTGTCAAACGCAAATCCACAGTCATATCGCCCGGATGCAACCTGATCCTTTAATTCCTCCATAGAACTGCATTTCTCGAAAGTAAAGCAGTCCTGATGTCCGGAGAGCTCCTGCTCCACCTGTGCCAGGTAACTGTTTGATTCTTCCATATAATATCCACAGATGAATACCGTGCTTTTTTCTTCCACCGGCAGATTTTTTATATAGAATGCCGTGAACGGAATGATCAGCAGCAACAGAAGATTGATGAATTTTTTTGAAGTCCGTTTTAACAGGATTCTGTATTGACGTAACAGCATAAGCAGTTGTCCTTTCATCGATTAATGGTAAAAACCATTACATAAGTGGTTTAACAGTTGATAATACGGGGTATGTTCAGCAAAATTCTGGATGAAGTCAGGCAGAAGTCTGACCGGAACAATACCGCCTCCGATATAAGCCAGTAAGAAAGCTGTCAAAAATAACAGCAGGCATGCCCCGGAATATCCGGTTGGCAGATACCCGATCAGCAGGATAACGAATCCGATAAACAGGATCGCGGGTATTCCGGCAAAGAATCCCGATATATGAAACTGCAAAGGGGTAAAATGACCGATCGTACCTCCGGTCATACAGCTAAAGAACAGTATCGTATAGATCATAAATAATGTGATCGTAAGTGTCAGATATTGACTGATTATAATATGCGCTCCGGTGATTCCGTGAAGCTTCAGACGAAGACGTAATGTATCAGAATTCCCTTTTATAAAAGATAAAAAGACGATTCCGCTGAAGAACAGCAGAAGCAGCAGCCCGGATACTATATAATACTGATAAGGGGTATAAGCTCCGGTAAGCTGTAAGTCTTCTCTGATATAAAGCTCTGTTCTGGATAAGACATAATCCATGTAGAGATTATCGGCATCCGTTGCGATTTGTTCTAGTGCGGTATCCGGAAGCCTCATTTGATATGCCCCCTGATAAATGATCGTAGTTGCAGCCTGTGCAGTAGCAAGCATTGATGAGGTGGATTTGAATACCTCATTTAGAGTGTAAGTATCTAAAGTACCATCCTGATTATAAATGACCGTGATCGGATTGTCCTCTCCGTATATAATGCTGTTGATGATATTATCGGGAATGATGATCAACGCCTTGATTTCGTCGTTTTCAAGCATCTGTCTGCCGTGATCTTCGGAAGCTATCTCGATGAAACGGCAGGTAGTCCGGTAGCTGTCCATTTCACTTACCATAGAATATGCCATCTTGACATAAGGAGAAGAAGCATCGGCAACCAACCCGACATTGACCGGTTCGATGGTCTGTTCATTATATAATAACCGGTTTGACAGCAGAACGACGACAGAGAGTCCGACTGCCAGAATGAGAGTGATCAGGACAAGCGGAAGAAAACGCTGTTTTATTCTTTTAAGGTCTGTTAGAAATAATCGAAAAAACATAAGAACATTCACATCCAATCTGAATCAGGCACGAAGCATGGTCGCATAATCGGTACCTTTTGCTTCCTGTAGTAAACCATCCTTTAAGATATAGATGCGATTACAGATGGAGAGCGCATCTTCTTCATGTGTTGCAACGATAATGCTGCCACCATTTCCGGTATATTCCTTCAGATAGTCCAGAATTCCTTTTTTACAGAGGAGATCTAACGCAGCAAGTGGTTCGTCCAGTAATAAAAGATCCGGCTGCTCCAGCATACAGATAGCAAGGCTCAGACGTTTCTTCATACCACCGGACATTGTACTTACCTTCTGATGGAGAAAAACATCTACACCGAGTCTTTTTAAGATAGAGAGGCTGTAGGTGCTGTTTAGCTCGGTAGATCTGCCGGAGTACCAGAGCTTCAGATTATCCAGACCGGACAGCTCCGGAATCAGTGGATTTTCCTGTGGAAGAAAGCTGACCGTTTTATCCGGTTCGTCAAAAGAATAAGTGCCATGATCCTGTCGGAGTCCGCCGGACAGAATACCAAGCAGCGTTGATTTTCCGGAACCGTTGATTCCCAGAAGTCCGATACATTCACCGGGTGCAACTTGCAGGGAGATATGATTTAGTACCATTTTCTTTTTATAATTTTTCCCGATATCATTTACAGTAAACATATTAATAATCCTCTTCAATAATCTGAAAATCCAGATAGTCGAATTCGATCGCTTCTACGAAATTATCATGATCGAAACGTGTTCTTGCGTGGAGAATAAAATCATTTTGATTTTTCTTCAGCCAGATCGGCTTTGCCAGATCAAATTCATAGCACATTTCCTCTAATGCTTTATATACCTTTTTTGTTCGTGTCAAAGATGCATCATCTATACAGACAACCGTATCCTTTACCAGGTGGTTATCCTTCATTATTTTACCCCATACTCGGAACATAAGTTAAAACCTCAATTTCTATATAATATATGTAAAAATATTGTATACCATAAAAATCATTCTGTAATCTGTCATTAAAAACTGTATTTCAATTTCCATATGAAGTCAAGCATAAATAGATGTAAGTTGTTCAAATTTTTTATACACGAAAAACACATTTCTTCTACATGGAAAACACACTTCTTACACAATTACAGATTATAGTATAACCTGTAAATAAGAAAGAGAGCAGTAAACAAAAGAAAGCTGCTGTTACATAGAAAGAAAGGATGATTGATTATGGATGAGAATTTTAGAGAAGAACAGGATTGTCAGTTCGACTCAGAAGGTCAGACACAGGAACAGACACAGACAGCTTCCGAACAGACGACTGAACAGATGAATATGCAGAATGAGAACAGCTCCTATAGACAGACCTATGGAAGCAGCAATGCATATGGACAGACCGGTTCAGGACAGAATACAAATGCATATAACCGGCAGAACTCACAGAACAGCATGTATCATGGAACTCCGGGACAGAATATGTATTTTGGCGGTGCATTTTACTCCAGTAATCAGCATGCAGGATATAACAGCCAGACCGGCTATACATCAGCTTATACGAATCCTTCAGGAAATACAGCACAGGGTACAGGTGCTTCCACGCAGAATGTGACAGGTTATTCCGAAAATGTTAATAAAGCGATGCAGAAAGCTGCTGAGAAGGAAAAGAAAAAATCAGAAAAAATGGTACGCTCAGCAAAGAAGAAAGCAGATAAAAAAGCTAAGAAAGAAATGAAGAAAACAAACGGTGGAAGAAGTACAGGAAAGAAGGTGGCAACGACTATAGCTGCGGCAGTTGTCTTCGGACTGGTTGCAGGCTGTGTCTTCCAGGGTGTCCGGTATGGCAGCGATAAGTTCTTAAAGAAAGAAAAGCAGACGGTTCAGATCGGATCAGATACAACTACAAGCTCCGCTTTGCTCGATGCAAATGCCTCCGGAAGCACCGGTGACGGCAATGTAGCAGATGTAAGTGCAACTGTAATGCCATCCATTGTATCCATAACAGGAACATATGTAACAACATATCAGTACTGGTTTGATACCTATGAGCAGGAGCAGTCAGGAGCAGGCTCAGGTATCATAATCGGAAAAGATGAAACAAACCTTTATATCCTGACGAACTATCATGTAGTAAAGAACGCAAAAGAATTATCAGCAGGATTTATAGATGGTGAATCAGCCGGTGCAGAAGTAAAAGGCTATGACGAATCAAATGATGTAGCGGTTGTAACCGTTCCGTTAAAGAAGATCAAGGACGACACATTAAGTCAGATCAAAGAGATCACGATCGGTTCATCCGAGAACTTAAGAGTCGGAGATCCATGTATCGCCATTGGTAACGCACTTGGATATGGACAGTCGGTAACAGTAGGATATATCAGTGCTCTTGACCGTGAAGTTAGTGTAGATGACGGAACTGTAAAGGTTCTTCAGACTGATGCAGCTATCAACCCTGGTAACAGTGGTGGTGCTCTTGTAAATATGAAGGGCGAACTGATCGGTATGAACACAGCGAAATATGTAGACAGCACAGTAGAAGGAATGGGCTACGCACTTCCTATATCCGATATACAGGATATCATCAACGATATTCTTGCAGGCAAGAGTACAACCAAATCAGGATCAACATATCTTGGTGTAACCGTTAAAAATATCACATCTGAATATGCAGAAGGACTGAATATGCCGGAAGGAGTATATGTATATTCGGTAAGTGAAGGATCTCCGGCAGAGAAATGCGGACTCCTTACAGGTGATATCATTGTAGGTATTGATGGAAATGATATTTCAGACAGTACAGATCTTCAAAGCCAAATAGCAAGTGGAAAGGTTGGCGATGAGATCGAGATCGAATTCTACAGAAATGAAAAAGGTGAATATGTTAAGAAGACTGTAAAAGCAACGCTGGAAGCAAAGACAGAAGATCTGACCCAGAATAACTAATTACAGGATGGATAATTAAGAGGTAATAAGTTCAGATAAAGTGCAGTAATTGAACAAATAAATGCACTTTATCTGAACTATTTTTTATGATAGGAAACCATTAGTTAGCAAGAGTGGGTCGATAAGCAGGAGAATATTTACATGATAAAATGAACTGTGCTAAACTAAAAAATAACGGGTACTGATTTCGGATTAAAATATATGAAAAGGTAAAGAAGTAAATATTTAAGAAGGAGAAATCATATATGGGAGATGATTCAGATAAGAAAGAAATTTATAAAAGATATTTTTTTGTAGATTATGAAAATGTTAACAGAGATGGGATGAACGGAATTGTAAAATTATCAGACAAAGACTGTGTCCGTGTATATTATAGTGATGCGGCTGAAACTCTTACATTTGGATTGCATAGGCGGATACAAGTATCACAGGCTGAATTTGAATATATAAAGATCCAGATACCAATAAAAAATGCTGTGGATTGTCAGATATTATTTGATATAGGAAATTTTATACGTGAGAATAAAAATGCGGAATATTATATTGTTTCAAAAGATAGTGATTTTGATAAAGCGATAGAAGGATTGAAAAACAGAAAAATTAAAATAAAAAAGATTGCAGATATAGCGAAAAGAAATGAGGATCCTGTTGAAAAACAGGTGAAGAACAATACTGGACAAACAAAGTTGAAACAGACTGTTGATAATGAGAAAAGGGAAGCACAGGTGCGCTCCTTCTTTGGACAACATTTTAAAGAAAAAAAGTATGTTGAACAGAAAGAGAAAATAATACAGGTTATAGTGGAATCGAAAACAAAGCAAGCTGTGAATAATAATCTGATGAAATTATATCCAAATGAAACTGTACATGTTATATATAAGAGAATTCAGCCTTTGATAAAGAATTTGCCGGGCAGATAGAAGAGAATAAGAGAACTCAAAATTACTTATTATGAAAAAACACAAAAAATGTCAAAAAAAGTGTTGACATCTGACGTCTGATTTAGTATTATATCAACTGTTCGCGGTACGGAACACCGAACGAACAAAGATCACAACTTAC
>NZ_DS480329.1:0-99587 GCF_000154245.1 Clostridium sp. L2-50 | reverse complement strand
ATCCTTTTTTTTTCGTATATTGTTTTTCTGTTTTTGTAACATTTGAATCAATACCGAATAGTCTATAGCATAAAGAAAATTGGAGGTATTTACCATGAGTGATTTATCAGCAACACAGTGCGGTTGTGGAAAAAACGGAATGTTTGGTTTCGGCGGAGGCAGCTGCTCCTGCATCATCATCCTTCTTCTTCTCTTCTCATGCTGCGGAAATGGTTTTGGAAATGACTGTGGCTGTGGCGGCGGAAGTAATGGATGCGACTGCATCTGGATCATCCTGATCCTCCTTTGCTGCTGTGGTGGATGCGGCAACGGAAATGACTGCGGTTGTGGATGTGGATGCTAATCCTGAAATTCTGACCCCCGACTGTCATAAGCTATATCAGTTCTATATCCTTAACAGCTATAAAGCCTCTGTACGGATATAAAACTGTAAAAAAAGAACTATATGCCGGAATTATCACCGAAATCGCCTGATAATTCCGGTTGTTCCTTTATAACAGACAGGGAACAACTCATTCTGTTGTTATTTCTTTTTCATATTTTTATGCATTATATATCCATTTCTTTCATAAATAATAATTGTAAGCACTACATTACATACCTGAAAAATCCATCCGGATAAACCGTCTCTTACTTTTGAAGAAATGAAGGGAGCCTTGCATTGTATGGCACAGATACCACATTCTCATCCTCTTGACAAATTAATATCCGATGATCGTCTGTTTCTTCTGGAAGCAATTCTCCCCTTTGTTGACGGACCTATGCGTATGCCGCTCATTATCTATCTGAAAATGATGGAACTCCAACAGATCATGCGTGTGATCAACAACCAGTCCTATGTTCGTCAGTGTGATTTCAACCGCGATTTCCATAATCAGAATGATATTCTGGCATCGTTAGCTCAATGTGGTTTTTCGGATATCGCCGATCAAATGAAAAATATGCAGCAGGCAATGAATATGATGCAGGTTATGAATGATATGAGCCGGACCGATTCTGCGTTTTCGGATTTTCAAAGCATTTTCCAGGCTTATGACCAAACCGTTCAAGCTGCACCGGATAATACATCTATATCCACAGATACAGAATATACAAATAATAATCCATCCATACAGGGGAACAGAACAGATGGGAAAATTCACGATTCCTCCACACATGAAAACACGGAAAATACCGGTACAACTGATCAGTCATCATCCCAACATAGCGACAATTCCATGGATCACATCATGCAGTTGTTACAGGAATACGACACGAACACCCGGTCTGCAATCTAACCGGTCATTATAGATTATCCATACATATAACCGGAATCAAAATAAATCCTATAAAACAGAAAGGACGATCCATTGCCATGAATCAATTTGAAAACGACCCCCGCCTGAAAAATCTTATGCCCCTGAAACGTCAGATTATTCTGGAGCTTGCAAACGGTTCCCACAATGCTACTATGGAACAGATGCTCCCTCAGATCATGCAGTTAAACCGGGAGCTTCAAAAACGTAATCTGTCTTTCTCAAAAGAGGAATCCAATCTTATCATGGATATTATGATGGAACAGGCTTCTCCTGCCGAACGCCGGAAGATCGCTATGTTCCGCAATTTCCTGTAAAATATAAATAAGCAGTTTTGCCTGCCTTGCAGGCACACTGCTTATTTTGTATTTTTATTTATGAAATAATATGATTTCTACGTTCTTCGAACTCCCGAAATCATCCCACAACATGCGCATTCCGAGCATCCGCTCTACATGCTTATGTTGTTTTTTATTTGCTTGACAGATTTATTTCATCACAATGTTTACGATTCTTCCCGGTACATAAATTTCTTTTACGATGTTACCGGTCAGCTTGTCTGCGATAGCTTCTTTTGCCTTTGCAATAACATCATCCTTTGGATCGTCTTTATTGATAGCAAGAGTCGCCTTCATCTTACCATTGATCTGAACTGCGATCTCTACTGTCGACTCAACTGTCTTTGCCTCATCGAATGTCGGCCAGGATGCCTGATAAAGATATCCTTCGTAACCAAGAATGCTCCACATTTCCTCTGTGATATGCGGTGCAACCGGGTTCAATAATGTAAGAAGCGTCTTCATTTCGCCCTTTGTTACTGCATTCTTCTTATAGAAATCATTTACAAGTGCCATCATAGCAGCAATAGCTGTATTATACTTCAGATTCTCAAAGTCAGTTGAAACCTTCTTGATCGTCTGATGCATCTTTGTCTCCATATCCTTAGAGTAAGCATCACCATCTACTACGATATCCTGCAGCTTCCATACTCTCTCAAGGAAACGACGACATCCCTTTACACCATCATCTGACCATGATGCAGCAAGATCAAAGGCTCCGATGAACATCTCGTATGTTCTTAATGTATCTGCACCATATGCATTTACAATATCATCCGGATTTACAACATTTCCTCTGGACTTACTCATCTTCTCGCCATTCTCACCAAGGATCATACCATGGGAAGTACGCTTCTGATATGGTTCCGGTGTAGGAACAACGCCCTGATCATACAGGAACTTGTGCCAGAATCTGGAATAAAGCAGATGAAGTGTTGTATGCTCCATACCACCATTGTACCAGTCAACCGGCAGCCAGTATTTTAATGCTTCCTTGCTTGCCAGTGCTTCTGTATTCTTTGGATCCGTGTATCTCAAGAAATACCATGATGAACCGGCCCACTGAGGCATGGTATCTGTCTCACGCTTTGCAGGTCCTCCACAGCATGGACACTTCACATTTACCCAGTCTGTCATAGCTGCAAGCGGTGATTCTCCGTTATCAGTCGGCATATAACTCTCTACCTCCGGAAGCATCAACGGAAGTTCACTTTCGTTAAGAGGGACATAACCACATTTATCACAGTGAATGATCGGAATCGGCTCACCCCAGTATCTCTGACGGGAGAATACCCAGTCACGGAGCTTATAATTAACCTTTGCCTTACCAATTCCCTTTTCTTCCAGGAACTCGATCATCTTCTCTTTTGCATCTTTTACCTGCAAGCCATTTAAGAAGCCGGAATTAATCAGAACACCTGTTGCAACATCTGTAAATGCTGCTTCATTGATATCTACTTCTTCTCCGTCCTTTGCTACTACCTGAATAAGCGGCAGGTCGAATTTCTTTGCAAATTCCCAGTCTCTTTCGTCATGTGCAGGAACCGCCATGATCGCACCTGTTCCATATGACATCAGTACATAATCGGATACCCAGATTGGGATCTCCTTCTCATTTACAGGATTGATCGCTACCAGACCATCGATAGCTACACCGGTCTTATCCTTTGCAAGCTCGGAACGCTCAAAATCGGACTTTCTGGCAGCCTGCTCTCTGTAGCTTTCGATCTCAGACCAGTTCTTGATCTCATCTTTATATTTATCAAGCAATGGATGCTCCGGTGATACAACCATATAAGTTGCTCCAAATAATGTATCACATCTGGTTGTGTAGATACGAAGCTTATCTTCTTTTCCTTTGATCCGGAAATCTACTTCCGCACCTGTAGAACGTCCGATCCAGTTCTTCTGTGATACTTTTACTCGCTCAATATAATCAACAGTATCGAGCCCTTCGATCAGCTTATCTGCATATTCTGTGATCTTTAACATCCATTCGGATTTGACCTTACGGACAACCGGCGCACCGCAACGCTCGCAGACACCATTTACAACTTCCTCATTTGCAAGACCAACCTTACAGGATGTACACCAATTGATCGGCATTTCTTTCTTATATGCCAGACCTGCCTTGAATAACTTCAGGAAGATCCACTGTGTCCATTTGTAATATTCCGGATCTGTTGTATTGATCTCACGATCCCAGTCAAATGAATATCCAAGGGAATGAAGCTGTGCCTTAAATCTTGCTACGTTATTCTTTGTTACTTCCTTTGGATGGATCTTGTTCTTGATCGCATAATTCTCGGTCGGAAGTCCAAATGCATCCCAACCCATTGGATAAAGAACATTATAACCCTGCATTCTTCTCTTTCTGGCTACAATATCGAGTGCTGTATATGGTCTTGGATGACCAACATGAAGTCCCTGTCCGGATGGATAAGGGAACTCAACTAATGCGTAATACTTTGGTTTACTGTAATCATCTGTTGCAGCAAAAGCCTTGTTATCATCCCAGACCTTCTGCCACTTCTTCTCAACAACTTTATGATTATATGCTGTTGCCATGTCATTTCCTCCTGAAAAATGTTTGTAAAGTGTAATAGGAGCCTAATCATATATGACCAGCTCCTACTATCTCTCTTATATTCTGATCGAATTAAACTCTTGAAAGATACTCGCCTGTACGTGTATCGATCTTGATCGTATCTCCTTCATTTACAAATAAAGGAACATAGAGTGTTGCTCCTGTCTCAACTACACAAGGCTTTGTAGCACCTGTAGCTGTATCACCCTTTACACCAGGCTCGCACTCTGTGATCAGTAATTCTACAAATAATGGTGGCTCTACACCGAATACAGAACCATTGTGAGAAACAAGCTTACAGATCTCGTTCTCCTTAACGAACTTTAATGCATCTCCGATCGCTGCTTTATTCAATGGAATCTGATCGTATGTCTCCGGATCCATGAAGTAGTAAAGATCACCGTCATTGTACAGATACTGCATATCTTTTCTCTCGATATGAGCCTTCTCGCACTTCTCTGTTGGACGGAATGTCTTTTCTACCACACCACCACTCTTGATATTCTTAAGCTTTGTTCTTACAAATGCAGCACCTTTACCAGGCTTTACATGCTGGAACTCTATAATCTGATAAATATTTCCTTCAAATTCAATCGTAACACCATTTCTGAAATCACCTGCTGAGATCATCTCTGCCATAATTTTCTTTTCCTCCTTAAGATATGAACTTCTTGTGACATTTTATAATATTCTACAGAATATTTCAACTACTTTTTACCAATTCCTTAGGCGTTTCCTGACCTCCCGGACGATTAGCGGCTTGATATGTCTCTTTCATAAGGCTCTTGCGCTCTATTTCAACGTAACGGCACTAAGCTCGCCGAAAAATCCGGCTCACTAAGGGCCGACGTTGAAAAAGGCTTATTACAGAGACATATCACAACCCCCAATCTGGGAATGGGGATATAAAAGTTCTACACCCTCTATCATTCTTGATTCAAAATTTTTTAATTGTTTCATACAACTATTGCGTATAATCCTAACAGTTTCTGAAATACATTATAGTTTTTGTTTTTAATTAAACACATAGTTTATCTTACATTCTGCTAATTATTTCTTCTGCAATATACTCAGGGGATTGTCCGGTGGCAGGAATTGTCAAATCTGCCACGCGTTCATATAACGGGGTGCGGTAGGTTAAGAGATCGCGTACCTTCTGTTCCGGATCGTCGCCTGATAAGAGAGGTCGGGTATTGTCCCCCGATAATCGAGATATGACCTCTTCCGGGGTAATCTGTAAATAAATAACTGTTCCGAGGGTTGCAAGCTCTGCTGCATTCTCCTCCCGGAGCGGAAGGCCACCGCCGGTCGAAAGTACCGCATGCGTTAACGATGCGTTCAGTTCTTTTAGTATATCTGTCTCTAACTGTCTGAAATATGCTTCGCCCTTTTTACTGAATAATTCAGCGATCGTACAACCACATTTTTCTTCTATATACTGATCTGTATCTATGAAGGTATATCCGTATCTTTCAGATAACAGCTTTCCGACTGTTGTCTTTCCGGATCCCATAAAACCTGTCAGGATGATATTATCCCGTGTCTTTTTAAGCAACTTCCGATAAATCTCATCTGCTGTTTCTTCATCTATCGTTATATCATTCCACAATTCATATGCAATTATGCCTTGGTACAGAAGCATCTTCAGCCCATTATAGCTCTTTGCTCCCGCGTATCTGCACAGAGACATGAATCCGGTAGAGAATGGTTTATAGATCAGATCGATTCCGACCGATACAAGCTTATAAAATGCCGGATCTTCAATCACTACTTCATCACTATGCGGATACAAGCCTTTTGAAGTCGATTGAAATACAATATATTTTTTCTCCGGAAGCTTGTGATAGTCCTGAATGCTCATAGCCGTCATACTCTGATTCCCAAAGAAATCATTCATATGATCCGCGATCGCCTGTGCTTTGGCTACAGTACGATTTAAGATATATACATGTCCTGCTCCGTTTGACACACACATATAAGCTACGGCTTTCGCCGCTCCGCCTGCTCCTAATATAATAACGTCCTGTCCGTCAAGCTCTACTCCATAAGATCTCACCTCACGAAGAAGTCCCATCATATCCGTATTATAACCTTTATATCCATTTTCTGTCCGTACCAGTGTATTAACAGCACCGATCGCCTGTCCGCCTTCATCTAACTCTGACAGATATTGCATAACCTCATTCTTATGCGGAACTGTCACATTTAACCCCAGAATGTTTAACGCATACGCACCTTTTACTGCAGCTTCTAGATTTTCTGCTTTTGTATGAAACGGAACATATACATTATTTAATCCGAGCTTCTCGCTTAATGTATTATGTATAAGCGGTGACATTGTATGCTCCACCGGATCTCCCAGAAGTCCCAGCGTTCTTGTTTTTCCATCTATCATCATATTGTCTCTTCTCCTGCTGTTCTGTTAATTTCATATAATGATCGTAAAATTCCCATAGGTTTTTTCATATGGCAGCATTTCGTAATCATCTAGTTGTTATAGTAGCATTTTCTTTCAGGTCTTACAAGCAAAAAGGCGGGCATTGCTGCCCGCCTCTGGAATTATAATATGTGTTTTTAATAGCTCATATTAAGCTAATGTATATTTTTCTGCTTCAATACCATCTACAGTTACAATACTGTTTGTATTGTTCTGTGTCAGGTTGAAGAGTGGATCAGCAGCTTTAATCTTGATGATCTTCTGTACTGGTGTAGCTTCACCGCCATAATAAACTTCAACAACAATATAAGTATAATTACCACCATACGGTGCAAAACACTCTTCTGAAGGTTTCAGCTTATTATTTGAATACTGATCTCTAACCTTAATCTTTTCTGTCGCATCATCAAACTGTACAAATCCATCAAAAGTAGCTAACCAAGTCATCTTTGCCTGCTTCTCTTCTTCTGTCAATGCAATGTAACCATGCTGTGATAACTCGTTTTTCTCTGCTTCTGTCAGATGAGATTTAATAGCATCATACGCTTTCCACTTCCAGATTTTTTCATCCGTTCTGTCTTTCAACTCTGCATCTGTAAACTTTACAAACTGTTTTTCGATATCCGAACGTTTCCAGCTCCAAACCAGTTTATCCTTTGTAGCAGAATATACCGGACTTAACTTCTTAGGATCCTGATCATTCAGATCCAGATCATAATACACATTGATCCGATCTACGGTGATACCGTCCGGAATATCAATTTTTGCATCAAAGTTTGGCGATGTTGTCTTATCTGCTATTTCAATCAGATAAATATTATTGCCTGCTGACTCATCCTTACCAAGCTCATTCACAAAGTTTGTATCCGGCTGGAACAATGTTACATCCGGCTTAGGCACTGATGCTAAAGCACTGTTAATAATAACATTGATGAACAATTTTCTCTCATCATTATTCTTTGTTCCATTACCTGTTACAGATGTATGACCGGCTCCACAATATGTGATAGCTCCGTTACCATACGCTGTTGTATAAATGAAGTAACTCTCCATTCCATCATAAGGTGATGCAGCATAATAAGATGACATTGTCTTTGCATTACCATTGTTATTACATCCTGCAAGTGTATACCAGACTGTTGTCTTCGTAGCCTCAAGATCCAGTGAATATGCCTGCTGATGTGTACCCGATATATTCAGGGATGAACCTATCGCAAACGGATACAGGGTAACCAGACCTTCATTTAATCTGGAAGCCTTTGCTGTCTGCGCAAATGCAGACTCATCTCTGTTACCATCATTGGTTGTGGTACGAAGTGCACCGTTTACATCCATCTTTGAATAAATATATGGTGTATTATTCTCTGCATGTATACTCTTATTCACTGCAAAATACAGATATGACATTGATAATGCACTTATATTCCAGCTAGACTTATCACTCGGAATCTGTGTTACATTATAATTTGAATTATAATTCTTTAATGTCTTAATCGTGCTGTCATAGATTCCCGATGTCTGATTCAGCTTTCCTGATATTCCGGCTGTTGTATTGAATCCGTATGGTGTCAGATAATATGTATCTGACTTATCCTTATATGACTTATACTCATAGCCATCATTTGTCTGAGCATATGAACTCTTCTGGTTTGTAAGATCCACATGGAATCGGTTCAGTCCAACCATATCAAGCAAGTTTGTAGTAAGTGTATAAGCACCACCCGCCTTCTTTGAATATGGTGACATTGTATCATGGAAGAAGAACAAATCTCCTCCGGCTTTTACATAATCCTTAATGTACTGACATGTCGTTGCATTCATATCAACATAAGCACTTGTGCTGTCTCCATATGGTGAGAATGCTGCAGAAGGACCAAGTACCAGGATAGAATACATCTTCTTAAGGAAGTCCTTACCATAAGATCTTCTTAAGTATTTATAATACTCATCCTTTGCATTCAGCTCTGCATCCTTTGCATCACGATATGCCGTAAATAATGTTCCATATGTTCCAAACTCATTGAAATTAGTTCCCTTGTCTCCATAATATTTCATGAAGATCATAGAATAATCTCCGGTCTTTATACAGTAGTTAAACAGCTGCACAATCTCACTTTCCGGTACCCATCTGTTCAATGCACCAAGCAGAGACTGTGAACCCTGTCTGTATTTACCATACTTTGCTGTATCTATCTTAGTTGCATCATTTCCAAACTGGTCGATTGCACCCTCCAGATACTTATCAATATTTTCCTTTGGAGTTTCAACAGCAGCCTTTGCATTCTGATATGCAGTCCATTTCTCCTGCAAGCCATCTGCATAATCCTGCCGAGTCATTCCATCAACTTTACCGCCTGCTTTGGACAGTGTCTCTGCATCTGCAACCCACTGCTCCAGGCAGTTATAAGTTCCGCTTGCATTATCTGCTGTTGTAAAACTTGCTTTATTCTTATTGATAACCGCCATATCAAGATTGATATTATAATCATCCGTAATCGTATCTGCAAGGTTTGAATACCAGTTATCATCTCCGGCACTCAGGTCATACTGTACAATTCCAAAACGGTTCTCATGACGTCCAAGTGATTTGTACTGTGATAATGCTACTTCTGATCCCAGTTTCGGTTCTGATGTAAGGCCATTGTAATACATGATCTTATGTGCCCACTGAGACTGAATATCAAAGTATAAAGTATCCTTAAAATTATGGAAGTCTGTTGTCTGGCCATCATACATTGTCTGGATCTGAAGGACATTGATATTGTTCTTATCAGCTGTCTCATTCACAACCTTACTAAGCCCTGAACTGGTTGCTATAAGCTCAGTTCCCTCATAGATCTCCAGATACCAGCTGGCTGATCCGAAAAAGTCTTCATCCAATTCCAATGTGGTTGATGCAGTATATGATGTCATTCCTGCAGAAGCAGCTCCTTTTGTAAGAGTTCCCTCTGTATGATAATCACTTGAATCAAATGTCATGTTACGATCTTTATCACAATATAACTTATATGTATATGTGGCATCCGACTTACTGCTTCTGACCTCGAACTCAAATGGAAGACTGGTCGTTCTCAGATAAGAACTCGTAATTCCTTCCTTATAGGTAGCAGGTTTATTTGTAAATACTACTCTCACTCTGCTTGCTGAACTCTTGATCAGACTGTTCAGTGAGGTCTTCATCGTATCAGATGGTACGACTGCATAAGACTTAATCACTGAAGGATCGTCATTCTGGAACCAGCTCTCATTCTCTACATCCGTAGTCAGATGAATCTTGTAAGATCCGCCTGTACCGATCTCTTTCGCCGTATATAAGGTCTGACCATACGTTCCATTCTGATTATCTATCATCTGCGTATCATCATGATCATATCCCCATAATACATTTTTCACACTTGTAGAAGCTGCTTTTTTATCATATGCATACTTCACAAGCTTATACACTCTGGAAGATGGATCCAGGTAATAATTTCCCTTTTCGATCGTTCCATCATCTTTAAACCAGTAACCTGAAAGAAGCTGAACCTGAGTCAATGCATTCACGCCGTTCTTAACATTGTAACCCTGCATCTTCTCATATACAGATGTCAGTTCATCACCGAAGATAACCGGTTTTCCGGCATCTATATATTCTACAAGTTCATCATACTTTGTCTTTGTAAGATCATTACCGTTTTCAGGCATGTATACTGCCTTACCTACCAGATCTGCCGGCATATAATTATCTGTAATATACTCTAACATACCTGTATGTGTGTACATAATGAATGTCGGTAAACCATAACCTAATGCTTTGATCGCATCACCATTCAGATTACCACTATGTGCAGAATAAACTTCCTCAACGCTTCTATCAAGTGCTGTATAATCACCACCGATATAAACCAGATCATAACTTGTTGCGATATCATCTTTCATACCGATCAATGCTTCCGTAGAAACCTGAGTAAGTTCGATATCACCATAGTTTAATCCATCTATTGCATATGCAAGTTTGGCCTTTGTCAGATCAAAGTCATAATACTCAACATTCTTCTGAAGTTCTTCTTTGGCCTTACCCTCAATCACATCTGACGGAACAGTATAATAATCACCCTTTATCTCTGAACCATCCATATGTTTTGAATAGGAAGAATTTTTATTCTTGGTTTCTGCTAACTCGCGATCAATCGGATAATCCGGTTGAATTTCAAGAACCTTGAACTTATTATCAGAGCCATCACGATACTGACCTGCATTAATGATATCTGCAATTGCTTTTGCTGACGGACTGATAATGGTCTTATTTCCGCCATTATTGTCATCATCACCATCTCCAGAGCCAACACCATCTCCGGCTTTATCACTGGCAATTACATATACACCACCTTCAACAGCGTCGCATAATGATTTATATGCATCTTTTCCAATCTCATCTTTATAAGCACCCGACTCGATAAAGATAAAATCAAACTGTGTAAAGTCAATCACCTGTTTTGTAGAATTCTTGGTAAGTGCTTCCGCTTTGTGATCTAGATATAACTTATTGACATAATTAAATGCCTTATCTCTACCTTCTGTAGAATCTTCTGAATAATCCAAAACAGTATATTCATAAGATAAGTTTGATGAATAATTTGCATCATAAGCAGGATCTGATTCTGTTGTCTTCTTTGTAAACTCTGCATATGTATCTGCAACGTTTGTATAATCATAATCTGCTGATTTCTGCTCACCATTCTTTGTAACAATGAAATTACATCCATTGCTGCCAACTTCATAAGCACCCGTCACTATAGTATCATCTGTTCCAGTTCCGGTTCCAGTTCCGGTTCCAGTTCCGGTTCCTGTTCCGGTTCCACTTCCTGCAGCTGCAACAAGCTCATCAATTGCTGTTCCGGCAGGCTCAATGATCACTCCATACTGGAATTCAGAACCGGCATTCAGATATGAGAAATTATAATTGTACACATAAGTATTTGTCGCACTGTCAAAAGAACCGTTTCCACCTTCTAAAGATGAAAGCATAACTGAATACTTCTCTGTCTCATTCTTACCAACCAGATAAGTCTTTCCGTCTATTGTAACAGTAAGATATACATTTGATCCGGTAAGATCTACAGATGAACGAACCTCTCCGGATAATTCCTTAGTTGCAACATCCTGAAAACCGGTATTTGAAAGATCGGTCGTTGAATAGACAGCACCTTCACCTGAGGTCAAAGCATTCTTGATATCACGGCTCTGAAGAACATAGATATTCGCACCACTTGGCACATATCTGTATCCACGGCTTGCATAAGCGGCTCCTGTGAATACACTGTTCTCTGCTGTTTCTTCTGCTTCCCAGGTATTAGTCTTCTTATTGAAAGTATAGGCACTTGCATCCATATGTGTGGAATCATTGTTTGCTGCTAATTCATCAAACATCCTCGATGACTCACCATTTGAAATAACAAGTACTTCTGCATTATCAAAATCCCATTTTGTTCTGGAAGCCGTAATACCACCAATAGAACTTGATACCTTAATATATGCAGAATCACTGTGATTCGTCTGGAAATTCAGGAAGTCTGTCAATGAATTATCTTCATACCATTTATAATATCTGTTTTTGTTGATATAGTCATTTCCACCCTCTGTCGCAGAACGTTCCGCTGTAAGGATGAAATCTGAAATTGTCTTTGTTGTCTTTTGGGTTGGATCCGGTACATCATTATCACTTGCTTCTTTATAAAGCACATTGAAATATCCCGGCTCTACTGCTAATACATTATCTATACGGGCTGTCAGATTCTTTGTAATCAACTTGAATGCTAATGTTCCCATACGATATGTATCATTATTTCCCTTTATCGAACTTGCATCTTTTACACAAAGTGTATATTTATCAAGAACGATCGGATGGCGGTCATCCATTGTATAGCTTACAAGCCAATTATATAATGCTTCGCTTATATCTTTGTCTTTTGATGCATATGCATTCTCATCCGGTGCAACGATATATATGAAATCCGCTGCAGATAAAATTGCTTTTGCATTTGTATCCATACTGTTCAGATTGTCAACAGTAACCGTTGTTAATGTCACTGCTCCGGCTGCCATCTTCTGGGATGCAATCGTCTTATAACCATCAAATACCGCATATCTGAAATACTCACCATCATACACATACTTCCATAATGGTGTTGTATTTGTATAATCAGACTCATTTTTGATATTACCTTTATAGTTTGATGCAGTAACTTTAGCAGTCATATCTGTATCTGCTTTCGCAATATCGTCATTTGATTTAGACTTTGGAAGGATCTGAACAATACGATATTTGTCATCACCTGTTGCCTTTAAACTGGCGCTGTTCGAATTGATAACCGCAAGGTCAATATTCGAATAGCCTACAAGTCCTGTTGCAGCACTCAGTTCTGCGTTATTTTCATTTACAGGAGTTCCAGAATTAGCTAATGTGAAATTGACGAATACCGCACTAACAATCAGTGTAAAGATGATTGCTACGGAAGATAAAACAACTTTTTTATTCTTAAACACTATTCTTTCCTCCTTTTAGTTTGAATGCGCTTTTAACACATTTGAATTTCTAAGGCTGACAACTCCATCCACTGTATAAGATGCTGCTGTCTGTGCATCCTGAAGTTTCATGGTGATTGCAAAACTATCCTCATCCGGATTCACCTTCACATCAAACTGCTCAACATTCTTTGCAAGCAGACAGGCCTCATCATTACTTGAATCAATAAATGATCCGCCTCCGGAATTAGACGCCTTCATTCTGTAAGCATATAACTTCTTGTTTGTCTTATCATATAATAGAGTACAACTTGTTATCTCGCTATCACCTGTTGTTGAATCCAGACCGGATGCATAATTAAGCTTAATATAAAGCTTATCCGCCGTCTTTGAACCTACCGTTGTCGATACCGTACTGAGTGCTACATCTTTATCCAACTCACCGATGTTGTAGCAAGGTCTTTTATTCGATCCGCTTGCAGGATTTGAAGAAGGGGCTACCTGCACTGTTTTGTTTCCGCCTCCTTCTTTATAAGAACCATCATCCTGTCTTAAATCCGACGCATCAGGAACCAGATATACGCCTTCTTTCGATGATGTTTCACCTACTCGCTTTGCTTTTGCATAAATCTTAACATCTGTTGCTGCCATCAGCATATCAGACATAGTATCATAGGCTTCTTCAGCCTGTGTCTGTATCTTCTTTCTGGATGTCATCTTCCGATTGGAAGCAACCACTGATCCAATCAGGGTTGTAACTGCTACCATAAATACACTTAAGATACCTATGTAAAGTACCAGTTCAATGAAAGTGAAACCCTTATTCTCTGTTTTTTTCACTATTCATCCCTCCTTATGATCCTGTATAATGACTACCAGTCGTTTTGTTTAATGTTACTTTACCTACTGATGCATTCGACCGCTCCTTATTGAAAGTATAAATACCATCTCCCGACCAAACCGAACCATCTGCTTTATTAAACATAACGATCATAAAACCCGCTGTGCCATTTACTTCAGTAACCTCTTTTGCGGTATCTGAAGATTTTGCCGCGTACATAATCTTTACGCGATCCAGCGTTATAGTATCTATTGATGTGTCTGCAGTAAAGTTAGCTCTGTCTTTAAAATCATCTGAAGGGTCTCCATTCGCTTTACGCGTAACATCACCCGTAAAGGTTCCGTATGTAATCTGATATTTATCGTCAACCTTTTCAATCAACATAGCAGCTTTTTTATTTTGAGATTTTGTCAATTTTACTAATGTAGACAATTCCTCATTGAATGACTCTTTAGCCGAGGTAGCCCGGGCAGTTGATATCGCTGATATCGTAACAGCTGCCAGTCCGGATAACACCGCTATTATTCCAAGAACAATAATCAGTTCTACCAGAGAATATCCAGCATTGTTTCTTTTCTTCATCTTCACCCCTCCTAATCTACATTCTTCTTCCAGTTCTGGAATTCAAGAATATCACTATAAGAGATGTCAGATAAAGTAGAACTCTTCACCTCTGCACTACTGTCTTTTTCTTCTTTTACATAGTTCTTTAAGATTTCTCTTGTAACTACGCTTACATCTGTATCTGTGCTGTCTGCGCACTTCTTCAGCACACTCGCTGTATAAGATACATCTGCTGATATACTAATGCTGCTATCACAGATAACCTTACCACCTGCTATAATCAATCCTCTGAATGACTTTACCTTGTTACTGAACTTCACATCGCCACCGCAGATAACAATACCCTGTAATGAATTGCCTGTAGCTGTATCAAGCGTTACATCTCCATCATTGATAACAAGAATCGAATCTGCTGATCCATCATCAGACGAAATCGTTTTACTGATATTCTTATGCGCTGTATGGTTAGTGCCGTCAGGCAGTGTATGCGTTCCAAAAATCTTTGTAAAGTCAACATAGTTATTTAATGGTGTCAGACTGTAATTATAAGAGTACGAATCACTTCTTACATAATCTCCCTTATACTTTCCATCTGCATCCTTGCCAACATATGTGTACTGATACTCGCCTGATGCTAACTGAGTTCTTGTATAATCACCTTTATTAGCACCTACATTTTTGAATTGTGCATGCTCGTATCTGTACTTCTGAGACTGCTTTCCATTACTGGTCTCTGTATAATCTGTATATTTTACTAATGCCCATGCAGATTGCTCTTCATCGGTCTCCTTACCTTCAGCATCCAACACCTTATTGTTTAATACAGACAGATGATCTTTCATGTTGATATACATGTAATTAAGGAAATTACTCACCTTATGTGCCTCTGTTTCAGAATCTGATCCAGTTAACTGTCCTGCACTTGTTTTAAGGTTTTCATAAGCAAGATTATTTGCTGTCGTGTCTCCATTTCCAAGCAACATGGTGAATGTCTTAGATGTAGCTGCTGCTTTTAAAGCCGTTTCAACACTCATCGTACTCTTTGTTGATGCCTGAATATATAAAGATCCGTCATTCTTATTCTGTGCCGTTACAGCCGCGCCTGAACCAACCTTAGAAGAATCTACCTTGCCATCTGCACCAACAGGAAGTAACAATGTCACATCGAAGCTGTCATAATTAGATACGTTATATATCTTCTTATTTGTTTCTTCCAGATTCTCTGCCAGAAGATCATAATACTTCTTTACAAAAGCTTCTGCTTCTTCTACATTACTCTGCTTATTATCTCCCGCTTTAATATAAAGATAATAATAATCATGACCAGACACCGTCTGTTTGATCGCATTAACTACCAATTCATTATTACTCAGTTTTTCAGTAAACTCTTTGTATAATTCCTTTAATTTAACATCATTGTTAAAACTATTTGGGAACTTCAACTTAACATGTGTATAACCATTTGAATCTACTGTCTCGCTGCCTGCAACCGGCTCCCACTGTGTCAGGAAAATCAACTGATTGGATTTCACATCAAGCGACTGACCAGTTGAATAATCCTTCAATGTTGTAAATGCATAGTCCAGATTCTTTTCATTTCCATCTGCATCAACAAGACCGAGTTCTTTTCTCTCATTAGCATCTGTGATAGAAGAAGCTGCCACTTTTGAGAACTCAATATATGATTTACCCGCAATATAAAGAGATTGTAAGCTCTTCAGATCCAATGTGGACTTCTTACCATTTACAATAATCGCACTATCACTAAAATGAGATTTTAAACTGTAATTTGTAGGGAGTTTGCCCGCATTCCCGAGAAGCTTAATGCTCCGAATATCATCTGTAGAATAGCTATATCCAAAGTATGTACCCTTAAAGAATGTCAAATTAGATTCTTCTGCATTTAACTCTGTATCATCATATACATAAGCGTTTGCTGCCGCTGTAATAGAACCGCCTTTATCTCCATCAATGATAATATTATCGGTCCAGAGCTCTGAAAGGTTCGAACTTCTACCTGAAAGAGTAATATCTGCACCATTATATGCTGTCAATGCACCAGAATTTACAATAACATCTGAATTCATTGTCAATGATGCTTTGTCAACAAAAATACCAGAATTAGCGCTTTCATCTGTAGCGCCCCAGTTTCTTACAACACTATCATTATATTTGTTTGTAACTTTTGTTGCAGTCACAGCATTATAATCTTTATTATAATAATCAGATGCTGTGTATACATTTCCTTTAACATTTACAACTGTTGCACTTGCATCGTTATAATTCGTAGTTGTTCCGGATACCTGCAGTCCCATATCTGCCAGAAATGCATAACTATACAAACTATTGCTGTTTATACCTGTCATATCAAACGAAACATTATATTCTGGTTTTTTAAGTACCAAGTCCGTCATAATTGACTGCTCATACGTTCCTGGAGCCATCGTCTCCCTATCTGTTGCAGCAGTCAATGTAATTGTTCTCTTAACACCTACGTTCTTAAATGCAATCGTCTCTACAGTTCCTGAATTAAATCCCGGTTCCGTATTTGTCTGTCCGGAAATATCTCCCGTCAGGGAATTCTTAACATATTTGATATAACTGTGTTTTCCCGCATTATCTGTATATACAATTCGAAGATTATCACAATCAAGTGTAACATTCGGATCTGTAATATAACCCTGCAATGTAGCTACTAATGTAGGGATTTTATTCAGATTATCATCATCCATAATTCCCTGCATAAAAAACTTTTTGAACAGATTATTTGCCTCTGTCTCAGAAAGATTCGTATACTTTCCATCTTTATAATATACAACTAACTCTGCAGTCGTTGTATATGCGGAATATAAGTGTTCATTTGTCGTTGCACCAATTCCTGCATAAATCTCATCCATTGCCTTCTCTACACTGTAGAAGTTATTCAATGAATTAATCTTGTAATATCTGAGTTTGTATGCTAATAACATACCCATTAACAGGGCGGATACCAGAATACTCAAAAACGTTGCAGATACAATTACAAGGACAAAACTGGAACCACGATTACTCATGTGCTTCAGTCTGCTCTTTAATTTTTTAAGCATCTTCTAATTCCCCCTTGTTCCTGATATAGTCGTCTTGTCAGTCGTCTTATCATTACTGTCTTTTTCTTCCATAAGAACAGTCAGATCGTACATATAGACATCGTCCGCCGTATCATCCTTTGTTCCCATAACACTTACAGTTGAATTTGGTTTATCTACTGTAAAGTTCGCATATACTTTAGTCTTTCCGGCTAATGTATTAATCTTTGCTTCATCTGCCGGTTTCTTAAGTGTTCCGGTTGAATCTGCAAAATTCACACGCACCTTTACAGATGATGGAGATACCTTATGCTGATTATTTACATAAATCAGATCATCAAGTGTCTTGCTGCTATCACCGCCCTGCAAAGCTTCATTGATAATTTCTGCATACTTATCATCAATATCTGCTACAGTCTGGAAAATATAAATCTTTGCCTTTTCATCCGCATCTAATGCATTTGTATCTATATTCACATAATCACGATTTACATAGATACCATTACTGGTTGCAGGAACATATAACAGATAGATTGGTGGCAGTTTATCATAATCATTCTGATATACTACACCTTCTCCATTTGCACTGGCTGGTTTATATACGTTATTTGTATTGTTCTCATATTCAGACTTAATAACGCCGATTGTTGTCTTATCTACATACTTTACGATACACTGCACACGATATTTGTTATTTGCAGTCTTTGACACTTTAATCGTCGTTGTCTTTGAGAACTCATCATTCTTCCAGAATTCATCACCATCACTGGAAAGCATCTGATTATACTGCACTGTATGACTCTTTAACAGTTCTGTCTTCTGATCCTTAAAATATGCACTTGCCTGATTATCCAGATTATTTCCATCTGCGGTTCCGGTATCACCTGTGTAAGTTGCCCCGGCAATGATCGCTGCCTGTTTATTATCCAGTGTACGAACAGTACCTACTGAAGATGTGATCTTAACATAATCACCATTTTCATCAACTTTTGCATCTCCTGTTGCCGGATCCCAGATATACCCCATCGCAGCAACCTGCTGTGCAAGATCACTGACCGTGACTGTACAGCCATACTTCGCGTAATTTCCTCCTATAGATATGTCATTACATGTGTATGTCTTCTCCGTATAATTCACCTTCTTCACTCCGGCAATCTTATTATCCGTTGTTTTCGGAGTTGTAGTTGTGCAGGTGAAATTATAGCTACCTGTAGAATTGCCATCAGGTATACTGATGGCACTACTACTCATATCTGCAGTTTTAAAGCTTTCCATGATCTGTTCTGCTTTATCAATGGCATACTGTTTCTTGGTTGATTTCTTATTGATATTAACAGCGGAAATCAACTGGGAGGTAAGAGGAACGATCAATATGGCAAATACGGCTACAGCAATGATTACTTCTATCAAACTAAAGCCTTTATTGTTTTTCTTTGTCATTTTCTACTTCTCACTCCGTTTAAAAACTGTTTACGGGTTTCAGGTTTATAACTACCTACTGAGCATTATCGCTTGATGTAGTTGTTGTAGCTGTTGACTTCTTTGTCGGGTTACCGAAGATATTATCCTTTCCGTTCTGAACATTAACATCTACCTGATCTGTAGTTCTGTCTCCACCATTTACTGCGTATGATGTGAATGACATATCACCTGTATATTTTCCTGTCTCCTCATCAAAAGCGATACTGATAGAATCAACAGTCATACGGAAGTCTCCACTCTGAATATAATCAATGACATCCTTAAGATCCTTGTATGAACCTGAATAGGTAACAGGGAAGTTCGCTGAATAGCAGTTATAATTATCTCCTGAAGCTGCAGCACTATCAGCTACGGTTGTGTCAGCCGCAGTCGTATCGGTTGCTGCTGCTCCATCTCCGAGTGTAGCATCACCTACCGCACCGGTTCCGAGTGTGTAGAATAACTGTTCTTCTCCCATCGTTACAGAAGGGAAGTCAAACTTATATTCATCCTTGATACCCTGTAAATACATAATTGTATTCTCCTGATAGAGCTCTGATGGGAATTCATCAAGGATTGCCTGATACTCTTTCTTATAGTTCTCTGTATCTTTAATATACTGGTCACGATTTACATCCTTTGACTTCAGATCATTATAGTAAACCTGCTGTTTGTCCTTTTCGGATATGATACTCTTCCGGTCTTCAAAATTATTCATAGCCACATAACGAATCGGCACGAATAATATTACAACACCCAATAAAAATAATAATAAATTTCTTTGTCCTTTTGTCATTGCATCCATGTTCGTACCCTCCTTACTGAGCTAATGTTGCATCTGTCTCTGTAGTATCTTCTGTTGATGCATTCGCATCCACATAGATACAGGTTACAGTGAAATCATATGTAGTCTTGCCTGATTCCTCATCTACATTCTCTGTAATGCTTCCGATGAATGAATTATCGATACAGTCAATTTCTTTTAAGCTGATCGCAAGACCCGCAACATCGTCATACTTTTCTGCAGTACCGGATATGGATACACCGCTCGCATCTGAATTGAACGCTGTTACTTCTGTTCCCTTTGGCATCTTCTCTTCTAAAGCATTGATAAAGGTTACTACATTCTCATTCAGATTCTTAGTGTAGCTGTACATGCTCATGGCATCCACATAGATGCTCTCTGCATCCTCATAGTCCTGTACAATGGTTTCAATATCTTTAATTGATTCAATCTTTCGGTTTACATCATCCAGCTCACTCTGTGCCTTATTCTTCATGATAAATGAAGCCGCAGTCACACCACCGGCAACGAGCACTGCCAGAATCAGAAATGCAACTACAAAAGGCGTAGAATCAACAGCTCCTTCTTTCTTAGATGCTGTTGCCCCTTCTGATATTACAAATCCCATAGGTGCAAAAGCCGCACCGATAGGAACCATAAGGTATACAGGATTATAAATCTTCAAATCAATCTTCGGGTCAAACTTGATATTGAATAAACTATCCATAACTCTGGTTGATACATTAAGCTGTACCTTGAATAAACCATCGATTCCTTTGATCAGTGCTCCATCGCCTGTCAGGAATACATCATCAATCGGCTTATCCGGATTTTTTGATGCAAAGAAATCCATCACACGTCCAATGTTATTGATCAGGTAACGGAATGAACCGGTGATCGCATTATCATCGAAATCAACTGTGATCAGACGTTCATTCTGAAGTAAGGTCATAGCTGTCGTTGCATCTACGCCCTTTGCATCCATTACTTCATTTACTACAACATTGGTACCATATGGTACAGTTCTCTGGAGTAAAAGGATATCTCCTTTTACAATATTTAATACGGTAGATTCACTACCTAACTGGATTACCATCGTTGTCATGTTCTCACTGGTCTGTGTCTTGATCAGCTGTAACATGGCATTTCCAATGTAATCGAGCGCCACTACTTTCAGTCCCGCAAGTGCTGCCACTTCATAGTAGGAACGAACCATACTGGTCGGTGCTGCTACAGCAAGGACTCTTAACTGTTTGTTATTTTCTTCATCAGTGACTGTCTCTAATACAGAATGGGATACGGTGTAATCCTCTATATTAACAGGGAAATACTCTGATGAGTTCGCATTAATAATTCCTTTGATTTTGTTCTCCTTAACGAAAGGCACAAGGACCTCTCTGTTAACGATCTTTGTAGAGGTAAGGACGAAAATCGCGTCCTTGTTAGTGATTCCGTTTGCAGCAAGCTGTGATCTGATTGCTTCTGCAATTCTTTCTTTGTCTCTGATAAAACCATCTTCGTATGAGTCTTCCGGAGTCTCAAAGATGATGGCATTATGTACGGTTGAAGTCTTCTTCTCAGAAGCGGTTACTTCTGTGATAGTAATACTTTCATTTGTAATGTCGATTGTTAAGACTTTTTTATTACTCGCCATTTTAAATAGCCTCCCTCGCTAATCAGTAGTTTTGTCGGGAATTCTCCCTTAATTGCCTGAGTACCAGCTTACATGCTGTTCACCCCATATAAATAAAAATAGAATACGCCTGTATCTTACAGGCTATAAGGTGAACAACCTGTCACCCTCAAAATGGTCTCTATGTTTGACCCTCCATATGCGACCATTCACTTGTTTTCCAGCTTATATGCAAGCCGGTTGCCGTCATTAGTTTAATCACTCACTAAACTACTGACTGCTTCCAAGACATCATATATCTTTTCTGCATTGCATTATGATATAGTGATGTCTATAAATCCACAAACATCTTACTCATGTTATCGAAAGGCAACAACTAGCTATAATATGTCATACGAGGAATTTCAAACAGCTTAATTTTGTTGCCTTTCAATACTATTAAAATAAAATATTTGTTTTCAGTTAAAGCCTAGTTCTGTGGGGAAAGTAATTTATTTGTATTTCCGCCTGAATAAACTTCAACTTTATTGTTTGCTACATCAATTAAAACTTTGAATTCAGAATTCTTGTCGTAATATTTACCCTTTAATGATGCGCTACCAAGAATCTCGCTAAGTTCCTGTCCAAAACTTCCTGATGCTTTCCATGAAGTTACAGTAGCTGTTTTTGCAGTACTTCCAAGTGAAGCCATAGCCTCTTCATTTGACATTGCGGTCTGACATGCAGAACGAATAGTGTCAGCATTTGAAATATCTGTTGATGCTCTTGACTTGTTAATGTACTTGATAAGTGCCGGTGCAAGTGCGCCTGCAAGGATTGCCATGATAGCAATAACGATAATTAATTCTACTAATGAGAAACCTTTGTTGTTCTTCTTCATAATTATTCTCTCCTTTTTCTTTCTTAATTATTTTATGTTGTTGTTGTGTCATATGACACTATATCAATACCGGCATCCTCGTTCTACCGGAATCAATCAATGTAAAACTGTGTAAGTAAATTATGTATTGTTTATTGGTTTATTGTATTAATACTGATCCATTGCATCGTACATACTCATGATAGGACCGTATACAGCTGCTACGATCATACCTACGATACAGGCAAGTATAACCATGATCAACGGTTCCATTGCTGCCGTTAATTTATTAGTAGCTGCGTCTACCTCTTCATCGTAGTAGTCGGCAACCTTACTGAGCATCTCCTCGATATCACCGGTCTCTTCACCGATCTTTGTCATCGCTGATAACATCGGCGGAAGAACCTCCATATCCTTTAATGGTTTTGAAAGCGGGATACCCTTTGCAACCTGTGTCTTTGCATCCATCAGGCCATCACGTATGATCTTATTATCCATCATCTTCGCTACCTGTTCTACAGCATCGATCATAGAGATACCGGATGCCATCAAAGTGCTCATGGTTCTTGCGAATCTGGAGCAAGCTGATTTGATCGTCAGGTTTCCGAATACCGGAGCCTTGATCGCGATATTCGAGAAGAACTGTTCACCAACCGAACTCTTCTTGAACGCCTTACAGGCAAACACGATCGCTGCTACAACAATGATCAATATGTACCATTTATGAATAATGAAGTTACTTGCCGCAACCATCATTCTTGTTGCAAGAGGAAGCTTTGTTCCCATGTCTTCAAACATACTGGTGAAGTTCGGGATTACCGCGATCATTACCACGATTACTACGATGATCATTACGATAAATACTACGATAGGATAAACCATCGCGCCCTTGATCTTACTGGATAATGCATTATCCTTTTCAAAGTGTTCTACCAGACGATCCAGACACACCTCTAAGTTACCGGACAACTCACCGGCAGCTACCATGTTGATCATGATCGGAGGGAATACATCTGAGTTTACTCGAAGGGCATCTGCAAGAGTACCACCTTTTTCAACATATGTCTTCGCATCCATAACCGCACGCTTCAGTGTTGGATTCTCGATCTGGTCGCCCATCAGTTCCAATGCGGAAATGATCGTAACACCCGCTTTTATAACAGCTGAGAACTGTTTACAAAAGACACCCAGGTCTCGTGATTTTACTTTCTTCTTAATTAAACCCCCTGAAAATGGATTGTTCTGCTCTGTCAGGCTCATGATCGAATAGCCATCCGACTTCAGCTTTTTCTCCGCTCCATCTCTGTTTGGGGCCTCGATGGTACCTTTTTTATTCTTACCATCTTTGTCAACAACCTTGTAGTTAAATACTGCCATTGTTTCTCCTCCGACCCTATCATATTTCTTCCGTGATCATATCTGACCACACCCTTTATGCGTCTTTAAGCGCATAAAATCTCATTCATATAGATTATATAATACTATAATTTGCTACCATAATCAATATTTTCTTATGTCCGCCAGTTTTTTTGTGAGATTTGCACAAAACTGTTATACATTTTACTGTCCGTTAATCTTCTTTCTGAGGTACTGCTGATCCTGTGCATATGTCATTGCCATCTCTCTGGTTATAGTTCCCGCAGAGAACAGATCGTACAGTGCATCATCCATCGTAATCATTCCAAGCTGTCTGCTTGTCTGAATCGTTGACTGGATCTGATGCGTCTTTGCTTCACGGATCAGACTCCGTATAGCAGGAGAAGCAAGCATAACTTCAAAGGCTGCTACTCGTCCCTGACCATTTGCCGTAGGCAGAAGTGACTGTGATATAACGCCTTCAAGGACCATCGCAAGCTGTACACGTACCTGCTGCTGCTGGTTTGTAGGGAAGATATCAATGATACGGTCGATCGTACTTGCCGCGCCGATCGTATGCAGAGTCGAGAAAACCAAATGTCCTGTCTCGGCTGCAGTGATCGCTGTTGAAATAGTCTCAAGATCTCGCATCTCTCCTACCAGAATGATATCAGGATCTTCACGGAGTGCTGCACGAAGTGCATTTGCGTAGCTGAGTGTATCCATACCAACTTCTCGCTGATTTACGATTGCCTTGTTGTGATGATGGATATACTCGATAGGGTCCTCCAGTGTGATGATATGATCTGTCAGGTTTTCATTTGCTTTATTTATAATAGAAGCAAGTGTTGTTGATTTTCCCGAACCGGTAGGTCCCGTTACAAGTACAAGCCCTCTCTTTCTCTTATAGAGATCAACAACCTCTCTCGGAATACCAAGCTGATCAGGTCTTGGGATCTGTGTCTCAACTCGTCTGTAAGCCGCCGCCATATTACCGCGATCCATATATACGTTCACACGGAAACGTCCGGTCTCCGGTGAGTCAAACGAGAAATCGACCTCACCTCTGTCCTTTAAGATCGCTACATGTCTTTCTTTCATGGTTGCTCCGATCGCTTCTGCCGCATCAGCAGGTGTAAGCGGAGGAACTTCAACTTCTGTCAATCGTCCATTGATTCTGAGCTTTGGTGGTATTCCGACTGCAATATGTACATCAGATGCCTTCGCCTCAACCGAGAATGCCAGGAGCTCCTTCATATCCAGCATATTGTTTCCTTCCTTTCCTTGTTGCATTTCATAATTTCAATTTATTTTTACAGAGTTATGTATGTAAGTTCTTCTCTGTTAAAAATCTGTTTGGATTATTTCTTTGTTAAAAACATCCCTTTTTCAAATGAACACTCTAATATGAATGTATTAATGTCTTTGCATGTTTTAATGTTTTAATATTTTAATGTCTTTATATCATTTAGTATTCGTCACCGGTTGTATAAACGATCTTCTTCATCTCCGAAAGTGATGTGATACCGTTTAATACATGCTTTGCTGCGCCCATCTTCAGTGTGAGCATTCCTTCTGATAATGCCTGCTTCTCAATCTTATCTGCCGTCGCTCCGGTCGAGATAACTGCCTGTAATGCCTTTGAAACCGGCATCATTTCATACACACCGATTCGTCCTGCATAGCCGGTATCATTACAAAGCGGGCATCCTGCAGGCTCATAGATGATTACGTCTTCTTCATCAGCCGGTACGCCAAGCACCTGTCTCTCATCATCTTCTATAAGTCGTGGCTGTTTACAGGTTGGGCACAGACGTCTTACCAGTCGCTGTGCGATAACACCTACAACCGCATCACCTACAACGTAAGGCTCGATACCCATATCTTCCAGACGAGTGATCGTAGATGCTGCCGAGTTTGTATGGAGTGTTGATACAACCAAGTGTCCGGTGATAGCCGCCTGAACCGCGATCTGGGCAGTCTCACCATCTCGAATTTCTCCGATCATTATGATATCCGGATCCTGACGAAGAATAGATCTAAGTGCTGCCGCGAATGTCATATCTGCTTTATTATTTACCTGTACCTGGTTGATACCGTTGATATTCGCCTCGACAGGGTCTTCTACCGTGATAATATTAACATCTTCTTTGTTCAACTCACTTAATGATGTGTACAGTGTAGTTGATTTACCGGAACCGGTAGGCCCTGTAACAAGGATGATTCCGTGTGGGTTACTCAGGATTCCATCAAATACTTTGATCTCATCCTCATCAAGTCCAAGACCGCTCTTCGGCTTGGTCAGTCCGTCTTTAGAAGTAAGTCGCATAACCGTCTTCTCACCGTATACTGTCGGAAGGATAGATACACGGACATCGAACTCTCGTCTGTCTACGAAAATGGTAATACGACCATCCTGTGGTTTTCTCTTCTCTGCGATATCCATTCCGCCTATGATCTTGATACGGGCTGTAATACCTGCCAGAATACTGAGGTCATATGACATTACCTGCTTCAACGCACCATCAATTCTGTATCTGACACGAACGCTGTTCTCCAGTGCTTCGATATGGATATCGGATGCTCTCTGTCTTACACCGCCCTCAATGATCTGCTTAACCAGAAGAACGATAGGTGAATTATCAATATCTTCGTTTGTTTCTTCTTCATCTCCGCCACCAAGTGCATCCGCCTGTTCCTGACGATACATCTCAGCCGCTTCCATCGCTTTTGAGCTTCCATAATACTTGCCGATCGCATCATTGATCTGTTCCTCCGTTGCGAGCATCGGCTCTACCTGCATATTTGTTACAAGTCCGATATCATCAATCGCATTGATATCCATCGGATCAGACATAGCAAGTTTTAATATATTCGGGTTTTCCGGATCGATCTCGATAGGAATAACCTTATATTTTGTAACCATATTCTCAGGTACCATATGAATAACTTTATCTTCGATCTTGGCACCTTTCAATTCTATGTAATCAATACCTAACTGCTGTGTTAGAAGAGTAATAAGGATCTCGTTACTGATCATTCCCAGATCTACGAGAACATTTCCGAGCTTCCCGCCGTTCTCTTTCTGATATGCCAGAGCCTCCTGTAACTGCTCCTCTGTAATTGCTCCTGCTGCTACAAGGATATCTCCAATTCTAATCTTTTTTCGGCCCATTCCTAATCGCATACTGGTCTGTCCTCCTACACTTTTTAAATATACGAACACTCATTTAGAGATTATAGCACACCCTGGTAAAAAATTAAACATTTTGAACAGATTTTGGTCAATTTTTTTTGATTTTTTTCACATTTTAACAAGTTTTCTTTTTGGGATATGCACGTTCTTTACAGTTTCATCATAAAATATATACAAATCGCTGGAGCAGAAATTGATGTGCAGACATTTAAAAAGCCTCTCTCACCAAAAGAGGAAGCATATTTTCTGAAATTATGCAAAGAAGGCGATCCCCGGGCCAGAAAAACTCTGATTGAATATAATATGCGGCTGGTTGCCCATATTGCAAAAAAATACAATGGGAGCCACGAAAATGATGATCTGATATCCGCAGGCACGATCGGACTGATCAAAGCCATCGACACCTACGACTCAAAAAAAGGAAAACGACTGGTCACCTATGCATCCCGATGTATTGAAAACGAACTTCTGATGCTTCTCCGTCAGAACCGAAAGCACGCCCGTGAAGTATCCTTGTTTGAACCCATCGGCACAGACAAGGAAGGAAACGAGATCAGTCTGATGGATATCATCAGTCCCGATACTCCATCCATTCTTGATTCCATGGTACATGATTATAATCTGAAACAGCTTCCGGATTGTATGCTGCACCACCTTACAAAACAGGAAATGGTGCTCCTGTCCAGACGTTACGGTCTGTCCGGTGAAGCACCATGTACTCAAAAAGAAATTGCCTCCGCAATGGGCATTTCCAGATCATATGTTTCCAGGATCGAGAAACGTGCATTGCTCAAGCTTCGCAAAGCTCTCGAAACCTGACCTCCCTATTCCTGCCGTCTGAGTATCATCCCCGCTGATACCGGGCGGTCAAGTCTTACATAGAGCTGCATCTTCGGATGCGGTGCAGACTCCATTTTCTCCATCTTGTCATTGTAGATTTCTTCTACCCGGCACGAGATATTTGTGCCGTCAAAGTCCATCGCCTCTATCATCTCTCCAACAGAAAACTTATTCTTCTGTTCAAATACCGCAAGTCCGTCTTCTGTCACCAGCTGCACATTTCCGATATAAGTATAATTCTTGATATAAGTATTGTTATCATAGATCTGAGAGTCACTATCTGTCTTTCCGAAATAAAATCCAGTTGTGAACTGTCTGTATGTGCATTTTGCTATCTCTGATTTATAATATTCCATATTCGACCTGTAAAGCTCCGGCGACTCCATATAATCATCGATTGCCTTTCTATATGTTCTGGCAACCGTTGCAACATATAGCGCAGTCTTCATTCTGCCCTCTATCTTAAAGCTATCGATACCCGCATCGATCATCTCGGGAATGTGTTCTACCATGCAGAGATCCTTTGAGTTAAAGATGTAGGTTCCCCTGTCATCCTCATTAACCGGCATATACTCACCCGGTCTTGTCTCTTCTACGATGTGGTACTTCCATCTGCAAGGATGTGTGCACGCACCACGATTCGCATCTCTGCCTGTAAAGTAACTACTGAGCAGGCATCTTCCCGAATAAGAAATGCACATAGCTCCATGCATGAACGATTCAATCTCCATATCATCCGGAATATGATCCCTGATCTGTCTGATCTCAGCAAGCGACAGTTCTCTGGCTGTAACCACGCGTTTTGCCCCAAGCTTATACCAGAAGTTATATGTCAGATAATTGGTGTTATTTGCCTGCGTACTGATATGAAGCTCCATATCCGGCATAGTTTCCTTTGCGAGTGTAAAGATACCGGGATCAGACACCAGAACAGCATCCACGCCGGTATCCTTTAACTGTTCAAAATATGTTTTCATTCCATCGATATCATAATTATGTGCAAATATATTCGCTGTCACATACACTTTTGCGTTTTTTGCATGTGCATATGCTGCTGCTTCTTTCATCTCATCAATCGAGAAATTATCTGCTTTCGCACGAAGCCCATATGCCTGTCCGCCGATATAAACCGCATCGGCACCATAATCTACCGCAACCTTTAAAACTTCAAGACTGCCTGCCGGAACAAGCAGTTCCACTTTACGATCTGTCATTTATCCAATCCTCTTTTCAATTCTTATTTATCTTCTTTCATTCTGTAATATCATACACCAACCGCGCATATTCATATGTCGATTATTTACAGCATTCGTCTTTTCGTACAGACAGGCTCATTCCGTCCCCAATATTTAAAATAGCTGTTTCAAGCCGTTCATCATGTTTTAATTCATACAGATATTCTCGCATTCTTGCATGAATCGTCCGATTTCTTCTCGTTACCGCGAACCTGGATTCAAGCACGTCTCCATCCTGTAATACATTATCACACAGCAGGATTCCTTCCGGAGCAAGTAATGGGATCGTTTTTTGAAAAAAGCTTCCATACTGTCCTTTTGCCGCATCCATAAACACCAGATCAAATGATCCCTGTAATGTCGGAAGGATCTCGTTTGCATCCCCCTCCAATAAGGTAATCCGATCTTCAGCCTGTGCAAGTCTTATATTGGCCTTTGCCTTTTCTATTCTCGGTCGATAGTTCTCTATCGTTGTAATATGTCCTTCTTCTCGCAAAAACCTGCTCATAAAAATAGCAGAAAAGCCGACCGCCGTTCCTATCTCCAGTATATTTACCGGTTTCTTTATCATCATCAGAAGCTTGATGAACTCGCCTGCTTCTCTACGGATGATAGGAACCTCCTGCTCTTCTGCTTCTTTTCTGATAGCAGTTATCACATCGTCATAATCACTGTTAAATGAATTAATGAAGGACGCAATTCTTTCATCTGTTATCATTCACTTTTCTCCGTTGTATCATTTTCCGACTTGGCATCAGTCGTGCTGTCCGACGTCTTATCTTTTGCCTTTTCTTCCTTTTTGCTTTCGGCTTTTTTCTCCTTCTCGTCCAGCTTGCCACCCGTTATCACGGTTATGATCTCGTCATTTGTATAGTTCGGAGCAATCTCATACGTTCCCGGCTGGATCTTTGCTGCATAAGAACCGATTCTGATACGAATCATCAGTGCATATGCATTCTTTACAACTCCGGCATCATCTAATGTCTCACAGACATCTTTGATCGATGAATCCGGAAGTATCGTAACTGCTACTACCTTTGTATCCGCCTTATCTTTGCAGCTGTTACTTGCAAACACATCATAAGCAAAGCCGAATCCGAACGCAAACACCTTAACCAATATAAACAGGATAAATACATTCACAAGTAAACCGACCGAGAATCGCAGTACTCGTTTCATTGTCAGTGCTCCATCTATAGCCATATCTTAATCTCCTTATCCATTCGTGCCTTCAGACACTACGTAACTGTTGTAACATATCCTACTGCTTTATGTCAACATCCAGCCCATCAGCTATCTCATCATACATTGTTTTCAGCATCCTGCAAAGCTTTCGTTCTGCCCGAAGGAAATCATTTACAATAGTGTCATGAACGATCGGATCATATTCCTCGAATAATGCAACTACCTCATCATAAGGATTATCATTCGAAGCATTGTTCTGAATATCCGAGTTCTTCTTTTTGAACTCATTCAGCCCCCGAAGCAGATCCGGATGTTCGTATAATCTTTCGCGGCACACCAGATAGTGCCTGTAGAATTCCGATTCCTTTATCGTTTCATTCAGTTTTTTACTGAGTTCAACAACATCGCTCATTGTTCATTCCTCTTTTCTTCTTAGCCTATACCCATGCATGAGGTAATTATCAAAGCGTCTTATACTTCTGTAATGATCGGAAGGATCATCGGGCTTCTCTTCGTCCGTTTCCACAGGAATTCACTCAAGGAATCCTTGATCGTCGTCTTGATCTTGCCCCAGTCTGTAACATTCTTACGCAAGCATTTCTCCAATGCTTCCTCCACTACTGCACGACAGTCCTCCATCAACGTCTCCGATTCTCTTACATATACAAATCCTCTGGAAACAATATCCGGACCCGCTATCAGGTTATTGCTGTATTTATCAAGTGTCACCACAATGATCAGCAGACCGTTCTGTGACAGAAGCTGTCTGTCTCTTAAAACAATGTTACCGACATCTCCGACTCCAAGTCCGTCGACAAAGACTCCCTGTGCCGGAACTTTTCCGGTCACCTCAAGCTTATCTTCGCTTACTTCCAGAACATCTCCTGTTGTCAGAATCTTGATATTCTCTTTCGGAATACCCATCTCCTGTGCCAGCTCTGCGTGGCGTTTCAGATGCCTGTACTCACCATGTACCGGTATCGCATATTTCGGTTTTGTGAGCGCATAGATCAGCTTCAATTCCTCTCTGCAGGCATGTCCCGATACATGTGTGTCTTCAAAGATTACATGGGCGCCCTTCATTTCCAGCTCATTGATCACCTTGAATACTGCTTTTTCATTACCCGGGATCGGGTGTGAACTGAATATGACCACATCTCCCGGCATGATCGAGATCTTGTTATGGATTGACGCTGCGATTCTTGACAGAGCCGCCATGTTCTCACCCTGACTTCCTGTCGTGATCAGAACAAGCTTCTCATCCGGATAATTCTTGATCTGACTGATATCTATCAATGTGTTATCCGGTATATCGATATAACCGAGCTCGGAAGCCGTACTGATGATATTCACCATACTTCTTCCTTCGATGATTACTTTTCTTCCATACTTATATGCTGAATTGATGATCTGCTGCACACGGTCTACATTCGATGCAAATGTAGCTATGATGATTCGATGATTCTGATTATCATTGAACAGATTATCAAACGTTCTTCCTACTGTCTTTTCTGACTTTGTAAAGCCCTCACGTTCTGCATTTGTGGAATCTGCCATCAATGCCAGAACACCTTTTTTGCCAAGCTCTGCAAACCGCTGAAGATCGATCATATCTCCAAATACCGGTGTATAATCAATCTTGAAATCTCCGGTGTGGACAAGCAGTCCTGCCGGCGTATAGATCGCCAGTGCTGCGGAATCAGCAATCGAATGGTTTGTCTTAATAAATTCTATGCGAAATTTTCCAAGAATGATATTCTGTCCATATTTTACAACCTTACGTCTGGTGTTGTTCATCAGATTATGTTCTTTCAGTTTATTCTCGATCAGTCCCATCGTAAGCTTTGTTGCATAAATCGGCATATTGAGTTCTTTCTCAATGTAAGGAATGGCTCCGATATGATCTTCATGACCATGGGTAACCACAAGCCCTTTGACTTTGTCCGCGTTTTCCTTAAGGTAAGTGACATCCGGTATTACAAGATCGATTCCTAACATATCGTCCTCAGGGAATGCCAGACCGCAGTCAATGACTATAATAGAGTCCTCATACTCTATTGCGGTAATGTTCATTCCAATCTGTTCCAATCCGCCCAATGGAATAATCTTTACCGCATCGCTATTCAATTTTTTCAATGTTCTATACCTCCAAATCTACGTCCTCTAGCAGCTCTTCAAATATCTTCATAACTGCTTCTAATTCTTTGTCATCTTCAACGATGTCAAATGCTGCCATCTCACCTTCACTGTCTGAAGCATTCTCCTTCAGTATCAGGAAAGAACCATCATCTTCATCGTCTCCGTCTTCCGTAACAAGCAGATAATTCACTCCGCCAAGAGTCGTCTGCTCCATAACAGAAAAAGCAACTTCATTGCCATCTTCATCTGTAAATACTATGCTGTCGTTTTCCATTTCTGTTCTAATCCTTTCGACTATTCGGTCTGCCCTTCATGAGCCTGACTGTCAAGATAATTCTGCAAAATAACCGCAGCGGCCATCTTGTCTACATACTGTTTCCGATTTTCTCTTCTGACTCCGGTATCCATCAAAATCCGTTCTGCTTCTACCGTAGAAAGTCTTTCATCCCACAGGATAACCTCAAGGCCTGTTCTACGTTCCAGATCTTCCTTAAACTGTTCGGTCGCTTCTGCACGTTCTCCAATCGTATTATTCATATTCTTCGGATATCCGAGAACGATCCGTTCTGCCTGATATTCCTCAATAATACTCTCTATTCTCGCAAGTGTCTGTCGAAGTTTGTTTGCTGATTTTCTTTCTATTGTTTCAAGTGGCTGTGCCGTGATCATCAGCGCATCACTGACCGCAACTCCTACTGTCTTTGTTCCGTAGTCCAATCCAATTATCCGCATATTCTTATCCTGTTCTTCTCTCCATGTAATCCGAGCTTTTTTCGATGGGATTTTTTTCATCCGACCCCATCATTTTCGACACGATCCCGATCTACTTGATCAGATTATTCTTAATGTAATCTTCAAACAGAACTTCTATGATCTCATCCCGCTCTGCTTTCATGATCAGACTTCTTGCATTCTTATAGCTGGTGATATATGTAGGATCACCGCTCATAATATAACCGACAAGCTGACTGACCGGATTATAGCCTTTTTCTGTCAGTGCTTCATATACCTGTCCTATGATCTGTGTTACATCTATCGTGTTATCCTTCAGCTGTGCAATATGTTGTGTATTCTCTTTGTTATTCATATACTCACATCCTTACTTTTATCAAGTGCCATCAGCATCTTTGCATAAAAACCTTACCCTATAATAATATAAACCCATGCAAAATTCAACCTAAAGCCGCATATTTGTATATGTTGTAACGCATTTTGCGCATAATCCGGCTGTGCAATCTGCTCATTCCACGCCCACACCGTATGGAATCTTCACCACATGATTAATGATATCTGTCTGCCGGTCACAGATCCTGTGCATGCATTCTTCCTCCACAAAAATATCCATATATCGTTCCGTATGTCCACGATATCCGTCTTTTCCCTCTCTCCGGACTTTTTCTTCAACAAGAACATCGAGATTTTCTCCCCGGAAGGACGCTTCATATGCCTGTTTGTTCCTTTCGGATAAAGCCAATAGAACATCGCTTCTTTGATTTTTAATCTCAGGCGCAACCTGATCCTTCATTCCGGCAGCAACCGTTCCCTGTCTTGGCGAGAACTTAAATATGTGCATCTCGTACAAATTAAGCTTCGTCAGATAATCCACCGTCTCCCGAAACTCTTCTTCCGTCTCCCCCGGGAATCCTACGATTACATCCGTAGTCAGTGCCGGGCGGTCAAATGCCTTACGAAGCATCTCACATTTTTCAAAGTATTCTTCGCAGGTATACTTCCTGTTCATCCTTTTTAATACTGTATTACAGCCACTTTGCAGACTTAAATGGAAATGCGGACACACCTTTTCATTATCCACAATGCGGTCTATAAATTCATCTGTAATAATACTAGGTTCCAGCGAACCAAGACGGATTCTTTTAATTGATTCGATTTTTGAGATTGCATCAATTACATCTGCGAGTCCTACCTCATTTTCCTTATCCTTACCATAAGAGGAGATATGGATACCTGTCAGAACAATTTCTTTTACTCCGGTCAACGCCAGTCGTTCAACTTCTTCTATAATGGATGCGATGTCCCGGCTCCGAATCCTTCCTCTGACGTAAGGAATAATGCAATAAGAGCAGAACTGGTTACAACCGTCCTGAATCTTCACATATGCCCGTGTATGCTCTAAAGTACTGTTAATGGTCAAAGGCTCATATTCTTTTTCCGCTGATATATCGAGCATACCTTCATCTGTCACGCCTGCCTGCAGATAATCCTCCAGAATCCGAACAATATCTTTCTTTTTATTGTTTCCTATAATAATAGATATACGATCATCTTCCATCAGCTTATCCTTTGCAGCCTGAACATAACAGCCCGCCGCTATTACGACTGCATCCGGATTCAGTTTCTTCGCTCTGTGTATCATCTGTCTGGATTTTTTATCTGCCATATTTGTAACAGAGCATGTATTTATCAGATATACATCTGCTTTTTCTTCGAAGGAAACAGCCGTCATTCCGGCCTCTTTTAAGAGTTCGATCATGCCATCTGTCTCGTATTGATTTACCTTGCAGCCCAGTGTCAGAGGGGCTACTGTTTTTCCCTTCAGCATTCCTTATTTTTCCTTTCTTATTATTGACTTTTCCCTCTCCAAAAGATATTATAAATATATAAACATCCGCGGTCGTTATGGCTCCGGATAATCTAACTTTTAGGAGGGTAATCATGAAAGCATTAATGGTTTCTTTAAATTCAATCGATAAGGTAAAAGCATTCTGTAACGAAATTGCAAAATTTGACGCAGAATTCGATCTCATCTCAGGACGTTATGTTATTGATGCAAAATCAATTATGGGTATATTCAGTCTTGATATTTCAAAACCAATTGAATTGAACATTCACGCTGATGAAAAGGATCTTGCTGATATTCTTGCAGCAATCAAACCTTACGTTGTTGAATAATCACAATCGACTATTTGCATACATACAGAATGCCTGTTTTAACAGTCATTCTGCATAAAAAAGCTTGCGCCTTATAGTGGCAAGCTTTTTTCATGTTATTCTGTCATGAGTACAGTTCACTCCTTGCATTCCGCAAAATCAACATCCTGGCAAGCAAATAATTTTGCATGTGTTGCATAATGTCTCTGCTTCACCTTATCTCTGTGCTCTGCACATTACAGTCTCAACAGACTCTAACGCTTTTTCATATAACGGCTCGATAATGCCGGCAAGCTTTGCTTCTGATTTCTCGATCGCAGATAATATCGGTTTTGTTACCGGGTGCTTTGCTACAAATGTTGTACAGCAGTCCTCATAAGGAAGGATCGATGCCTCATATGTTCCGATTTTTTCCGATATATCAACAATCTCCTGCTTGTCCAGTCCGATACACGGACGGAACACCGGCAATGTACTGACATCATTGATAACAGCAAGACTGAATACTGTCTGGCTGGACACCTGCCCGATACTCTCACCTGTCACCGTACACTGACAGTCATTTCTCTTTGCCAGTTCTTCTGCAATCTTGATCATATAGCGTTTCATAATGATCGTAAGCTCCTCGTGCGGGCAATTATCATAGATCGCCATCTGAACATCTGCGAAATTTACAACATGCAACTTGATCGCACCTGCATAATCCGCAACCAGACATGCCAGATCAATTACTTTTTCTTTGGCACGCTCACTGGTAAATGGCGGTGCATGGAAATATACAGCCTCCATCTGGACACCGCGTTTTGCGATCATATAGGTTGCAACCGGGCTGTCAATTCCACCGGATAATAATGCCATTCCCTTTCCGTTTGTGCCGACAGGAAGTCCTCCCGGACCCGGAATCGTGATCGAATAAATATATACCGTCTTCCGGATCTCTACATTAATGATCTCATCCGGTTCATGAACATCAACGGAAGTATCCGGGAATGCCTCTAACAGATAATGTCCGAGCTCTGCATTGACCTCCATCGAAGTCATAGGAAAGCTCTTATCATTTCTTCTTGTATTTACTTTAAAGGTAAAGTTCTTCTTACGATATGCCTTATCCACATATTCGATCACCTTTTCTTTGATGGCTTCAAATGATGTATCTTCCTCTACCACGATCGGACAGATTCCCACGATACCGAATACCTTGGTCAATGCACCCACTACATCTTCATAATCATAGTCTGATTTTGCTTCGATAAAGATTCTTCCCTGTTCCTTACGGATATAAAAATCACCGTAATTTTTGATCTTACGATTAATGTTTTTTACAAGGATATCTTCAAATATATACCGGTTTTTACCTTTTGTACCGATCTCGGCATATTTGATCATAAATGCCTTATACTGCATATGCTTCTCTCAACCTCCGATTTTCATTCTATTTATTTGTTCTTCGCCTGTTTTATACTATTATAATCAAACCTTCCATTCGTTTGACGCTACTTTTTTCTGACATATTTTCTATATATCGGCAGGATCTCTTCTATCACATCCGCCGCATAGTCTGCCTGTTCCACTGTGTTCTCTGCTGAAAAACTGAAACGGATCGTGGATTCCAACCGATCCTTCGGTAACCCGATCGAAGCTAATACATGGCTGACTGCCGGTTTATTCGACGAACATGCCGATCCGGAAGAAACATAGATTTCCCGTTCTTCTAATGCATGCAGCATCACTTCACTTCGAACACCAACAAATGATACACTTAGGATATGTGGTGCTTCCCCTTCATTGATATATACATCCGGAAGTGTCTTTAGACGTTCGGTCAGACGGTCTTTCACCGCCCGCATACGAACAGTTCTGGCTTCCAGATCTTCATAAACCATCTTTGTTGCCAGTCCAAATCCTGCAAATCCCGGAACATTCTCTGTGCCGGATCGCATTCCGCCCTGCTGTCCGCCGCCGTATATGATCGGCTTCACCTTCGTACGGTTCTTGATAAACAACGCTCCGGTTCCCTTTGGTCCATGTATCTTATGCCCGCTTACGGACATCAAATCGATCCCCATCCGTTTCGGGTAAATGTGATATTTGCCAAATGCCTGAATCGCATCCACATGAAAGAGCGTCTTTGGATTCTTCTCTTTGATAATCTCTGCAATCTCCTGAATCGGTTCTACTGTCCCGATCTCGTTATTTACATACATAACAGACACAAGAATCGTATCCTCATTCACTTCCTGTTCCAGCTGTTCCAAATCCACAATTCCGTGCTGATCTACATTCAGATATATGATTTCAAATCCAAGACTCTCCAAAAATGCCATCGTACTTGATACCGATGCATGTTCCACCTTTGTTGTTATGATCCGGTTTCCGCTTCTTTTATTTGCAAGCGCAGCCCCGATCAATGCAAGATTATTGGATTCCGTTCCGCCGGAAGTCAGTACAATCTCTTTGCTGTCTACCTTCCATTCTTTTGCAAGGATCTCTTTCGTCTCCTTGATATAGTGTCCTGCATCCAGACCTTTCTGATGCAGGGAGGAAGGATTACCATAATCTTCTTCCATTAATTTTACCACCAGATCTTTTACTTCCGGAAATACTTTTGTTGTTGCTGCATTATCAAAATATGCTTCCATCTCTATCTATCCTCTTCCAGTTCAAACATTATGATCGACATAACCGCCATTCCCGCTGTCTCGGTACGCAGAATCCTGTGTCCAAGCGTAACCATCTTCGCACCCATGTCTGTCGCTGCCACGACTTCTTCTCCGGCAAATCCACCTTCCGGGCCTATAAATATACCAAGACTTTTCTTTCCCTTGATCGATGCAAAGACCTCTTTCGAATATGCAACTCCTTCTGCTTCTTCATACGGGATCATATTCATATCAAGCTCCTTTGCCATAGCAAGAGCCTCTTTCCATGTTACAGGAGCAGTTACCTCCGGGATCACACCTCTGCCCGACTGCTTCGCTGCCGCAAGTGCGATCGCCTGATAACGTTCCGTCTTCTTTCCTGCTTTCTTTGCATCCAGCTTGACAACCGTCCGTTTCGTCATGACCGGTACGATCCTTGTAACGCCAAGCTCTACCGTTTTCTGGATGATCCACTCCATCTTATCCGCTTTCGGAAATCCCTGAAACAACGTAATCTCTGTTTCAAGTTCTGCAAAATTATCACATACATCCAGAATATCTGCAACTACTTTTTCATGATCCATAACTGAAATCTGGCAGCGGTAATCTCTACCCCTGCCATCACTTATTATGATCTCATCATTTACTTTTAAACGAAGAACATTCTTAATATGATTGACATCCTCACCGGTAATATCAATGCTCTTATCAAATACCCTTCCATCAAAATCTACAAAAAAACGATTCATCTTCCCAATCCTGTCTCTTTATGACTAATTATCCTTCTCAGCTACAAAACTGATCCAGTCTTTCATAGAGACAGTATCCACTATTCTGAAGTGATTGTCAAGAAGTGCCTGTCTGACCTCGTCTTCTTTTGTATTGATAATTCCGGAACAGATAAACTTCGCATCATCCTTCATAAACTGCTGCACAACACCGGAAAGCGGGATGATTACATCCGCCAGAATATTTGCAACTACGATATCATACTTCGGTTCGATCGACTGAACAAGCTCTTTATCCGCGAGTACATTACCACAGAGAAACCGAACCTGATCTTCTGTAATATGATTGATATCCCTGTTCTCGATGCTGACATGAACCGCTGTCTCATCAATATCGATTCCGAGAACCTCTTTTGCGCCAAGATTACTGCATACAAAGGAAAGGATCCCGCTTCCGCTTCCACAGTCAAGAACCAGATCTCCTTCTTTCATATATTTCTTCAGCTGTCCGATACATAATCTGGTCGTCTCATGGGAGCCGGTTCCGAACGCCGCACCCGGATCAATATCAATCACAATATCATCATCTGTCACATCAGAAGGTGCATCCTCCCATGTCGGTTTGATAACGATATTGTCATACAGACGAAACGGCTTAAAATATGCCTTCCAGTTGTTCATCCAATCCACATCTTCCGTCTCGGATTCTATGATATTGCAGGCTCCAACCGGAATAAATTCCGATAACCGTTCCAGTTCATTTTTTATCTTGGTCTTTATCTCTTCCTTGTCAAAGGAATCATCCAGATAGCAGGAAACCTTTGCTGTTCCGTCATCCGTCGGCATCTCATCCGGCAGAAGATCTACAAACATAGCTGCCATTTCTTCATCTGTCAGAGGCACATTGTCATCGACTTCTATACCCAAAACGCCTTCCTCATCGAGGAAGGCGCTGAGTAAATCGACAGCCTCACACGTTGTTTCAATCGTGATTTGTGTCCATTTCATAATCTATTTACCTATTTCTTCTTTCTTTTTTTGTGATCTCCAAACGAAAATGATGTTCCTACCGAATCTGTTGCAGGTCTGGTCTCAACCAATGTTGCCTGCTCGTATTCATTCAAGATACGCTTCTGTTCTGCAGTCAGCTTCTCAGGAACCTGTACAACCAGTGTTACATAATGATCACCACGCTGAGTAGGATTCTTCAGGTTTGGCACACCTTTTCCCTTCAGCTTAACCTTGGTATCGGTCTGTGTTCCTGGTGGAATCGTGTAATCAATTTCTCCCTCGATCGTATGGATCTTAATATTTCCACCCAGTGCTGCCTGTGTGAATGAGATCGGTTCGGAGGAGTAAAGATTGTATTCCTGTCTCTGGAACTTCGGATGACGATCAACAAGGATCGTAACATGAAGATCTCCTCTTTCACCACCATTAAATCCAGGTTCACCTTTTCCTTTGATACGGATATTGGTTCCGTTATCTACTCCAGGCGGAACAGCGATCTGAATCTTCTTTCTGCTCTTTACATAACCGGTTCCCGCACAGTTGCTACATTTATATCTAATGATCTTACCGGATCCGCCACAGTCCGGACAAGTCGATACATTTCTTACTACGCCAAACAAGGACTGCTGTGTTGTAACGATCTGACCTTTTCCGCCGCATTTGCCACAAACCTCCGGCTGATGTCCCGGCTGTGAACCGGTTCCCTTACATACTTCACATTCATCCTTTAACGGAAGATCCAGTTCTTTCTGTGTACCAAATATTGCTTCCTCAAAAGCAACTCTGATCGTTGTCTTGATGTTAGCACCCTTTACAGGTCCGTTTGAATTTCTCTGTCTGCTTCCACCACCGAACATATCTCCGAAAATATCTCCGAAAATATCTCCCATATCAGCAAAATCAAAGCCGCCGAAGCCACCAAAGCCACTGCCGCCGGCATTTGGATCAAATGCCGCATGACCATACTGATCATATTTTGCTCGCTTCTCCGGGTCACTAAGTACTGCATAAGCTTCCGCTGCTTCTTTAAATTTTCTTTCAGCCTCCGCATCGCCCGGGTTCATATCAGGATGATATTTCTTGGCTACGACACGATATGCTTTTTTTATCTCTGCCTCTGAGGCATTCTTGGTTACACCAAGGACCTCATAGTAATCAGTTTTTGTTTCTGCCATAACTTTTAACCTTTCATCTGCGATATACATTCATATCCACAGTAAAACAGGAAACCTTTTTCCCGTTTTACTGCCAGATATTTACTATAGACTACATTTCATATTATTTCAAGGCTTAAACCTCTGTGAAATCTCCATCTACTACATCACCCTCTGAAAAGTCCGGTGTACCTGTACCTGTTCCTGCATTTGCTCCAGGACCATTCTGCTCATAAAGCTTAGCAAACAGATTCTGAGCACTTTCCATAAGCTTATCCTTAGCAGCCTTGATCTTATCCACATCAAGATCTGTCATATTCTCTGCATCTGTGCTTTCAATTGTTGACTTTAATGAGTCTAAGTCAGCCTGTACGGCAGACTTATCTGCATCTGAGAGCTTATCTCCGACTTCATTCAGTGCTTTTTCTGTCTGGAATGCAAGTGCATCTGCTTCATTTCTTGCTTCAATGCCTTCCTTACGTTTCTTATCCTGTGCTTCGTATTCTGCAGCTTCTTTTACTGCTCTCTCGATATCATCATCTGAAAGTGATGTACCGGAAGTAATTGTAATGTGCTGTTCTCTTCCTGTTCCGAGATCCTTAGCAGATACATTTACGATACCATTCGCATCGATATCGAATGATACTTCGATCTGAGGAACGCCTCTTCTTGCAGGAGCGATACCATCCAGTCTGAAACGTCCAAGACTCTTATTATCTTTTGCAAACTGTCTTTCACCCTGTACTACGTTGATATCTACGGCATCCTGATTATCCTGTGCTGTTGAGAAAATCTGGCTCTTCTTTGTAGGAATTGTAGTGTTTCTCTCGATCAGATGTGTTGCGATACCACCCATTGTTTCGATAGAAAGTGTAAGTGGTGTAACATCAAGAAGAAGGATCTCACCGGCACCGGCATCACCTGCAAGCTTACCGCCCTGGATAGATGCACCGATTGCAACACACTCATCAGGGTTGATACCCTTGAACGGCTCTTTACCTGTTAATCTCTTAACTTCTTCCTGTACAGCGATGATACGTGTAGAACCACCGACTAATAATACCTTATCAAGATCTGCTGCAGTAAGTCCTGCATCTTCAAGTGCTGTCTGAACAGGTACCTTTGTTCTGTCAACCAGATCTGCTGTTAACTCATCAAATTTTGCTCTTGTCAGGTTCATATCAAAATGCTTTGGTCCATCCTGATTTGCTGTAATGAAAGGAAGGTTGATGTTTGTTGTCATAGCAGATGAAAGCTCTTTCTTTGCCTTCTCTGCTGCTTCCTTCAATCTCTGCATAGCCATCTTATCGCCTGAAAGGTCGATACCCTCTGCCTTCTTGAATTCATCTAACATATACTGTGTAACAGCATTATCAAAGTCATCACCACCAAGCTTATTATCACCGGCTGTTGCCAATACTTCAATAACGCCTTCACCGATCTCAATGATAGATACATCGAATGTACCACCACCTAAATCGTATACCATGATCTTCTGTTCCTGTTCATTATCAAGGCCATAGGAAAGAGCTGCTGCTGTAGGCTCGTTGATGATACGCTTTACATCAAGTCCTGCAATCTTACCGGCATCCTTTGTTGCCTGTCTCTGTGCATCTGAGAAGTAAGCAGGTACTGTGATAACGGCCTCTGTAACCTTCTCACCGAGATATCCTTCTGCATCGGATTTCAGTTTCTGAAGAATCATAGCTGAAATCTCTTCCGGTGAATACTTCTTGCCATCGATCTCTACTCTGTAATCTGTACCCATATGACGCTTGATGGATGAAATTGTCTTATCTGCATTTGTAACTGCCTGACGTTTTGCAGGCTCACCGACTACTCTCTCACCTGTCTTTAAGAAACCTACTACAGATGGTGTAGTTCTCATACCTTCTGTATTCGCAATAACAACAGGCTTACCACCTTCCATTACTGCTACACATGAATTTGTTGTACCTAAGTCAATACCAATTATCTTACCCATGATTATATTCCTCCTAAATAAAATTCTGTTTTCTTAATTTAATAAAATTTATATGCTATAGTCATTTGACTATTAGTTTGCAACCTTTACCATGCTGAATCGTAATACCTGATCCTTATACATGTAACCACGCTGCATCTCTTCGACGATCACGTTCTCTCCGTAATTCTCATCCTCTACATGCATTACTGCATTGTGGAACGCCGGATCAAACTGTTCACCCTCGCAGTTCATCGGGGTAACGCCGATGGATTCCAGTGAAGTCATAAGTGATTTGTAGATTTTATCAACTCCTGCTTCAAACGGTCTGTCTTTATCCTCTTCCGGAATTGCTGCAATCGCTCTTTCAAAGTTGTCAACTACCGGAAGTAATTTTCCAAGAACATCCTTCGCTCCGAAATCATACATTTTGGATGACTCCTTTTCATTTCTCTGACGGATATTCTCGCACTCTGCAAGAAGACGTTTATATTTGTCTTCTGCATCCTGACAGCGCTCTTTCAATTTATCATTTTCTTCTCTTAAAGCCTTACTGCCGCGTCTGTTCTCTTTTGCAACCGGCTTCGGTTTTGCTGCTTCCGCCTGCTCTTCAGGGACATCCACAGTTTCTGTAACATTCACATCTGTAGTTGTTGTTTCTGCAGTATCTGTTGACTCTGCTGTAACTTCATCTACAATTGTTTCTGCTGCCTTTTCATCTGTCTTTACTTTCTTAGTATCTTTCTTGGTGTCTGCCATTATCGGACCCCCTATTCGTTATTATTAAATATATCATCCAATTCATCGGTCAGATTTTTTAACATCGTAACGACTTTCTTATAGTCCATACGTTTCGGACCGATGATACCTATAGTTCCTTTTGCGCCTTCCGGCATCTTATAAGTTGCCGTTACAAGGGAGCAATCTTTCAGATCCTCACTGGAATTCTCATCACCGATTCGGATCTCTATATCAGAGTTATCTTTATTGATAACTTCTTCTACATATTTTACAAATTCCTCTTTGTCTTCTATATCTTCAAAAGTTCCAAGCAGTTTTTCTGCTGTTGCCGAATCCATCAATTCAGGATACTTTAACATGTTGGTCGCTCCGCTTGTATAAACCTTCAGGTCATCCGCTTCATGAATAGCTTCCATGATCCCCTGAAAGATGTTTTCTAAGATATCCGCATATTCACCTGCCTGCATCTTCATCGTCTGTATCAGTTCCAGATTAATATCTTCTAATGCAGCTCCCTGAAGGAACGTGTTTAATAAAATATTGAATTTTAAAATCTCGTCATTCTTCAGATCGTACGTGGTATCGATCAGCTTATTCTTTACGATATTTCCATCCACCATGATCACCGCAAGAAGCTTTGACTCAGCAACCTTGGAAAGCTGTATAAACTTCACGGTATTATTATACTGAGGTGTGGTAACCAGTGTGGCATAATTCGTATTTGCCGCTAATACCCGGGCAACCTGCTTCAGCATCTTCTCCATTTTATCAACTCGTTCAAGAAGATTTCCCTTCTCTGTCTCAGCCTCTATCTTCTCATTCATAAGGCTGTCAACATAGAACCGATATCCTTTGTCCGTCGGAATTCTTCCTGCAGATGTATGCGGCTGACATATATAACCCATGTCCTCCAGATCAGACATCTCATTCCTGATCGTCGCCGAACTTAAGTTCAAATCTGTATACTTTGAAATTGTCCGCGATCCTACAGGTTCTCCGGTCTCTAAATAATTGGAAACGATAGCTTTCAGAATTTTGACTTTTCTTTCGTCAAGTTCCATCTGCTCATCCCTTTCATTTTTGTTAGCACTCAAATACCCCGAGTGCTAACCACTAAAATTAATCTAACACCCACTACCTTGTTTGTCAACATTTATTTTGAAAAAAATCAAGAAAATTTATAATTTTTGAGCTTTGAAAAAATGAATACCGAGTCCTGTAGAAATCACGGCATATAAAAGACTGATGATAATCGCAGCTAACGCATCTGTTCCGTTAAATGTAAGGTCACTTGTCATACCGAGAAGCTGCACGATCCAGATGTTATCCGACCACGCCGGCAGATTAAACAGATCCACAAGGACACGAACTCCGGGTGTAAATAACAGCACCAAAAGGACCGCGGCAGTCATAGACAAAACCGAATGTCTGATCAGCGAAACCAACATAAATGCAAACATCGTGCAGGCTCCGATCATTATAAACTGCAGCACTATCGCAAGCATTGTTTTTCCAATCCGGGAAGCTTCTGAAGCTTCAGGGACATTTCTAAAAAACAAAGCAGCCGCAATCCCTGAAATCAGAATATATTCCAGTAAGATCCCCCATGCATAAGTAACTGCCGCCAGCACTCTGGCAATATAACAGGCCGCTCTGCTTTTACTTCTCTGCAGCTCGCAGCGTATGGTATTCTGTTCGTAGTCTTCGGATATATGAAGGATAACCGGAAACATCATAAGAAGGACCAGAAGCTCCGAAGCAGAAAAAGCCGATGCAATATAAGCGATTCCGTCCATCTGACCTTTGATCGCTGTAATCGTCTGTTCTGAAAAGCCTGCTGCCGCCAGGAAGTCGCTGCTTACCCCTGCACTTACATAATGAAGAAAAGCTGCTACAAGAATCGCAAACGGAATCACCAGAATCATGATCATTCTGCCATAAAAGCTTTTGCCATATCGAAATACTTCTGCTCTGTAAACATTCATACTGTTGCCTACGCTCCCTCTAAATAGGAAATAACCGGATCTATCTCCTGTTTTTAATATACCCGTGAGTGGTTTTTTATATTACAGATAAATAATCCGGTCACAGACCTGTTCCAGATCTCCGGGTATGTGGCTGGTAAGAATAACCGCCATTCCTTGTTTTCTTCGTTTCTCCAGATAAGATAAAAACGATGCTCTCGTAAACGGATCAAGCCCGTTCAACGGTTCATCAAGCAACGCCAGTCTTGTCTCTTTATGGATTGCAAGACAAAGCGCAAGCTTCTGTTTATTGCCAAGTGACAGCTTAGATGCTTTGATCCGGTCAAATTCATGGATACCCAAAAGATCGATCAAAGCTTCATCCGTAAGCTGCTTATCTCCGTTCATATGCTCCATCATTTTTATATTATCACGCACGGAAAGGTCTGAAAAAAAAGAGGGTCTGTCGATCACACATGCCATATCTCTGCCGGATATATCTGTTACATTTATCTGTCCTGAGCAGCTGCCCTTTTTCCGGGGAATAAAGCTCGCCAACATACGAAGTAACGTGCTCTTTCCACTTCCATTTTGTCCCGCCAGTCCGACAATCTCGCCTTTTCGCAGTACAAATGTCAGATTCTTCTCCCACAACGGCTGTTCTGTTCCAGGATAGGTATAATTCAGTTCATTTATTTCTATAATAACAGCAGTCTGCTGCTCATTCGTCTCTTTTATCATATCCGAACCTGTCCCCGACTATCATTTCATTTATCTTTATCCTGTAAAAAATCTACAAGAATCCTGTTACTTACATCGATTCCCTTTCTGGTAAAACATACCATCCCCTTTTCATCTTTCATATGTCCGCTTGCCACATACCCTCTTATAATATCCCCATAAACATCATATAAGGAATGGCCGAATCGTTCATAGAAATCCGCCGCACTGATCCCTCTGGTCATTCTAAGCCCAAATATCACATACTCTTCCATCAATGTATCAATATCTACAGTTTCATCAATATGTCTGATTGAAAGCAGCTCCGGTATCCGGTACGCTTCATCGATCGAGCGTTTTTCAAATACTTCCTCCATCGTATCGACATACTGTTTTATATCTGACGTATTCGAATATCTTCTTCCGTTAAAAAAGGAAGCCGCACCTATACCGATCCCGATATATTCATCCATCGTCCAGTATACGATATTATGTCTGCATTCATATCCGGGCTTTGCATAATTTGAAATCTCATACCTTTTATATCCTGACATCTCGAGTACCTTTCCGGTTGCTTCATACATTTCACGGTCTGTTTCCTCATCCGGAAGCTTTGAAAGGAGTTTCTGATCCCCCGCAAGCGGTGTTCCATCTTCCACGATCAGGCTATATGAAGAGATATGCTCCGGTCTGCACTTCAATACACGCTCTAGTGTATCCAGGTAGGAATGAAGCGTCTGCCCCGGGATCGCAGAGATCAGGTCGACATTGATATTTCTGAAGCCTGCGTCACGTGCTGTCTGATAGGATGTCAGAAACTGTTCATATGTATGTATCCTGCCAAGCATGGCAAGCTCATCATTGTGTGCGGACTGCAGTCCGATACTCATACGATTGATCCCGGCCGCCAGATATTCCGCTGCTTTGATCGCAGTCAGGGTACCCGGATTCACCTCAATCGTAATCTCAGCTTCTTCGTCCACTTTAAAAATGCTTCTAAGGGTCGCCAATATATTCATGATCTCGCCCGGTAAAAGTATAGACGGAGTTCCTCCGCCTATAAATATCGTTTTTACAATATAGTCCTTTGATATGCTTTTATAGCTTAATAATTCTCTGCAAATGCTCTGGACATATGCCTTTCTGACCGCACCGCTCCGGTTGATCTGCGGGTCATCCGCACCAAAAGACAGGAAATCACAATATACACACTTCTTAACACAAAACGGAATATGTATATAAATGCTCAGTTTTTTTCTCATGTGTTTTTCCTGCCTTCTCGTTTTTTCTGTAAGCTGCTTTCTGCTTATATCAAAATCATTTTTGATTTATTTCATTCTAAATGCCCTGATTCAACCTGCAATTTTTTTATATTTATTCCTCATCAAGTTTTAATACGCTCATAAACGCCTGCTGCGGAATCTCTACATTTCCGATCTGACGCATACGTTTCTTACCTTCCTTCTGTTTCTCCAGAAGCTTCTTCTTACGGGAGATATCTCCGCCGTAACATTTTGCAAGGACATCCTTTCTGACTGCTCTTACCGTCTCTCTGGCAATGACCTTGTTGCCGATCGCTGCCTGGATCGGAATCTCAAATAAATGTCTTGGGATCTCCTGCTTTAACTTCTCGCACATCTTTCTTCCGCGTTCGTAAGCAGTATCCTGATGAAGAATGAAGGATAACGCATCGACCTCTTCTTTATTGATCAGGATATCAAGTTTTACAAGCTCGCTCCGCACATAGCCCTTCATCTCATAGTCAAAGGACGCATAGCCTCTGGATCTTGATTTTAATGCATCAAAGAAATCATAGATGATCTCATTTAACGGAAGGTCATACCGAAGCAGTGCTCTGGTTTCTTCCATATATTCCATTCCCTGATATACGCCACGGCGTTCCTGACAGAGCTGCATGATCGCACCTACATATTCTGTAGTGACCATGATCTCCGCGGATACAAACGGCTCTTCCATATATTCGATATTCGACGGATCCGGCAGATTGGACGGATTCGTCAGTTCGATCATCTTGCCATCCGTTGTATGCACACGGTAAACAACGCCCGGCGCAGTCGTAACAAGATCCAGATTGAACTCGCGCTCCAACCGCTCCTGTATGATCTCCAGATGCAGAAGTCCAAGGAAACCGCAACGGAAACCGAAACCAAGTGCGATCGATGTCTCCGGCTCAAAGCTTAAGGACGCATCATTTAACTGAAGCTTCTCCAATGCATCGCGAAGATCCGGGTATTTGGCTCCATCTGCCGGATAAAGTCCGCAGTAGACCATAGGCTGTGCCTTCTTATATCCCGGAAGCGCCTCTGCGCATGGATTGTCGTTATCTGTAACGGTATCACCGACTGTAGTATCTCTGACATTCTTTAAGCTGGCAGTGATATAGCCTACCATTCCTGCCGATAATTCATCACATGGAACGAATCTGCCAGCCCCGAAGATTCCTACTTCTACTACCTCTGCAACAGCTCCGGTTGCCATCATGCGGATGGACGTCCCACGTTTTACCACACCGTCGAATAAACGGCAGAATATGATAACACCTTTATATGAATCGTAAATACTGTCAAATATAAGTGCCTGAAGCGGTTTTTCCGGATCTCCTGCTGGTGCCGGGATCTTCGTAACGATCTGCTCTAAGACCTGATCGATATTGATACCATTCTTTGCCGAAATTCTCGGAGCATCCTGCGCTTCGATTCCGATCACATCTTCAATCTCATTTACCACACGTTCCGGTTCGGCCGAAGGAAGATCGATCTTATTGATAACCGGCATAACATCCAGATCGTGATCGATCGCAAGATATACATTTGCAAGTGTCTGTGCCTCGATTCCCTGTGCTGCATCCACAACCAGGATCGCACCCTCGCAGGCAGCCAGACTTCTTGATACTTCATAATTAAAATCAACATGCCCCGGGGTATCGATCAGATTGAAGATATATTCTTCTCCATCCTGTGCTTTATAGATCGTACGAACGCACTGTGCCTTGATCGTGATTCCACGTTCCCGCTCCAGATCCATATTATCAAGCACCTGATTCTGCATCTCACGTTCAGTCAATAAGCCAGTCTTTTCTATAATCCTGTCCGCAAGTGTCGATTTACCATGATCGATATGCGCTATAATGCAAAAGTTTCGTATCTTTGACTGATCTATATGAGCCATCCTGTTTTCCTCCGGTATCTGAATTTCTTTTCTCTTTTTATTTTAAGCATGCATTTCTGCAGGCAAATAATTTCGTGTTCATTATCATAACACAATCTCACTTTCCGCTCAATACTTTGTAAAGAATTGCAGACAGCGGTTCCATGGCATTTTTTGCCTCTTCTACCGTATTCGTCTGGCTGCCGACCTCTACTAATAACGACCGGGGCTTCAGATCCAGGTTATATCGATATCCCTTAACAAATATCTTTCTTACAAAGGACCCATAATTTGCCTGTGCCGTCAGATACATCTGCAGACTGAAGGCAAGATTTTCTGTTTTGTATGGATTTGCCAGATATGATATATCTCCGTTCTTATTTAATCGGCTCACTCCGTTTAAAAACATAATCTGCGCAGTCTTTTTTCCCCCGATCTCCGTGATCAGATATGTATCCTCGGCTACACCGTCTCTGTGAATATCGATCACGACATCAATAGACGGGTATTCCGTAAGAATCTTCTGAACTCCCTCTCTTGCATAATCATATGCCGCGCTTCGATCCAGCTCCCCACCGGTCATATCGTAGGCTGTCGTATCGTGATAGACTGCCACCCCGTAATTCTCTTCGAGAAGCTGCGTCAGGTAATCACCAACGCCGATCACGGTATCCTCAACCTTGCCCGGCTCGGAATCTTTAAAGCTCTCCGTTCCGTGTGTATGATAGATCAGCACCTTATAGTTCTTATCCTCTGTATCGATCGTCAGATCCATAGAGGCAAGATCCTGCCCGTTTAATTCTTCCCTGGATACATTTGTCGTACTGTCGATCACATAGAAGTGATTTTTTATATAATCATAATCAGCAAGCTTTTCCTGCATATAACTGCGACATCCTGCCATCGCAGCTATCGATGCTGTCGCTTCTCTTTTCTCCCGCATGACATTTTTCGATAGATCCTTCCGAATGTCCGTCTCTGCAATATCCGTCTCCTGTTCTGATGCACAGGACACAAATGCACCTGCAAGGCAATATTCCTGCAAACAATCTTCTAAAAAACAGGATGCTTCTTCATGTTGCTTTCCCTCCTGCTGTATATTCGGCTTCTGATCCGACGATATCGTTCCTGTCAGAAGCTGTCGCAGCATATCCGTCTTTGTCTCATCATCACATTTTGCAAACCATATTGCAAAAAAGGCTATGACCAGAAAAAAACAATAACGCATTCTTCTTTTTTCGCATCTTGTCTGACAGTTTCTCATTCCGGATAAACTCATTACTTTTTATTATTTATCAGTATATGAGTCCTTCCTGAAAATAATACCATTTATTGCTTCGGATATTGTGAAGCTGATTCGTCTTACCAGTTCATCAATATTTTTTGGAGTAACAAACATATCCGCAAGCTCCGGTTCTACCAGATGATATGCGATCTGATATCTCTGCTGCTCGGACAATTCTTTCACCAGCTTCTTCCCATGTATCTGATCAAATGCATCGGCGATCTCATCAAGAGAATCATCAATGATAGACGGAACCGATATAACTGTCGGAACTCCAAGTGCGATGACCTTTGTTTTTATATTATCTGAGTTGATCTCCATCCGGTTATTTCCGACGCCGGAGCCCGGACTGATCCCGGTATCCGTAAGCTGCACAGTCTTGTTCAACCGCTTACTGCTTCTGGCCGCAAGAGCATCAATTACAAGAACCGCATCTACCTTAATATTCCCACAGATTCCTTTTATGATCTCCACCGTTTCAATTCCTGTCTGTGCCATAACGCCCGGACAGATCGCCGATATATCATATTCCTGTCTGCCCGATACAGGGATCTTCTCGATTCCCAGATGTCTGGTTATAAAGAGATGATCAACAACCAGCGGACCGAGTGAATCCGGTGTCACCTCACGGTTTCCGAGACCTACGACCAGAACGGAGCTTGCATCTCCCAGTAATTTTTTAAGATTATTTGATAGTTCACGGCACAACGGCTCATGGATCGTTTCATCAAATTCCCGGATCTCCGGACATTCGATCGTAATATAAGTTCCAAGAGGCTTGCCAAGTGTCTCTGCCCCTTTCTCATTTGTTACATTGATCGTCGTTGTCCTGATACCCTGCCGGTGGATCTTTGTCGCAATCTGTATTCCATCCAATTCTCCGCGATCTTTTATATCTTCTCGTAATTCTATCGCAAGGTCTGTCCGAATCGTTCGTTCCATAGCCGTTCCCCATTTCTGTCTATTCTCTCTCCGGCAGAAAATCGTAGTTTCAGCCGGTATGCTCTGGTATATAAAATGCCCCGAATGAATATTTCTATTCACCGGGGCAATGCCTGTTCCACATAATCTTACATAATCTTTTTAATTATCCGGTTTATTACCTCAGGATATCCGCAGATCGTCATAACCGGTGGGTTCCATTTTACAAATGCCGTATCCTTAAAACAGGTAGATACACCAACCTCTATTCCTCCCTCCATCTCGGAAGAACGGACGATCCGTTTAAATTTGCTCTTGTCTTTTACAAGGCTCCATGCGGCTTTACCGATCGTGAAATCCACAATCGGATAGCCGCCCTCATAACCGGTTACAACTGCATCTTCAATAAATGAGTATTCTTCTTTCCATGTAGCAACTGCATCTTCAATCGATTCAAACATAGTGTCTGTATTCCTTTCTTTTTTATTCTGACTTTTATGCTTATTCATATCGTATTTTTTACATATAATACAAGTATAGCACACAGTTTTTTAAAATGCCTTAATTTTATTTCAGAAATGATTTTATACTTTATTATTATGTAAATCTCTGCTATAATGAGTTGTATTTATGATCGAACTTAATTTAAGGAGGATTTTCCATGGATTTTAGCAAAAAGGGCGTGGAAAAGAAACAGAAAGCTCTCGTTTCTAAACTACCCCGAAATAAAAAGAAACTGACGGTTTCTCTGTTCAAGGCAATGCTTGTCTTATTTCTGGCGATCATTGTTCTTGGTATCGGAGCCGGCTTCGGTGCACTAAAGGGTATTCTGGATGATACACCGGAGGTAAATGCAAAGGATCTGATCCCGAAAGGATATCAGACAACCCTGTACGATCAGGACGGCAAGGAACTCAAAGTTCTTGCAAGCTTCGATGCAAATCGCGAATATGTCTACTATGATGATATTCCGGAAAATCTGGTCAATGCATTTATCGCTATCGAAGATCAACGTTTCTGGGAACATAACGGTATCGACGTTCAGGGTATCATGCGTGCATTTGCCCATGGTCTTCAGTCAGGTGACTTCGATCAGGGTGCAAGTACTCTGACACAGCAGCTGATCAAGAACCAGATCTTCAATGTCGGTCTGGATGAGAAAACCATGTTTGACAAGATCGAACGTAAGGTTCAGGAACAGTATCTCGCTGTTGAGATTGAAAAAGTCCTGCCAAAGAAAAGTATCGCTGAATACTATCTGAATACTATCTACCTTGGTCAGGGACGATACGGAGTAGAAACCGCATCCCAGTATTATTTTAATAAACAGTTAAAAGACCTGACGATCTCCGAGTGTGCGGTTCTCGCTGCAATCCCTCAGAACCCAAGCAAATTTGATCCGGTTGTATTTCCGGAAGAAAATGCAAAAAGACGTCTGATGGTTCTGGATAAAATGTCAGAGCTGAACATGATCTCCCAGTCAGATTATGATACAGCAATTGCCGATGATGTATATGCTGAGATCAAAAAGGTATCATCCATAAAGAAATCATCACCGACAAAGATAAACTCCTATTACATCGATGAAGTAATTAACCAGCTGGAAGATGACTTCATGGCAATGGGATATTCCAAATCAGAAGCAGACAGTATGATCTACTCCGGCGGTCTGCAAGTTCATACCTGTCAGGATACAGAGATTCAGGATATCTGTGATACTGTATTAAATGATGAGGACAACTATCCAACTGACAGTTACCAGCTCTCCTATGCACTGACTCTCGTAGATGACAATGGTGAACAGTATAACTACAGTCAGAACATGATGGTAACATGGTTCCAGGAAGAAAAAGGACAGTCTTCTTTCGACCTGATCTTCTCAAGTGAGGATGACGCAAGAGCTGCCGCTGATGAATACAAAGCACATCTGATTGCTGAGACCGGATACAAAGAACAGCTCGAAAGCTATAAGGTAACCGTTGAACCACAGATTTCCTTCACATTGATGGATCAGGAAACCGGTCAGGTAAAAGCAATCGTCGGTGGTCGTGGTGAAAAGACAGAAGATCGTTCCTTTAACCGTGCAACCGAAGCAACCAGACAGCCCGGTTCTACATTCAAAGTCGTTGCCGCTTTCCTCCCTGCACTGGACGGATGTGGTATGAGCCTTGCAACAGTATACAAAGATGAACCATACACCTATACAAATGGCGGCGAAGTCAGGAACTGGTACAGTGGCTACCGTGGTCCAAGCACGATCCGACAGGCTATTCAGAATTCCATGAATATTCTTGCTGTTAAGACGATCACCGATGTTACACCGGAGCTTGCCTACGAGTATCTGTTAAAGCTTGGATTTACAACTCTTGTAAAGAGCCGTACAAATTCAAGTGGCGGTATTGAATCTGATATCAACCAGTCTCTCGCTCTTGGCGGTCTGACAGATGGTATCACAAATCTTGAGATCACAGCTGCATATGCTACGATCGCAAATGAAGGTAATTATATCAAGCCTGTCTTCTATACAGAAGTATATGACCATGACGGAAACCTGCTGATCGATAACCGGAAGCCGGAAGAATCCGCAGTTATTTCACCTCAGAATGCATGGTTATTAACAAGTGCAATGCATGATGTAGTAACGATCGGTACCGGTACTGCCGCAAACCTTTCATGTGGTCTTTATACAGCAGGTAAGACAGGTACAACTTCCAGTAACTATGATGCATGGTTCTGTGGATACACTCCATACTATACCGCATCTATCTGGATAGGATTCGATGTGAATACAAACTTTGCCGCAGGAAACTATCATAAGAATATGTGGCGTAAGATCATGGATGAAATTACAGAAGTCAAAGGCTTAGATACTTCAAAGACATTCGAAATGCCGGATGGAATTGTTCGTGCAACCGTTTGTAAGGATACCGGTCTTCTTCCGGTAGAAGGCTGCGATACAGTTACAGATTATTTTGCAAAGGGAACTGTTCCAAAAAAGAAATGTGGTGGTAATAAAAAGATTGTGATCTGTAATGAATCTCATAAGCCTGCAACAAACACATGTAAAGAAACAACCACTTATTATTATACAGTTGATGACGATGGCAAGATTGAGATCCTTGATGCCGACTTCGAATACGATCAGAATATTTTAAAGGAAAAATGTCCACTTCATCCTGAGGAAGAAGAAACGGAGGATACCACAGAGGAAGAAAAGAAAGAGTACAAGATCTCCTCATCTTCAGAAGGCGGCGGTTCGATCTCACCGACAACAACCGTTAAAAAGGGCAAATCAACAACCTTCTATATCACACCTGATAAGGGATATACCATTTCAGATGTAATCGTAGATGGAAGCTCCGTCGGTGCTGTAACCTCTTACAAATTCTCGAAGGTAAAGGGAAATCATACGATCAAGGCTGTCTTCAAGAAGAAAGACAAGCCTACGACAGAGGAACCTACCACAGAACCTCCGACACCGGAGCCTACTACAGAACCTACTACGGAACCTCCGACACCGGAGCCTACTACAGAACCTACTACAAATCCTACAGCAGAGCCTGAAACAAGCTCGGACGGTGAGTAATAGAGAATAAGAGTAATACACATAAAAGAGAACGCTGGTGTTTATCTGTTATGTAGCAAGCCTATCCACTCTGTGTAACTTCGAACTAACCTCAGCATTGCTTCGCTAAGGTCTCAGTTACTCGTGTCGGCACATAGGACAGCGTATTTTGCTGTCCTATGTGCCGTTACACCGAGGATAGAACGAAAGTGTCTTGCGTAATAATAGGATAAACATCAGCGTTCTTTCTTTTATGTGGATTAATTCTATTTCGTCATCTTTGGTTTAAATATCAGTGAGGCTATATAGGAAAAGATCAATGCCGCGGAGGTTCCCACTGCTGCCATTTTAAAGCCTCCCCGGAACAGCCCTATGAATCCATCCTGATCTACCGCTTCTTTGATTCCCTTCCAGAGGTTATATCCAAATCCCGATAAGGGAACGGATGCTCCACAGCCTGCAAATTCTAAAAATGGTTCATACACCCCTATCGCACCGAGAACCGCTCCCGTACAGACAAGAAGTACCATTATACGTCCCGGCAACAGCTTTGTATTATCCATAAGGATCTGAACCAGAACACAGATCAATCCACCAATAATAAATGCTTTTATATAATCCATATACTATCTCTACTCCCTTTCTATTATTACACCATGTGCAATACCCGGTATATTCTGACCTTCGTTGTAACTGACCGTAGACAGAAGGGCTCCCGTAGGCACGAAAAGTACCCTTTTCCATGAACCCTCACGAAGCTGTTTTAATATATACCCTGCAAGTGTGATCGCCGAACAGCCGCATCCCGAGCCGCCTGAATGTGTATCCTGTTCTTCATTATCAAATATCTCAATTCCACAATCCATATGCTGTCTGCTGATATCTACACCATTATCTTTTAGCAGATCAATCAAAATTTTCCGACCGATCTTTCCCAGATCGCCGGTAATGATCCGATCATAATATGTCGGTTTCACATCAAAATCCTGTAGATTCTGATAGATCAAATCTGCCGCAGCAGGGGCCATACATGCTCCCATATTAAAGGAATCTTTTACACCATAATCAACGATCTTCCCTGTTGTAACTCCTTTGATCCTGACAGATACAGGTGCATCATCATCTTTTTTACTTCCTATTACAAATGCTCCGCTTCCGGTTACCGTCCATGTCGCGGACAACGGACGCTGATTTCCGTATTCCAGTGGAAACCGGAACTGTTTCTCCGCACTTCCATAATGACTGGAGGTTGCCGAGACAGCATAATCTGCATATCCTGCCGCAACTGTCATCGCCGCAAGTGATAAACCCTCACCGCAGGTCGAACAGGCTCCATATAAACCAAAGATCGGTATATCCATATCCTTGACACCGAAGGTTGTCGCGATCAGCTGCCCCAGCAGATCTCCTGCGAACAGATAACGGATATCAGATTTCTCTTTACCTGCCTTTTTGATCGCAAGCTCCACTGCTTGCTTTACCATCTCGCTCTCTCCTTCTTCCCATGAATCTTTTCCAAATGTCGGATCTTCCGATACGATATCAAAATATCCCGCAAGCGGTCCGTCTGCTTCTTTCGGTCCGCAGACAGATGCCTCTCCCAATATATATGGGGGATCCGTAAAACTAACACTCTGTTTTCCTATCATCCTGTTCATGTTATGTGTATCCTTTCTTTTTACATTGTAATAATATTTATTCATTTGTAATTTGCAGGTAATTTATACATGCAGAATATGCGCTGGACAAATTCTTCATTTCGGAGTAATCTTAAACAGATGCAAATTATCGACTGCATATAAGATCAGATATCCGGTATGCAGATTTTAAAAGAAAATCTGAAATGGAGTTAATTATGCTTTTTACAAAAGAATATTGGTTAAACTGTATTGATCGAATAAAACGATATATTAAAACATTTATAAAATGGATAATATGTTCTATTATAATCGGAACAACCTGTGGTGCTGTCGGAACAGCCTTCCACTACAGCGTTGAATATGTTACAAAATATCGGGACAGTCATTCATGGATCATATATCTTCTGCCTCTTGCCGGTCTGGTCATCATCTTCTTATACAGAAGCTGCGGACTTAAGCACGACAAAGGTACAAATCTGGTCATCGGTTCAATCCGAAATTCAGAGTATAATGTTCCATTTCGAATGGCTCCGTTAATATTTATCTCAACCGCTATCACTCATCTTTTCGGGGGATCCGCCGGTCGTGAAGGAGCTGCTTTGCAGATTGGCGGAAGCATCGGCGCGTCAATCGGAAAACTGGTAAAAATGAATGATAACGATAAGCACATTATGACGCTGTGTGGCATGAGTGCTGTATTTGCTGCTTTATTCGGAACACCGGTCACCGCTGCCTTATTCAGCGTTGAGGTTATCAGTATCGGTATTCTCTACTACAGTGCTCTGGTGCCTTGTATCCTGTCAGCAACCATTGCATATGCGATCACTGAAAAATTTCATATAACTCCAACTTACTTTATACTAAATCAGGTTCCCGATATGTCCCTGGCAACCGGTATTCGTGTTGTTATCCTCGCAGTTGTCGTTGCGATAGTCAGTATATTATTCTGCCTGTCTATGCAGGCAACAGGAAAAGCCTTTAAGAAATTTTTCAAAAATCAATATGTACGGATCTTCGTTGGTGGTGTCCTTGTGGTTCTGCTCACTATATTAGTTCGTTCCAATGATTACAACGGAGCAGGTATGAATATCATCGAGCAGGCAATTCATGGAGAAGCAAAACCGGAAGCTTTCCTGCTCAAACTGATCTTTACCTGTATTACCATCGGCTGTGGCTTCCGTGGCGGTGAGATCGTTCCTTCTTTCTTTATCGGCGCTACAGTCGGTTGTACCGTAGGTGGCTGGATCGGACTTGATCCCGGCTTTGGAGCCGCTATGGGGCTTGTATGCCTGTTCTGTGGCGTTGTAAACTGTCCACTGGCATCTTTAGTCCTCAGTATTGAATTATTCGGTGCAAGCGGCATTCTGCTCTTTGCTATCGGAGCCAGTGTCAGCTATATGTTATCCGGCTACTACAGCCTGTACAGTGAACAGAAGATCATCTATTCGAAGCTTCGTCCTCACTATGTAAACCTTTACACAAACCAGGAAGTGAAGACGATCGAGCATGATGAATAGCTCTATTGTATAGAACAAAAGAAAAAGAAGACATTTGTCTTATATAATGTCTTACTGCGGTTTCTGTTCGATGCATATGCCTGATTCGTAAATACTCCTGTGCCAACTCGCTCTTCGAGCTCAAACAGGCACCCGTATTTACTGGCACTATGCATCTCTCAACGAAATCCTCGTAAGGTCACTACATAAGACAAATGTCTTCTTTTTCTTTCTGCCATATATATTATTTTCTTTATAAGCTTTTATATATTATTTTATTCTGCTTTGTCCGTTTCTTCTGTTGTCTTATCGTCGGACTTGTCTGTTTTTGTATCATCTTTTTTATCTGACTTTTTGTCTGACTTTTTATCCGATTTCTTATCGTCTTTCTTTTCGGAATCTTTCTTCTCCTCAGTTGTCTCTTTCTCTTTTGTTCCTCGAAGAATGACTTTGTTACGTTTGTCATAGACACTGACGGATTCCGGTTCGGATGATATCTTCTCACCATTTTCATCATATACGGTACGATAGGTCTGAACCTTAAGTCCGGTGATACCTGTTACGGAGACTTTTTCTTCTCCTTCTTCCAGCGTATCATCGTCCTCATACTCTGTCTCATAATCATATGTTGCAACAACTTCACTGGATAATGACACCTTAAAATCTTTTAACTTTGTGCCATAGAGCACACAGGTAACAACACCTCCGCCATAAGATGATACGATCTTGATCGGATATTCAGTATTATTTGTAAATTTATAATCCGGACCGCCCCAGGATACTGTTGCATCAAATCCTGTATCTACATAGGCAGACGGATGTGGATGACAGTGTCTTTCGTTGATCTGAAGATTCGCATACAGACATGCATCATACAGTGTAGACGATACCTGACAGATTCCTCCTCCAACTTCATCCACGGATTCACCATTAACATAAGAAGGTGCTGCGCTGAAACCATTTTCAATCGTTCTCTGTCCTACAACATTGTTAAACGAGAACTGCTCACCCGGCATAAGAATCGTTCCATTACAATTCTCAGCGGCCTTTGCAACATTAGACTTTCTCGCTTCTGTCCCTCCAACATTCGTGCTGAACGAACTTAAGGTATCACGGAACAGATAGGACTGTAAAGTCTCCTTTGACAATTCAGGTTCTGTATATACCAGATCTATACTGACCTCTTCACCATCCTTGGCTGCCTCTAATTTCTTTGCAGCTGCATCTTTATCAAAGCTGACACCGGTTACAGAATCTGTTACACTATAATCATTTTCAGGATCAAGTGTAGCATCTGTGGGTTCAACATAGACCTCATCATAGATCAGATCAAGATCTACATCTCCATATGTAAGCGGACATTCGATCGACTCTGCATAGTTACCGGCCGTGATCAGCTCAGCCATCCGGTCAACCAGCGCATCGGTATCTACAACATAACCGCCTCTACCCTTTGTTACGATAATCTTATCTTTTTCTACCGTATAATACTTATCTTCAAGCCCTTCTAACTTATTAAGCTCAGACTGCTTAACTGCCGTATATAACAGCTTCTTATCCTTCAATGAAGGTTTTGCCTGAATCTCCTGATCTCCGAACAGGGCAGCTACAAAATTCCATCCTCTTGCAAGGAAGGAATGCTTCTCATCATTTGCCTTTTTTACTGCATCCGTAACATCCAGATCAAGTGCATCTTCAATCACGATACAGTATTTCTTATCCTTAACCGTTACGTCAATGGATGCATTGCTGTATTCCGTCCGGAACTGCTCTTTTACTTCCTCTGCCGCCTGTGCCACTGTCATACTGCTGACATCAATTCCGTTAATGCTTGTATTCGGGAAAAATTTTTTATTTCCGATACATGCACATGCGATCAGATAAAACACACCTAATGCAACAATAACACATATCGTTGTAGTAATACTTCTTTTTGCTTTTTTCATGATGTATCTCCATTTTACTACATTTGAGGATATACGCATCAAACTGATGGTTAAAATCCCCTACATTAATATATTCAACCATTTGTTAAAGTTATCATAGGAATTTTTATATGTCAATACGGATTCCAAAGGAAAGAAATATTTCACAAAAGCTATATTCTTTCATAAAAAATATGTAACAATTTTGGAACAAACACATACCGGCAGGGTTATACCCAGCCGGCAAGTTTACAGATCCAATAAATAACTCCGAGTCCCCATGACACGAAAATTCCATACATGATAACAGGTCCTGCGATCGTGAAACATTTCACACCTTTTCCAAACACCTCACCTTCGGTCTGAAATTCTATGACCGGGGCACAGACGCCATTTGCAAAACCGGTGATCGGAACAAGCGCTCCCGCCCCACCGTATTTGGCTATCTTCTTATAAAGATTAAACCCTGTCAGGATAACGCTGATCAAAACAAGAATAACAGACACATAGGAAGAACTGTCGTTCTTATTCCATCCAAAATACTGTAACAGGTTAAACAAACCCTGCCCGATCGTACAGATGAGTCCTCCAACCAGAAACGCCCAGAGACAGTTTCTGAATGAATTCGATGTCGGAGTTACTGTTTCTACATACTGATTATATTCCTTTTCTTTTGGTTCATATTTCATACCGTACACCTCTGTTTCTTTCATTTTTATACGTTTTCTTTGTTTTGTCTGTCAGACCAGTCCGGTAGAGATCAGTCCTATTATCGATCCTACAAGTTTACCTGCAGCCACCGCATAGATCACATAGGGAATATACCGTCTGACGGAAAACCGCCTTGAAATGATCGGGAACACATTTAACACTTCTGCCAGAGCTCCAACCAGACAGCCGGTAAATATACCGCCGAACAAAGTGACAAATGCCAGACCGGGAAGTAAAAGCGGAATTCTGATATTAAACAGATAAATGACATTACCCACAACTGCACCATAGGCAAGCAGACATTCAATCAACATATAGTGCCTGTCACCTTTTACCTTTTCCGCAAGCTTCGGAAATACACCGATCAGGGAAATAAATGCAAAATATCCACTGGATATTGCTGCACCGCCAATAAATGCAACAGCCGCATAACAGATAAGTCTAATCAGCATCCCGGACATCCTTCTTTCTTGTAGCATCCGTTATGATCGTCTGGTTCACTTCCTGTTCATATTGGCGCATCTGGACCTGAAGCGGTGTCGGATCATCCGTGAATTTCTTATTGGTTCCGTGATTAAAAAATATGATGATTCCGATAAATAACCCGATTGAATAGGAGACGGCTCCTATCGCAGCCCCGGACTCACTTCCCCCGGTAAATACATTTTGCAGCAGGTCAAGCTGTCCAAGCAGGTTTACATCGGAATTATAAGATATGATAGAAAATCCCGCCCCAAAGAATGCGATCAGACAGAGCAGAATAAACTTAAATGTCTGCTTGATCCGGTCTGACGGATCAAATGCTTTGTAATATACAACCACATTGGGCTGGCCAAGATTTGTAATGCTGACTTCCTCGTCGCAATTCTTCTTGATCTCCTCAATGATATCCAGAATCGATATGACCTGTTGCCCTTTTGAACCGGTTGAAAAATTCATAAGCACAAGCTTTTCGATTTTGTTCTTCAGATCCGGATTATCCGCTACAACCTTTGATACATCCTTTATCCGAACCTTCCGCTGTTCGGCAAGAACATTTTCAGCCAGCTGCAGATAAACCATATATGCCATTTTTCATCACCCGCTTTATTCCATATTCCTATAGAAAATAGGATGTCAGCATTTGTTATATTTTATACATATTCTTTGAGCTTCTCTAAAATTTTTTTCTCCTTCCTGCTTACCTGAACCTGACTGAGTCCAAGCGCCTTTCCTGTCTCTGTCTGTGTACGGTCTTCAAAATATCGAAGTCTGATCAGCATCTGTTCGTCCGGATCAAGCCGATCCAACAGCTGTGACAACGTAATATGATCCACAATATCCTGACTGTATTCCTCAGTCTTTGATAGGACTCCGGGCGTATCTAAAGATTCAATCTCCATCGACGCTTCCATCGCCATTACAATATCTCCGGCATCAAAGGACAGCGCAGCAGCTATCTCCGTAATCTCCGGTTCATAACCTTTTTCTTTCTTTATCTTCTGTCTGTACTGTTCTACCTTCATATTCATTTCTTTCAGGCTTCTGCTCACCTTGATCGCACCGGAATCCCGTAGAAAACGTCTGATTTCTCCCTGAATCAGCGGTACTGCATATGTGGAAAATTTTACATCATACTCAAAGCTGAACTTGTCAATACATTTGATCAGTCCTATACATCCGATCTGAAACAAATCCTCGATGTCATATCCTCGTCCTGTAAATCTTCTTGCTACACTCCATACAAGCCCAAGATTCTGTTCAATCAGTTTCTCTTTTGCATGGTCATCCCCATTTTTCGCCTGTAAAAGAAGATCCAGATTATTTTCCATTTACATCGCACATCCTGTCCCTATTTTTTTCGTCATCTTTACTACTGTTCCGACTCCCGGCTCCGATTCCACCGTCAGTTCATCCATAAACGCTTCCATAAATGAAAATCCCATTCCTGATCTTCCATCTGTTCCGGTTGTATACATCGGTTCCATAGCTTTATCAACATCTTCGATTCCGCATCCATGATCTGTGATCTCTATGTACAGGATTCTGTTTGCAATACGGGATACAATTTCGATCACACCATCTTCTCCTTTATATCCATGGATGATCGAATTCGTAACAGCCTCTGATACCGCTGTTTTTACATCTGCCACTTCTTCTAATGTCGGATTTGTTCTTGTCATAAATGATGCAACAACAACTCTTGCAAAGCTCTCATTTCTTGGATCACTTCCAAATTCTATTTTCATTTCATTTCTGTCCATTTCCGTCTTCTCCTTTTCTTCTATGAGGTATGTACAGTCCGATACGCTTCCTCAAAATTTCCTGCTTTTGTTACGATCTTAAATATTCCGGACATCGTAAGCAGCCGTTCCATTCTGTCATTACTGTTTATGACAAATGCCTGTCCGCCTCGGTCATAGACATTACGAAACCGCCTGGTTATAAATCCAATTCCGGAGCTGTCCATCATATTTGTGTGCTTAAAGTCAAAGACCACATAACGAACCCTGGAATCAGAAAAAGCATCTTCCGTTTCTTCTACCAATCCGGCTGCACGATAATCGTCTACTTCCTCAGGAAGTTCGATCAGTATAGTATCCCCAATCTTTTCATAATTATTCATATTTCCCTCCTTTTTTCATACATGTATTTTTGTATATATATTACTGTCTGATATCGCATGATTAATTCCACAAAAAAAGACAAACAGGCGTGTCTATCTCCTATTTGTCTTTTGTATTTTATAATATTTATTTTTTTACACATCTATTACTCATTCAAAGGATCCGGTCCGGGCTCTGTGGTTCCCGTCTCTTGCGTTGTTCCTTCCTCTTGAGTGGTTCCCTCGGTAGTAGTATCAACAGTGCTTTCCCCGTCTCCCGCATCTTCACTTGGCTTAACGCCGGATAATGAAACCGCAACTGTATAGTAGATAGAATCCGGACATTTATCAAGGAAGGTTTCAAATGCCGTCTTTGCTTTATCTTCATCCTCTGTACCAAGGTAACAAAGTGCTTTGTAATATAACGCAACATCATAATCCGGGCTGGTCTCCAATACTTTATCAAACTCTGTCATAGCTTTATCATACTGTGTATCGTTATAATATTTGAGTGCCAGCTGCATAGATACTTTATCTGCATCTGCTAACTCTGCCTTACTTTTCTTCTCATACTCCGACACCTGTTTTGTCAATGTATCATTCTTTGTCGTAAGCGTATCAAGCTGATCCTGCAATGACGAAATCTTGGTATTTTTATCTGCCAGATCTTCACTGTAAGCGATCTTCACATCCCGACTCTCGTTATCCGCATTCTTGCTATGTTGCGGCATTATAAGGAACCACATAACCGCCAGTCCAAGCAGAAGTCCCGCAAATACATATGCAAGTGAATATTTGTAAAAATTGATATCCTTATATCTGCCAACCGGAACCGGTTTTCCTTCATAATCAACCGAGTCAGTATCTACATATGCCCGTGGCTGGTCTTCCACAAATAAAAGATCTGCGTCATAATCATCATCCGGATAATCACGAAAACTCATGATCTCCTCATCCGTATGTCCCATCTCGTTAAAATAACGGACAGCCAGCGGGTTCGTTCTGTCGATCTTGATAACACGTTTTAATGCTTTTCTCGCCTTATCATATTTGTTATCATCGATCAGAAGAAGTGCCATCAACAAATATCCGTTTACAAACTTCGGATTATCCGACAAGACTTTTCTAAGCTGGATAAAGGCAAGATCCTTACTGCCCTGTCTGGCATAGTTTACTGCCTGATTGTATTTTCTCGCCGCATTATTCGTCGTCTCAAGCTTATGGGGATTTCCCTTTACTTCTTTGATGTAGCGTTTTGCAACATTACGTCCGCTGAAATAATTCACACTGATGACCCAGTGGCTTAATGCCAGAACAACTTCACCGGTTTCATAATATACAAGTCCCAGAAGATTTCTGGCATCAATGTTCATTTTATCATATTTAAGAGAGATCTTTAATGCTTCCTCTGCACCGCTCATATCACGGACTCTGGCTTTATCCAGACCGATATTATAATAATATTTGGATGTGTTCAGTGCTTTATTTACAAACTCACTCTTTAATCCGCACTGGCTGCAATATCCGGTAACAAGGATCTTACCGCCACAATGCTTACAATTCAGTACATCTGCCATCTTATTTCTCCGTTTCCTTTGCTACACGAAGCATCTCCTGCATAATATCCGAGATATCCTTCAGATCATTATTATAAATGGCATCTTCTGCCTGATCTACTTCCAGAGTCGGTCTGAATTTTTTTACTTCTTCATCAAAGTTTATCATGATATTCCTCCATATTTGCAGATTGCTCTTTTATCCCTGAAAGCCATCGTTTAACTTCACCAACCAGATAAAGAGAACCCACACAATAGACTGCTGAATCTGTAATCTGTTCTTTATAACGGATAGCGGCATTCATTGCTTCTGCAATATCCTCATATGCCTCCACCGCATGTCCTGTGTATTTTCGAAATCTGTCAGCGATCAATGCAACAGGTGCTTTCCGTTTATTATCCACACTCGTAACTATGATCTTCTCAAATGAAAGTTCTTCTGTCAGATCCCGTATCATCGTATCATAATCCTTATCCTTTACTGCTGCAAAGACCAGGATCTTCTTTTTCTTCGTATAAAGCGTCCGAAGTGTTCTGCAATAACATTCGACCGCTTCCGGATTATGCGCACCATCTACAAACAGATCAGGTGCAATCTCCTCCATCCTGCCTTCCCATGAAAAATCAAGCAATCCGCTTCTGACTGCCTGCTCTATCCTGACATCAGCACCTGCATTTTTCTCGTATTCCATATCCCTGATCTGCATCAGGATATCAAAGGATGCAACTGCAAGGCAGGTATTTTCGACCTGATAAAGAGACGTTTTCGGTATCCTCAAATGGTCATAATTATAATACCGATTATGAAATGAAAAATCAATGGTTTTATCATCTATTTCATTTATTATATAGTTTGATTTTTCGACCGCTGTTACGGCAGAATCCAATTCTTTTGCACAAGTCTCTATGATTCCAGACGAAACCGCATCCCGCTTGAAATATACGACCGGAACTGACGGTTTGATGATCCCTGCTTTCTCTCCTGCGATCTTAGCGATCGTATCTCCAAGATATTCCATATGATCAAGTCCTACCGATGTGATGATGCAAAGCTCCGGTCTTACGACATTAGTTGCATCCAGCCTGCCACCCATTCCGGTCTCATAAATCACATAATCCGGCTGCTTCTTCTCATAATAAACAGCCGCCATCGCAAACATCACTTCAAAGAAAGACGGATGAACGATGAACTTCTTCCGCACCTGCTCAAACGCCCATGTAAAATCTTCATCCGATATCATTTCATCATCATATCGGATCCGCTCATTGATCGAGACAAGATGCGGTGATGTAAACAATCCTACATGAAAGCCTGCATGCATCAGTATCGTAGCAAGCGCCTTTGCCGTTGATCCCTTACCGTTTGTTCCTGCTATATGGATCACTTTACTCTTATCCTGCGGATTCCCTAAACGTTCAAGAAGACTGGCAAGATTCTCTGTGCCAATCTTCTGTGCGAACAGTGGAATGCTTAGGATATACTCAACTGTTTCCCTGTAATTCATCTGACATTCCGCCTATCTGTTATCTATCTTTTCCGGATACAGGTCATGATTTGACATTCTGTTCCATGCAACTTCTTCCCATTTTGTTCCCGGTCTTCCGTAATTACAATATGGATCGATCGAGATACCGCCTCTCGGAGTGAATTTGCCCCAGACTTCAATATATTTCGGATCCATCAATTTGATCAGATCCTTCATGATAATGTTCATGCAGTCCTCATGGAAATCTCCGTGATTTCTGAAACTGAACAAATATAATTTTAAAGACTTGCTCTCTACCATCTTCACATCCGGAACATAGGATATATATACGGTTGCAAAATCCGGCTGTCCCGTGATCGGACATAAGCTGGTAAATTCCGGACAATTGAACTTGACAAAATAATCATTGTCCTGATGTTTATTGATAAAGGTCTGTAACATCTCTGGTGCATAGTCCATGCTGTATTTTACATTCTTATTGCCGAGAAGTGTTACATCTTCCATTTCTTCTGCGGTTCTTCCCATCTTCTGTTACCTCCTTATGCATCTGCTTCTTCTGCTGCCTTTGACACACATTTGATCAGGATCTGAACAGCCTTATCGCACTGTTCCTTTGTTACGATCAGTGGCGGTGCCATACGGATCACATTTGGTCTTACCGCTGTGATCAACAGTCTGTTCTCAACAGCCAGATGCTTTACTTCGTTTGCGATCGGTTTGGTGAATTCAACGCCAACCAGAAGTCCGCGTCCGCGTACTTCCTTCACATACGGAAGGGAATAAAGCTGTTCTGCAAAATAAGCTCCTGTCTCTTTTGCATTCTCTGCAAGATGATTGTCTAAGATCTCATCGATCTCTGCAAGTGCGGCTGCACAGCATACAGGATTGGCTGCATAAGTAGAACCATGTGCCCCCGGTGTAAATGCACTTGCAAGCTCTGCTGATGTACAAAGTGCGCCGATCGGCATACCGCCGCCGATTGCTTTTGCCATAGATACCATATCAGGCTTCACTCCATAGGTCATAAATGCCATCGTATCTCCGCATCTGCCCCATCCGGTCTGTACCTCATCGAATAACAACAGGATGCCGGTCTCGTCACAGTAAGCACGAAGTCCTTTTAAGAATTCCTCCGTTGCCGGATATACACCACCCTCGCCCTGAACAGGCTCTACCATGATTGCAACTGTGTCTTTGGTACATTTGCTCTTGAAATCCTCAAGATTATTGAACTCTGCATATGTGAAGCCCGGAAGCATCGGCTTGAAACCGATCTGACATGCATTGTCCGGCTGTCCGGTTGCTGATAACGCTCCATAGGTTCTGCCATGGAAGCTGTTAATGGCTGTAACGATATGATAATGCTCCGGTCCGTAATGATCGGTTCCGTATTTTCTTGCCATCTTGATCATTGCTTCATTTGTCTCTGTTCCTGAATTCTGGAACAGAACCTTCTCCATACCGATCGTCTCACAAATCTTCTTTGCAAGCAGGATCATAGGAAGTGTATATGCGTAATTGGATGCATGGATCACATTCTGGCACTGGTCTGCGATCGCTGCCGCAACTTTCTTGTTACAGTTACCGGTACTGTTTACTGCGATGCCGCCGAAGAAGTCAAGATATTCATTCCCTTCCTCATCGTACACATACATGCCGTCTCCCTTTTCTTCAATAAAATTCCATCTTCTGGACTGCTCGGCGAGGTATTTGTCTACTATGTCAAGTAATTCGTCTTTTGTATATCCGCTTTCACTAACTTTCATCTTCCTGTCTCCTTTATATAAATACAAATTTTTAGTTCCTACTAATGTGCAAACTGTGAATTGTAAAGGGTGTAATAGAATCCTTTCTGTGCTAAAAGTGATTCATGATTACCCTGCTCTATGATATGTCCATCCTTCATAACCAGTATAATATCAGATTCTTTGATCGTTGACAAACGATGCGCTACGACAAAGCTCGTTCTTCCCTTCATCATCTTCGCAAATGCACGCTGGATCCGGATCTCGGTTCTTGTATCGATCGATGATGTTGCTTCATCAAGGATCAGCATCGGTGGCAGATCAAGCATAACTCTGGTAATACATAAGAGCTGTTTCTGTCCCTGTGACAGTCCGCCGCCATCCTCTGATATCATGGTATCATACCCCTCCGGCAAACGCTTGATAAAGCTGTGTGCGTGGGACTGTTTTGCTGCTTCTATAATCTCCTCATCCGTCGCATCCGGTCTTCCGTATGCGATATTCTCCTTGATCGTTCCGGTCTTTAACCAGGTCTCCTGAAGAACCATACCATAGTTATCACGAAGGCTCTCTCTCGTTACCTGACGAATATCATGGTCATCTACAGAAATGGCTCCGGCATCTACATCATAGAACCGCATTAAAAGATTGATAACGGTACTCTTACCACATCCGGTCGGTCCGACGATCGCTACACGCTTACCCGGTTCAACCTTCAGATTCAGATTCTTGATCAGTTCTACATCTTTATTATAAGAGAAATCCACATGAGACAGATCCACCTGTCCATCTGCTTTCTCGATCACATAGGCATCCGCAGGCTCCGCGATCTCCGGTTCTTCATCGATCAGCTCAAATACTCTGGCTGCGGATGCAAGTGCATTCTGAAGCTCCGTTACGACGCCTGAGATCTCATTAAATGGCTTTGTATACTGGTTTGCATAGCTTAAAAAGCTGGTAAGCTGACCAACGGATATTCTTCCCTTGATCGCCATGACCGCACCGATGATGCCAACGCCGGTATATACTAAGCTGTTTACAAAACGGGTACACGGATTGGTAATAGATGAGAAGAAGGTCGCATCCAGTCCTGCCTTATTCAATCTCTTATTTACTTCGTTAAAGCTGTCATTTACATTTTCTTCCATGGAAAAGGCTGTTACAACCTTCTGGTTTTCTACCATCTCATTAACAAGTGATGTCATCTCACCCTTGATCTCTGCCTGCTTTCTGAACATATGGTAGGTTTTCTTTGCGATAAATGCCGCAACAAACAGAGAAACCGGAGTGATCACAACAACCGCAACCGTGATCACAGCGTTAATCGATAACATGAAACAAAGCGTTCCAACGATAGTCATAACACCGGTAAATAACTGTGTAAAGCCCATCAGCAGACCATCTGAAAACTGGTCTACATCTGCGATCACACGGCTTACGATATCACCATGGGTGTGAGAATCCACATAGGATAACGGAAGCTGTTCTAACTTCTTATATGCAGATGTACGGACATCATTTACAACATGATAGGTAACTTTATTATTCAATATATTCATGATCCACTGGCAGACTGCCGTAACCGCAACTACGATCACAAAACGGATTGCCAGTGTCTTTAAGGCTCCGAAATCAACGGCTCCTTTTCCGACGATCTTATCTACCATATGTCCGGTAATGATCGGTGCATATAAGGTCAGAACAACGGATATCGCTGCACAGATCAGGGAAAGGACAACTAAGAAACTGTATCGTTTGATATACTTTAATATTCTGCCAAGTGTTTTCTTATTGACAGACGTACTTTTTTCTTTTTTACTCATCGTCGCTTCCTCCTTCCTATGCCATTGCATTTCCGGCAGAAGTCTTTTTACCGGATACTTCATTTGCCGATAACTGTGACTGACATATCTCCTGATATACCTCACAGGACTGTAACAATTCTTCGTGGGTTCCGATACCTGCAACCTGTCCATCATCTAATACAATGATCTGATCGGCTCCCATGATCGTCGATGCTCGTTGGGAAACGATAAATACGGTCATACCCTTTGTCTGCTCTTTGATCGCACGCCGAAGAGCTGCGTCTGTTGCAAAGTCAAGTGCCGACGCACTGTCATCCATGATCAGGATCTCAGGCTTTCTTACAACTGCTCTTGCGATCGTAAGACGCTGCTTCTGCCCACCGGATAAGTTCTTGCCACCCTGTGTAATCTTAAAGTTCATGCCATCTGTTTTCTGATCAACGAATTCTTTTGCCTGTGCGATCGTAAGTGCCTCATTGATCTCTTCTTCCGTTGCGTCATTTTTACCCCAGCGGATATTCTCGGCGATCGTGCCCTGGAACAGAACTGCCTTCTGCGGAACCACACCTACCTTCATTCGAAGGGAACGGAGATCATAGTCCTTTACATCCACACCATCGATCTTAACCGCACCACCGGTGGCATCATAGAATCTCGGGATCAGGTTGACCAGAGAACTCTTACCGGAACCCGTACCACCGATAATACCGATCGTTTCTCCTGCTTTTGCCGTAAAGGATATACCGGTCAGTGAATCTTCCGATGCTTTACCATACCGTAAGGCTACGTTGTCAAATACCACCTTAGGAACATCCTGTCCGGCTGCCTTCTGTGCTTCTGATAAAGCAGAACCTTCTGCAACCTCTGTGATCGATGGCTTCGTATCAAACACAACATTGATTCTCTTTGCACATGCGATCGACTTTGTGATGTTAATGATCAGATTGGCAAGCTTTACAAGCTCAACTAAGATCTGTGACATGTAGTTGATCAGTGCAACAACCTTACCTTGTGACAGGATACCGATATCGGTCTGTCCGGCTGCAATCCAGATGATCGCAACAGTTGCAAGATTGATGATCACATATGTGACAGGATTTAAGAATGCCGAGATTCTTCCGACATACAACTGAATATCCATCAGATCATCGGTTGACTTATCGAATTCATCAACCTCTTTTTGCTGTCTGTTAAATGCCCGGATCACACGGGCACCTTCCAGATTCTCTCGGGTCAGAAGCATGACCTTATCCAGTCTTGCCTGTACCTTCTTAAACAATGGAATGCTGACAAGCATAATTCCGAATACAACGATCGACAATGCCGGTATTGTAACCACAAAGGTCATGGCTGATTTGACATCGATCGTAAATGACATGATCATCGCACCGAATACGATAAACGGAGAACGTAGGAACAAACGGAGCACCAGATTGACACCTGTCTGGATCTGGTTGATATCACTGGTCATTCGAGTAAGCAGTGTCGATGTTCCGATCGTATCGATCTCATTATAAGAAAGACTTGTGATATGACGGAACAGATCACTTCGAAGTGCCGTTCCGAATCCGGTTGCTGCTTTTGCGGAAAAATACTGTGCTGTCAGAGAACAGCTCAGGCCGATGATACCAAGTGCAATCATAACGAGACACATCCGAAGAACATATCCCATGTCCTGATTCTTAATACCGGTATCAATAATATGTGCCATTACGATCGGGATCAGCAGTTCGAAACAGGCTTCCAGCATTTTAAATAATGGTGCCAGAACCGATTCTTTTTTATAGTCCCGTAAATATCTTAATATTCCCTTCATTCTACGCTCCTACTCTTGTTGTAAAATGTATATATGCTCTCTGCATTTGTTTTTAACATACCATATGCCAGGCGTGCTGCCAAACGGCTTTCTGCCGTCCTGCTGCCTGCCTGGCATACATATATGGTAGAATCTCCACACCCCCTTACATAAAATTGCATGTGGATTCTGTGGAAATTCTTTCATGCACAAATGGCATGAACGATATAATTATTCCTCATCCGGAAGATTTGCATTGTGATATACGGCCTGTACATCATCATCTTCATCTAAGAGATCCAGAATTCTTGTAAACTTCTTTACAACCTCAGGATCTGTCAGATCTACATAGTTCTGTGGGATCATGGTAAGCTCTGCTTCTGCCATCTTGATTCCCTCTTTTTCAAGAGCCTCTCTGACTGCTGAGAAATCATCCGGTGTTGTGATGATCTCAAAGCTGTCTTCCTCTTCACTGAAATCCTCAGCTCCGGCATCCAGTGCCATCATCATAAGATCATCTGCATCCATATCACATTCTTCTTTATCGATAATGATCTGTCCTTTATTATCAAACATATAAGATACACAACCGGTCGTTCCTACGTTTCCGCCGCCCTTTGTAAATGCGTTTCTTACATTTGCAGCCGTTCTGTTCTTATTATCTGTAAGAGTATCAACGATGATCGCTGTACCGTTCGGACCATATCCTTCGTATGTATTAGCAACATAATTTACTGAGTTTGCATCACCTGCTGCTCTGTCGATACCACGCTTGATCGTATCGTTTGGCATATTGTTTGCCTTTGCCTTTGCGATTACATCACGAAGCTTACTGTTGTTATCAGGGTTTGCACCACCTTCTTTTACAGCGATTGCAATTTCCTTACCGATAATGGTAAAGATCTTACCCTTTGCAGCATCGTTCTTTTCTTTCTTATGTTTAATATTTGCAAATTTTGAATGTCCTGACATTTTTTTACTCCTTAACTCTGTAATTCTATCTTTTGAATATCCATTTTCGGATATCGGTTTCTTTTTTGAAGCTTTATAAGCCCAACTGGTTCATAATATCATACCTGATTTTCATTTTCAACCTTGGTTATCCGCACCTTATCGATCATCTTATCCTTGATCCCAATGGTCTCAAAATTATATCCCTTATATGTAATATCTATTTTTTCGTTCTCATAAGGGAGCCTTCCCAGTTCATACAGCATAAACCCGTTCAGTGTCTGAAAATCCTCATCTGGAAACTCAATTCCCAGATGTTCCGACAATTCATCCAGTTCTGCTCTGCCGCCCACGATATATCCATGACCCGCAAGTGCAATATCATCTTCATCATCGTCGTATTCATCAAAAATATTGCCGACAATTTCTTCCAGAATATCTTCCATCGCTATGATGCCTTCTGTCTGACCATACTCATCCACCACAATAACCATATGGATTTTCTCTTTCTGCATCCGTTTGAATAATTCCGATATATTCTTAGTCGGATGCACAAATGTCGGCTCAACCATGATCTGTTCGATCGTCTGGTTCTTATCCTGCAGATACGCTTTTACAAAATCTTTAAAATAAAGGATTCCGACTATATTGTCCAGATCATCATCAAACACCGGATATCTGGAATAATTATTCTCCAGCATGATCTTGATCGTTTCATCCATTGTGGTATGTTTGTCGATTCCAACTACATCGGAACGCGGAGTCATAACATCCCGGACTTCTTTCTCACTGAATTCAAAAATATTTGTGATCATCTCTACTTCGTCATCATGAATGAGTCCCTGTTCATTTCCCTCGTTGACCATGGAAATAATCTCTTCCTCAACTTTTTCTTCATCAGCTTTTCTGTTATTAAATAATTTCATATACCAGACAGTCTCTGTCTACAAATCACCTCTCCTGTTCGTTTCATTCTGCATTCATTCTTAATCCCATACGAATGCAAATATAATGGAAATATATCATTAATTCCAACATTCGTCAATTTTTTCATATGAGAATCTGCATAATCCGTATTCATATGGAAATCTGTATAACTGTATGATTATACAATGTCTGTAATTACCATGCCACAAAGATCAATACAGATCCAGACTGATCTTTAATGCAATATCTACCTTTTTCAGAATGTCATCTCCCATATGGCATACTTTTTCTTTTAATCTCTGTTTATCGATCGTACGCACCTGTTCCAACAGCACAACCGAATCCTTTGCCAGATCATACCGACTGGAATCAATCTCAACATGTGTAGGCAGCTTCGCCTTGTTCATCTTGCTGGTGATCGCTGCACAAATCACCGTAGAACTGTGTTTATTTCCCGCTTCATTCTGTATGATAAGTACCGGTCTGACTCCTCCCTGTTCCGAACCAACGACAGGTCGTAAATCAGCATAAAATATATCGCCTCTTCTGATTACCAATTCTTTTCACTCCATTTATTTATTAATATCTTCTGTTGTGAAAAGTATTTCCAATTCTATTCTATGATATTCAGTTCCGGCGTAGATAATTCACTTCCCCGACTTCTTTTCCATCCCTAATATAGACTCTTGGTACACGTCTTCCGATATTACAGATCAGTTCATAGTTGAAGCTGTTTGCCGGTTCCGCAACTTCTTCCACCGTGATCTCTTTATCTCCGCATTTTCCGATCAGAACAACTGTATCACCGACTGCCGTCTCCGGTATATCACTTACATCGATCATAAACTGATCCATACAGACACGTCCGGTGATTGGTGCATACTTACCATGAATGATCACACGTCCGATATTGGACTGTGCTCTTGGATATCCGTCAGCATAACCGGCAGACACGGTTGCTATTCTCATATCATGCGGTGCGACAAATGTCCATCCATAGCCGATACCTGTTCCTGCTTTCACATCCTTCACATGAACTACCTTGGCAAGTAGTTCCATTGCCGGCTTAAGTGCCGCGATCGAATGATCGACTTCATCCGATGGATATAGTCCGTATGTTACGATACCGGATCTTACCATATCAAAGCCTTCATTATCCATCTCCATGATTCCTGCGCTGTTTGATATATGCTTTACAGGAATCGATATACCCCGTTCTTCTAATCTGCCGATCACAGACCGGAATAACGCAAGCTGTCCATTTGCAGCTGTTTTATCGTATTCGTCCGCCTTTGAATAATGTGTAAATATTCCCTCGACCTCAATTCCCGGCATATGCGCAATCTCTACGATATCATTGATACCTGCATCATCACACTGGAAGCCGATCCGACTCATACCGGTATCCATCTTGATATGGATCTTTGCTTTTGTTCCTTTCTTTACCGCATCATCTGAGAGAATGGCACATTCAGCTTTATCATACATAGCAGGTCTTACATCGTATGTGATCAGTTCATCATACTCTGATGGGTCTGTATATCCAAGTATCAACAATGGCTTCTCACATCCTGCATGACGAAGCTCTACCGCCTCATCAATACAGGCAATGGCATAAAAGTCTGCCAGATCAGAAAGGGCTCTTGAAACCTCTACTGCTCCGTGGCCATAGGCATCTGCTTTGATCACGGCAAGCATCTTCATGCTCTCCGGCACACATGCCTTCATCATTTTTATATTTTCTCTGATATTATCCAGATTGATATCTGCTTCTATTCTTCTATATTTATTCATTTGTCTGCGCCTCTGCCTATTATATTTTATACATAAGAACTCATGACCGGACCGATCTCATCGATCAGACTGCCGGCGGTCATAGCCGCCTTTCCATACCGTTTCTTTGCACGATCCCCTGCCAGTCCGTGTATATACACCCCAAGTCTTGCTGCCTCTGCCGGAGATATTCCACCGGCGGATAGCCCTGCGATCATTCCTGCAAGGACATCACCTGATCCTGCTGTTGCCATGCCATCATTACCCGAAGTGTTCATGTAAGTATGCACACCTCCTGCACTGACACAGGTTCTTGCATCTTTTAATACACACACAAGTGTTTCTGCTTCCGCAAATATCCTACACTCACGAATCGGTGCTTCTTTTAATTCAGCCACTGTCTTTCCTGTCAGTCTGGACATTTCCTTTATATGTGGTGTAATAACAAGTGATATATTTCCCGTCTGTCTGCTTATCTCTCCTGCCGTAAGCAAATCTTTATGAGCTGATAAAAGATTAAGGCCATCGGCATCAACAACGATCGTTCCTTTGAAATCCTCCAACACTGTCTTAAGCATACATTCCGCTTCTTTTCCGGTTCCGATACCCGGTCCGATCAGTATAACATCTGCCCATGCACATGCATCCTCTGCACAGAGGACAGCCGTTTTCTCATCCTGATATGTCTTCATCAATGCCTCCGGTAGATATCCGCCTACGATCACTCTGTTATCCTTATGGGTATATACCTTTACCATACCACTTCCAACCCGGTAGGCTGCCGATGCCGCAAGACAGGCTGCTCCCGATATCTCCTGACTACCGGCTATGACTGCTACTTTCCCAAATGTACCTTTATTTCCGTCTTCTGCTCTTTTTGGAAGACGCATCAAGTCTTTTTCTTCGTATGTATATATTTCCGGCATTACTATATCGACTGCTTTTCCCGGAAATCCTATATCTTTTACAAGGATTTCTCCGCAACAAGCACATCCCGGATAAAGTACCATTCCGACCTTCATTAATCCCATTGTTACTGTAAGATCCGCCTTTACTGCAACATTCATCACCTGCCCGGTAGTTGCCGACACCCCGGATGGAATATCTATCGATACGACATATGCCGGAGTATCATTGATCTTCTCAATAATTTTTTGATGAATACCCCTGATATCCCGTTTTAATCCTACACCAAATATCGCATCAACGATAATATCATACTTCTGATCAGGATATTCATCAAGAAGCTTTATACCGAGCTACTCTAAAATATTCTGCTGAACAGCAAAGCTCTCCGTTGCTTTCCGGATCTGCCCTATGCAATATACATCCGTCTGATAACCCTTTTCTGACAAGATCCGCGCTACTGCCAATCCATCGCCGCCATTATTTCCCTTTTCAACAATAATCAGAACCTTAATATCTGCCATGGTTTCTACACATTGTCCGCTTCTCTGATCAATCGGAAATCTATTTTCAATTTCTCCTGCTACAGCCATAGCCGCTCGCTCCATTAATACGATTCCCGGGATTCCGATCTGATCGATCGAGTTACGATCAATCTCCTGCATCTCATTCCCTGTTGCAAGAAATTTCATAAAACTGCTACCTCCTTCCGTTGGTATATACAAATGCCATGGCTATTACGCCATGGCATTTGTATATATCTGATTGCATTTCTGCTATTTATCTTTTCTTTAAAAACTCAGGTATTCTGATACTGTCATTTGCCTGTGCTGCAGGTCTTGCCGGCTTTGGTGTCGGTGCACTGACATGTGGTTCAACCGGTGTCGTTGTTCTTGTTGTGTTCGGAACTACCGGCTTTACTGTCTGTGCGGAAGAAGCCTCTGACAGGAATGTAGGTCTGATCGATGAACTGCTAAGTGCCTGTCCACCATAAGTAGGTGTCGTTGTCTTTCTTGTCTCACTAAATGAAGCTGTTGTATTCACACTGTCAAGCTTTGGAGCAGCGGTTCCCGCAAATCTGCTTACAGGCGCAGCTGTCTCAGCTTTCTCAAGTCCTGTTGCGATAATCGTGATACTGATCTCCTCACCCATATTATCATTATCAACCGTACCAAAGATGATGTTTACACCATCGCCAGCCTGTTCGGTAAGATAAGTAACTGCATCGTACGCTTCTACGATGCCAATATTTCCTGAGAAGTTTACAATAATATCGGTTGCACCTGATACGGTTGTCTCCAGTAATGGTGAATCCATAGCCTCTTTGATCGCATCAACTGCTTTATTCTCACCGCTTGCTGAACCGATACCGATATGTGCAATACCCTTATCTCTCATAACTGTCTGGATATCAGCAAAGTCAAGGTTGATAAGACCCGGTTTATTGATCAGATCTGTTACACCCTGAACACCCTGCTGAAGAACCTGATCTGCTTTCTTTAACGCATCAGGAATACTTGTTCTCTTATCACAAATCTGCAGTAACTTATCATTTGGAATAACAATCAGGGTATCCACATTCTCTTTTAATCTTGCAATACCATCCATCGCATTCTTCATACGTGGCTTTCCTTCAAAACCAAAAGGCTTTGTTACTACACCAACGGTCAGTATACCAAGATTTCTTGCCATCTCGGCTACAACCGGTGCAGCACCTGTTCCGGTTCCACCACCCATACCACAGGTTACAAATACCATGTTGGCATCCTTTATAATATCAACAATTTCTTCTCTATTCTCCTCAACTGCACTGGCACCGATCTCAGGCTTTGCACCTGCACCAAGTCCCTTTGTCAGCTTCTCACCAATCTGAATCTTAGTTGTGGCTCTGCTTAATGAAAGTGCCTGCTTATCGGTATTGATCGCTATCAGCTCAACACCCTCTACATTTTCATCAATCATTCTGTTTACCGCATTGTTACCTGCGCCACCCACTCCAATTACCAGTATTCTAGCTGGTGTTCTCTCATCGTTAGACTTTATTTCGAGCAAGGTTATTTCCTCCTTCTATATATTTCTTTTATTTCTTGTACGTACGCTCCTACCCCCAGTTTTCTATTCTGTCATAAAATACTTCTCCGCGAAAATATTATCCGCGTGGCAAAAGTATGAGGAGTGTACATCTATATAATCGCATTAATATCTTAATAATACGATTTTTTTATAAATAACGCAACAACTTTTTATCGTAAATTTTACTTATTTTCCTTAAATATTGCATTTCCTGTGCCTGCCGTATAGTCTGTCAGGTCCAATGTTCCGCTTTTTCCTTCAAGTTTTGCAAGAATACTTTCCAGATTCATCAGCTTGTCCTCAAGACCGGTCCCGCTTCCAAGTTCAATCTTTATCTTATCCTTATACAAGACAATCTCGTTATCACTGTTGAACCGGATCTCATCGATCAGGAGCTCGTTCTTATCAATCAACTGTGTCATGGTAAGAATCTCCTGAAACATCGCATCATTGGTTACCGGGAGCTTCTCTCCTACAACGATACGATCAAATTTGAGTCCCTGTATACATGGCACATCAGGAAGCTTCTCAGCCGAAGTCTCAAGCACACGGCCGTCATTATCAAAATAAATATACTGATCCATATAAATCACACAGCCTGCCATGGATTTCTCATATACTGTGATAGTCACTGTATGCTTACCGATCACCTCTAGCTGAAACTTATCAACAAACGTTACATCCTCTACCGGATGAAGTTTGTTTTCAATATAGAAAAATAATGTATTGTCTGCTTTCTTTCCTTTTGTAACAATGTCGATCACTTCATCCTTTGTGTAATGGACATTTCCGGACACCTGTATCTTCGTCAGGCTATAGGACTTTATAACATAAATGTATGCACCCATGCACAGCAACAATAATGCAGCCAAAATGATCAAAAATATCTTTCCGGCTTTCTTCTTTTTCTTCTGTTCAGATTTTTGCACATTCTGTTCTTTCTGCATATCTACATTCATCCTATACTACATCTTCTATCTTCCCGGTTTTATCTGCCTTGCAACTGCAAACATCAGTCCCATTTCAAGTAACAGGAAGAAAATCGAACTGCCACCGTAACTGATAAACGGAAGCGGCACACCTGTCGGAGGTATCGTATTTGTAACAACACTGATATTGATCAATACCTGTACTGCAATATGTGCCATGACCCCAACCGCTATCAATCCTCCAAATCGATCACCTGAATTGATAGCAAGCACTGTACATCTGTAGATCAGTAAAATAAACATTATGATCGTAAGCACAGCTCCAAATAAGCCCAGTTCCTCACATATAACAGAAAATATCATATCATTATGTGATTCCGGAATAAATCCCATCTTCTGAATACTGTTTCCAAGCCCTCTGCCAAAGAATCCACCGGAACCAATCGCGTATAGCGACTGCATGGTCTGGTATCCATCATCGTATTTCTCCGGAGCAAGCCAGATACGGATACGATCTGCACGGTATCCTGCTGTAGCGATAAATACCACACACATCAGGATTCCCAGAACGCCCATCAATATAAAATGCCAGTTCTTCGGGCTCGCTACAAATACAATGATCATCACGATCCCAAAACAGATGATCGCCGTACTCAAGTTCTCGATCGCGATCAACACGATCGTTATGAGCGGAAGCAGGAGCATCTTTGCAAGTCCCTTGATCGTATTCAGGCTTCGGGGTTTTCTGGTACAAATATCTGCTGTATAAACGATCAGTGCCAGCTTTGCAAATTCGGATGGCTGAAAGCCAAATGCTCCGATATATATCCATCTGGTCGAACCATGACTCGCACTTCCTATAATGTACACCAGCACCAGAAGTGCTATTGCCACATACAGAAAATATTTGGAGTATCTCGCATATCTGCGATAATCAATCTTGGATACCAGAAACATTCCAACCAGTGCAACAAGTTCAAAAACAAGCTGTCGTTTTGCAAAATATGTACTGTCGTCATACAATTCATCCGCCCGGTATGAGCTGGTACTGTATACCATAACCAGCCCGAACAGGACAAGCCCCAATACAATTCCAAACAGCGGATAGTCGAAGTAGCGTCCGCTGTACCATAACGGCTGTTTTCTGCTATCTATCTCATTTGTATCTGTTTTCCTGTTTCTGTCATTCAAATATTTCACTCCTTAAAATCGCGGACATATTCTTTGAACATTCTTCCTCGCTGTTCATAATTGTCGAACATTCCCCAGCTTGCACATGCCGGAGAAAGGAGAACTGCTTCCCCATCTTTTGCATTTTCATGACAATATTTTACTGCTTCTAACAGATCGTCTTCAAATACAATATTATGGAATCCGTGTTTTTTGGCAGTCTCTGCAATCTTCTTCGCTGTCTGACCGATCAGAACAAGGCATCTGACTTTTCCGTCAAATGCATCAATCCACTCATCATAAGTAGAGCCTTTATCATAACCTCCACCGATCAGATAGGTTGGTTTTACCATTGCCTGAATTCCCTTGATGGCTGCATCCGGGTTCGTTCCCTTGGAATCATTATAATAATCCACGCCAGCTACAGTCTTTACATACTCTATTCTATGCTCTACAGCCTTAAAGCTTACTGCAACATCACGAATAATATTAACCGGCACTCCCATATAATATGAGATACCGACAGCTGCAAGTACATTTTCAACATTATGTGCCCCAAGCAGGATCAGATCCTTTAACGCAAGAACATCAATCTTTTCTCCGTTTGCTTCAATCTTGATATGACCATCCTCTACATATACACCTCCGGCAGGCTTCTCCAGTCTGCTGAAATATACAACTCTCGGACGAATCCCCTCTGCCATTGCTCTTGTATGTTCATCATCATAGTTTAATACAACCACATCTTCTTCTGTCTGATTTTTTGTAATCGATTTCTTGACATTTCCGTAATTCTCAAATGTATAATGACGATTCAGGTGATCCGGTGTAAGATTTAAGACAGCACTGACATTTGGATGAAAATCCACGATCGTTTCTAACTGAAAGCTGCTGATCTCCGCTACTGTCGCACTGTCGTCATCTGTTGTATCGCAAAGCTCTGTATATGGGATACCGATATTTCCGACTACGATAGTCTTTGGATTCCATGCTTTGACGATCTCTCCGACAAGTGCAGTTGTGGTTGTCTTGCCATTGGTTCCTGTGATCGCAGCGATCTTACCTTTACCGAAATAATATGCAAGTTCAATCTCACTCCATACCGGAATACCTGCTTTTTTTACTTCTTCTACAAAAGCAGAATCAACCGGAATACCGGGGCTTATAACCATAATATCTGTCTGCTTCAATACTTCATCTGTTAATTTCCCAAGAAGGATCGTAACAAGCTCCGACCGGGAAAGCTTCTCCATCAGATCATTCTTATCTCTTTTTTCGTTTTCATCAAACAACGTAACCTTTACGCCGTGCGCGATCAGAAGCTTTGCCGCACTGATTCCGCTCTTACCTGTACCTGCCACTAAAGCATTTTTAAAATTCATTTTTCATATCCTCCGTATTAAACAGCCAGTAAACCTACAACACAAAGCACGGCTGTTACTATCGCAAATATTGATACAACCTTTGTCTCAGGCCATCCGGAAAGCTCAAAATGATGATGGATCGGTGCCATTTTGAACACTCGTTTTCCGGTCAGCTTGAATGAAACTACCTGAATGATAACCGATAATACTTCTATAAAATAAATGAATGCCACGATCAGAATAAATAACGGCATCTTAAGCATATATGCGATCGATGCTACAAATCCTCCAAGCGCAAGTGAGCCGGTATCACCCATGAACACTCTTGCCGGGTATACGTTATAAACAAGGAATCCTAATAAACTTCCCGTAGCTGCACAGGAGATCGGTGCAAGTCCTGAACCGGTTCCGATTGCAACAACTGTAAAGAATGTAGCGATCAGCGCTGTTACAGATGATGCAAGGCCATCTAATCCGTCTGTAAAATTTGCTCCGTTTACAGTTCCAAGTACTACAAAGAACAGTAATACGATGTAAAACCACTTATTAAGAACAACTGTCTTCCCGATAAACGGAATAATGATCTCATTGTTGATCTCGGTATATTTCTCAATATAATATGCAAATATGGTAGTTACAACGAACTGTCCCAACATCTTCTGCCAAGCACGAAGCCCCATGGAACGTTTCATCACTACCTTAATGTAGTCATCGAGAAATCCAATCAATCCAAAACCAAGTGTTACAAATAACACCGGCAGAATATCCGGATAATCTTTCATATAAAATAACGAGGTGATCACCAAACTGAGCAGAATGATCAAACCACCCATCGTCGGGGTTCCTGACTTCTTCAAATGCGTTTCCGGGCCATCATCTCGTACAAACTGTCCAAATTTCAGTTTCTTTAAAAACGGAATTACGATCGGGCTTAACACCACACTGATTCCAAATGCTATAAGTATCGGTAAAATAATTGAAAAATCCAAGTTCATTTTTTGTACTCCTTACCTGCCATTTTTTATGAAACGGCTATATTTTTTCCTCATGTATGAGGTAACTTTCTTATTCTTCCTTCTGTATTCCCAAGTATGGCAGAATATTGGAAAAAACTTCCTGTACAACCGGAGCTGCAATAGTACCGCCATAATATATGCCCATCGGTTCATCGATCATAACAAATGCCATTATCTGCGGATCATACGCCGGTGCAAAACCTATGAACGATGATATGTATTTTCCCGTTCCTCTGGGATATTTCTCACTGGTTGCTGTCTTGCCACCGATCCTGTAGCCTTCAACCTGGGCTTTACTTCCACCGCCTTCCGCTACTACCGATTCCAACAGATCCCGCATCAATGCTGATGTTTCACTGCTGACTGCCTGTTCTGTGACCGGATATTCCAGATTTGTTGTCACCTGATTATCTGCATCCGTCACCTTCATACCGATATGCGGTGTAATCTTATTTCCACCATTTATAACAGTAGCTGCTGCTGTCACAAACTGGATCGGTGATATCTGAATCGATTGTCCGAATGACATTGTTGCCAGTTCCACCGGCCCGATATCGGAAAGCTTATGCATAATGGAATTTGCCTCACCCGGAAGATCAATCCCGGTTTTCTGAAACAAGCCAAGCTTCTGATAGGTCTGATACAGATTCGTGGCTCCTGTTTGTTCCCCGATCGTCATAAATGCCGGATTACAGGAATTCATCAGTGCATGCCGGAAGTCTTCCGAACCATGCCCCGTCGTCTTATGACATCGAATCCGTCGATCCTCTACGATCTTATATCCCGGACAGTAAAAGGTATCGGATAAGGACACTGTTCCTGCCTCCAATGCCGCCGTCGCTGTTACAATCTTAAATGTCGATCCCGGTTCATAAGTATCACTGACTGTAAAATTACGCCACATATTATTCAGCGCATCCATCTTCTGCGCTTCCGTCATACTCTCATAACCGTCAATCCCTGTATTTAACTGAAACGGATGGTTCAGATCATACTCCGGAACATCAACCATGGCATATATCTCGCCATTTTTCGGATTCATGATAATCATCGCCACACGTTTTGCCTGCTTTTCTTCCATAACAGCAAGCGCTGCCTGTGTTGCATATTTTTGTATTGTCAAGTCCATTGAAAGTACCAGATTATCTCCCGGTACAGGACTTACTCTCGTTTCCTTTACATTTGGTAATTCGATTCCTTTTGCATCCGTTACTGTACGGATGCTGCCATCTTCTCCTGCCAATATCGCATTATACCATACCTCAAGACCGACAATACCCTGATTGTCAGATCCTGTGAATCCAAGGACCTTGGAAGCAAGACTTCCATAAGGATAATACCTTTTATAGTCCTCGTCAACCTTAATTCCGGCAACATTCAATTCTCTTATGGCATCTCCGGTTGTTTTATCTATATTGGCTGCTATCAATTCTCTCGATGAAACCTTTTTCACCTTTTTGCGGATATCCGCTTCAGCCTTATCCAGACGTTCATTTAAGACACGGATAACTTCTTCCTCATCTTCAATCTGGCTGTGGATAACAGATACAGAACAGACTGCCTTGTTATCAGCCAGAATGTTGCCATTTCTGTCATATATCTTTCCTCTCGGCGCCTTGATGCTTCGCTCTCTTTCGTGAAGTTGTGTCGCTGCGCTGTCATAATAGTCTGCTTTTGCAACCATCAGATATGCGAGTCTTCCCATCAGCAATACCGCTGCCATTACCAGTGCGATACACATAAAATATATCTTACGTCGGTTAAAACTATATAGCTTCATGCTGACCGCCGCGTTTGTTTATCCTTATATCTTATTACTTTTCCCGGACAAATATGCCACCGGCGATAATGTCCCGGATATTTCCATTTTTATTCATCTGTAACCTTGGCTTCTGTCGTACCCTCTGTTGTGTCCTCGGATGACGCTGTTGTATCATCCTCTGTGGTATCGTCTTCTGCTGTACTTTCTTCTGTAGAAGAAGCTTCTCCTGTCGAATCTTCTACATCACCTTCAAATGGAGAACTGATCGGTTCATCTTTACCATTATAGGTTACATCTTCATCACTGCTCTGATATACATTCATATACGGAAGCAGATCTTCCATGATTGCATGAAATAAAAGTGCTCCGGCACCTGATGTAGACTGACTCTCTACATCCGGCTCATCTACTGCTACATAGAGCATGATCTGTGGATTCTCTACAGGTGAAAATCCTATAAATGATAATACATAATTTCCCTTATTTCTCGGGATCTTTTCTGCTGTACCTGTCTTACCGCCGATCGTATAGCCTTCAACCGCTGCTCTGGAACCGGTACCCTCAGTAACTACGCCGGCCATATACTGCTTCATCAGATTCGATGTGCTCTTTGATACTGTCTTACGAACAAGTTCCGGTTCATTGTTCTCTATGATGCTTCCATCCTCATCTACAATCTGTCTGACCGTATGAGGTGTATAATAATTACCACCGTTGATCAATGAACAAAAGGCCGCTGCCATCTGGATCATTGTTACATTGATACCCTGTCCAAAGGATGAAGTAGCAAGCTCAACCGGATTCAGATTTTCTTCCGAATATACAAGTCCGCTTCCCTCACCGGAAAGATCGATACCTGTCTGGCTTCCAAAATTAAATATATCCTGATACTTGGAAAAGGTTTCTTTTCCTTCTGACTTTGCAATCTGCATTAATGCCACGTTACAGGACTGTTCTAATGCCTGCTTTAATGTAAGTGTACCGTCACCAGTTCGGTTATGACAATAGATCGGATCTGTACCATCCGCTACGATCTCGTAACCCTTACAATAAAATGTATCTCCGTCTTTGACCACACCATCTTCAATCGCTCCTGCAATCGTAAACGGTTTAAATGTAGAACCCGGCTCTAAGATATCACTGATACAGTAATTTCTCCAAACCGCATCTAAGGCTTCATATGTCTGATCACTTGTCAGATCATCGATCGTCTTCTTAAATTCATCATCTGTCATGGATGAAAAATCATATGTGATCTTTTCCGGATCTTTCGGTTCTTCCGTTGTTGCATCTGTAGTGTCCTCAGAAGATCCTTCTTCACTGCTGTCTTCCGTCGCAGCCTCTGTACTCTCTGTAACAGTAACTTTCATATTACGAAGCGCATCTGTATCCATCGGCTCATTCGGATCATAGCTGTAAGATGTACTCATACCGAGAACCTCTGCTGTATCCGGATCCATCGCAATAACACCGATCTTCTTTGCGCCGGTCGTTTTCATGTATTCTTCTATATTATCTTCAATGATCTTCTGAATATTCAGATCGATAGTCGATACTACTGTATATCCATTCTGCGCGGGCACCGTAACCGATTCTACGGTATTATCATTTGTCAGATATCCGTAGGTCTTACCGTTTACGCCATTCAGATAGCTGTTATAGTAGCCTTCGATTCCACCCTGTCCGACATTTCCGCTTACTGTATAACCAAGCAAATGGCAGGCAAGACTGCCATTTGGATATTTTCTTTTATATTCCTCTTCAAAGCGCACACCGATCACATCTGCGCCGTCTTTTGTACTGCAAAATTCCTGAAAGGCTTTCACATCTGTATAAGCAAGTCCCTTCATGGCGACACTGTAAAAGGAATCCGTATTCTGCATACACTCATCGAACTTCGATTCTTCCATGTTGAAATATTTTATCAGCGCAGCCTTTGTTGCTTTCTTGCCTGCTTCTGTCCGCAGAATATTTTTTGGCTCAAGTATAAGATTATATACCTTCTCGCTTGTTGCAAGAACATTTCCGTTTCGGTCTACGATATCTCCCCGTTCAAATGGTATATCAAGACTATCATAAGATTTCTGATCCAGCACTTCCTCCTGATACTCCTGACCTTTTGCAACACTGATATAAATAACTCTTGCAACTAATACCGCAAAGAATATTACTGCCGCGAAAAAAATGATAAGCAGTCTTGTCTTCATTCTTTTTAAGAACTGTTTTCCTTTTATTGACATATAGTTCCACCTTTATAAAATATTTTCTGTTATGCTGTTCTTCCTGCTCCTGCATAACGCAAAATTTCCTGAGGCTTATTTAGTCTCAGGAATGTTCTTGTACTGTACAACATAATCATCGCTGTTTTGTGAATAATAAACAGTTTGTCCCGGCTTTGAATATGTCATACCAAGTTCTGTTGTAGCGATCTTATATATTTCATCCAGATCTGTCATGCTGTCCAGACCTGAGCTGTATTCTGCATTTGCATTCAGCTGTTCATTCAGCTGGCTCTGAAGGCTTGTAACCTCTTTCTTGCTTTCTTTTACATCTGCAGATAATTTCAGTACAATAAAACATAATCCTACTGCACATATTACCGCAAATGTCAAGAACAGTCCATGCCTTAATTCATCTACCCATCTTCTGTCTCTCTGTCTGACAGCCGGTGCCTGTTTTGTTCTTACCTGTTTCTTTCTCTGTGGCATCTGCTTTCTTGCAGGTGCTGCTGTCTGTCTCTCCGGTCTTCTTCCGGCAGGATGACGTTCCGGCATCTCAGTTTTCCTTACAGGTTCATATTCTCTTCTGACCGGTTCTGCTGAATAATCCAGCTTTCGAACCGTACTTCCGTCTATGTAGTAGTGATTCCGTCTTTCTGACATTTTAAAACACCCCTTTTATATATTCATACCTTTTTCAAACACCCTGAGTTTTGCACTTTTGGATCTTGAATTTATTTCCATTTCTTCTTCTGTTGGAAGAATCGGTTTTCTTGTTATCACTTTTCCTTTTGATTTTCTTCCGCATGTGCACACCGGAAAATTCGGTGGACAAATGCACGGGTTTTCATTTTTACGAAATGCATTTTTCACAATCCTGTCTTCTAACGAATGGAATGTGATGATACATAATCTTCCGCCCGGTTTTAAACAGTCGATCATTCCATCAATGGAATTCGTCAGTACTTCAAGCTCATGATTCAATTCGATGCGAATCGCCTGAAATGTCTGCTTTGAAGGATGTCCCTGAGCATTTCTTACTTTTGCGGGAATCGATCCACGGATGATATCGTTTAATTCTTCTGTCGTTTCTATCTCTTTATTCTCACGATATTTCACAATATGATATGCAATGCTTTTTGCAAATCGTTCTTCGCCATATTCCTTAAGTATATGAAAGAGCTCCTGCTCGGTATATCCATTTACGATATCCTTCGCAGTCTTTGTCTGGCGATCATCCATACGCATATCAAGGGGAGCATCAACCCGATATGTGAATCCTCTATCCGCATTATCGAGTTGATATGAAGATACGCCGAGATCCAGCAGTATCCCGTCCACCTGACTTATATTTAGCTCGTCTAGTATGCTTTTAAAATTCTGATAGTTATCTCTTACGACTGTGATACGATCACCGTACTCTGCCAGTCGTTCTTTCGCTGTCGCGATCGCCTCACCATCCTGATCGATGCCGATCAGATGACCATCCGATCCAAGTCTTTTCGCTATTTCTCTCGAATGTCCGGCTCCCCCAAGGGTTCCATCCATATAAACACCATTCGGTTTGATATTCAAATTTTCAATGGTTTCATCCAGTAAAACCGATGTATGTTTAAATTCCATAACTACCACTTCTGTCCTTATATTCTGAAATCCAGTTCGTCCAGCTTGTCTGCAATCTCATCCATATTCAGGGATTCTTCATTATTGATCTCATCCCATGCTTCCTTATTCCAGATTTCTGCTTTTTCTCCGTTACCTATGATGACAACATCTTTTTCGATATTGGCAAATGTACGAAGTGTCTGTGGAATGATCACTCGACCCTGTGCATCCGTTTCGCACTTTACTGCTCCTGAGTTGAAGAAACGCTTGAACTGTCTCGCACTCTTATTCGTCATCGGGAGCTGGTTCAGCTTGTCCGCAAACTGCTGCCATTCATCATTCGGATAAACATACAGACAATTGTCCAGACCTTTTGTGATCATGAAGGTGCAGCCGAGTTCCTCTCTAAGCTTGGATGGCATGATAAGTCGCCCTTTGGTATCTAATCTGTGTTCATATTCACCTGTTAAACACTTGGACACTCATTCCACCTTCTTTCGACTCATTTCCTCCACTTTGTGGCACCAATCCACCACTTCACTCCACTTATAGGGTAATTCTATACTACTTAACTAAAAAAAGCAACCACAAATATGAAAATTTCACATTTGTAGCTGCCTTAATTTTTTGTGCATCGTAGTTTCGTAGTTGCCCCTGCAATCTCCTGTATAATAAGTATTGACATTTGCGTAGTTTCGTTTATGAGACTTGCACTAGCTGTCAGCACCAAGCCCTTGTTTGAACCCATAAGGGTGAGTTAGGGCGACTGCTGACAAATCGGCGTGCGAGTCGAATAGAAACTTAGCAAGTCAGGCTTATTATACAGGAGGCTGCAGGGGCAACTACAGAACTACGATACACAAAAAAGGACATCCACGCCATTGTGGATGTCCCGTTTGTATGTTTGTATGTGTTTTTACACCTGAGTGTACATTCCGGTGGGGGATGATCCCATTTTTAGAAACACGCAACCTTGTACATATTCTTTCTGCTGATCACACCTATGTCTTCCAGAGTGTTCACCATTCTGTATACCGTTGCGATTCCTATGCTGTCATCTCTTTTGACAGCCTTGTAATATATTTCCTTACAAGAAGAACAGTCTTCATCCAGAATAATATCTAACAGAATGCATCTCTGTTTTGTAATGCGAAATCCCTGTTTTCTAAGCTTCTCGATCACTGCATCCTTCCGGTTTGGTTCTCCCTGATATCTTACATAACCAAACACATTGTCATTACGGATTTCCTGAACAATCATTTTATTCCTCCATTTTTATATCAATAAATATAACTACTACGTTCTTATGTTGGTTAGTATATTCTAACATTCGTTAGTTGTCAATAATTATTTATATATTTTGTGAACAAATAACTGTTTTTTCCGAATCCCGGTGACTACTGTTCAATATCTATGGCTTCTGCAGCTTCTGTCTGATCCACATCCTGATCTTCCTGTGGTTCTTTACAGTATGCAAATGTAATCACAGCCTTAAACAGATCTCCATCGATCACAATGTTAAAATCCGCATGTTGAAGCTGACACAGGCTTCTTGTAATGGATAAGCCGAGTCCGCTTCCCTCTGTATTTCTGGAACTGTCACCTCTTACAAAGCGTTCCATCAGTTCATCACTTGAAATATTCAGCGGTGCTTCTGATATGTTCTTGAACTCTATACATACCTTCGCAGGTTCTTTGATGCTCTTTTTAAGATCACGGATCACATTTCCATCTTCATCGGTTATATAAGTATTTACATATAACCGAGTCCCCGGCATCGTATATTTGAATGCATTATTTAATAGATTATCAAATACTCTCCAGAGGTGTCTGCCATCTGCTTCGATCCCTGCGCGATCCTTTGCGAGATTCGTTACCAGCGTGATGTTCTTCTGCATCAATTTGTCAATATATTCACCGGATGCCTGTTCTGCGATCATATTCGCATCCATGTTTACAAGCTCTACCTTTACATTTCCGGTCGATGCCTTAGAAGCATCCACAAGATCCACGATCAGTTTTTTTAACCTTGCTGACTGCCTTGCTATTACTTCTATATAAGAAGCCTCAGGTTCTTTTTCAATATCCTCCTTCTGAAGCAGATCGACATAGTTAATAATAGAAGTAAGCGGTGTCTTGATATCATGCGATACATTCGTGATAAGCTCCGTCTTCATCCGTTCACTTTTCATCCGGTCATCTACCGCAAGCTGGACACCTTCATTGATATGATTCAGATTCTCGCCATGTTCTTTGAACTTTCCAAACATGAATCTTGTATTTACCTTATGACCATACTCGCCCTTTGCAAGCTTGTCACCACCCTGGAAAAGCTCCTGCATCATACAGACAAATGCCATATAGGCAATTGCACAGATGATCTTCAACAGCATTAATACAATAAATCCAGCTTCATTTATATATACAGCATTAAAAACAAGCAATGCTACTATAATTTCAACGATCGTAATTACGATATACAAAAGGAACGCTTTTATTATAAATGGAACCTTGCTGAATACATACCGGAAAAATGCGGTTATCTTTCCCGATTTTCCAAATAGTTTGCGACCCAGTCTGACAATCCATGATGTATTAAGCAGATTCGACTGTTTGACTCTTGCGATCAGATTGTTGATCAGTAAAAGTCCGACCGTACAGATACAACCCAAACCGATCAGACATACAATAGTCTCAATATCATGTCCTGTAATATTGCTATCAATAAAATAATGAAGCCGGTCTGTACCGCTGTAACTATAATAAGCATATGATAAGGAATAACTGATATTCTGTGCAAAAGCAATCAACAGACTTATCAAAACGACTATTCCAGTCAATATAATTTCAACCGGAACCTTTTCTGTTTTTCTTACAACACCGTCTTTACCGGATAATACCATACTTGTGATCATGAATATGATACACAAAACAAAATCAAGTCCAAAGAAGAGCAGGATTCTGTTCTTTCCCGAAGCAGCCTTGCTGATCGCCTGTAGGCTCTTATTCATACGTGAAGAAACGTCAGATGTGCCGTCGATATATAAATTACCGGAAGCATATATCGTAATATCGTCTCCTGCATAATTGCCAACGATTACGGTATATCCATCTTTTATGATCGGATAATACATATCATCCTCCGCATAATACTCGTACTGCTTTGTCGTTCCGTTTGCTGTGATCGCTATCTGATTTCTATTATAAGAAATCGTTACTCCCTCCGGCGTATTGTATGAACCGGAACTCTCTATTTCCTCCTCCATTGTTGTTGAATCTTCTGATGTTGCAGACTCTTCCGATATTCCTGAATTCTTGGTTTCGGCTTCCGTCTCTGCTTCCGTATCTGTGGTATTTCCCTCCAGATCACTCAGATCAATTCCATAATCATCAGACACCTCTGACCTGGAAAGAGCTGCTTCATCCGGCATACGCAGGTTAACATAATTATAATTGTTTCCTTCTTTTTCCACACCGATACTCTGTGCTTCCTTATAGGTATCATATCTCAGAATCTTTCCTGTAGGAATACCGGTCGTCGTACTGACAACTGCTTTCTCTCCTAAAACTCCATATACTAATGCTTTTTCCGGCAGATTATCTGTCTGCGCCAGCATAATGGAATTTGATTCACCCGTTTTTGAAGAATCCCAATCATCACCAACACTCACATACAGATCTGTTTTCGCATATCCATATATTTTCTCCAAATCCTCTTTATAGGTACGATCATATTTATCAAATGCATTTTCCTTTTCCGACAACAGCATCAGAAAATCACTTGCATCGACAACATTATCATGATTCATATCCTTTTTCTGCAAAGCATCGGGATCGTATTCATAGTCTCCCCATTCATCATCACTGTAACTGATATCCAGAGTATTTCTAATATACTCGGCACCACGATTCACACAGGTAGTCAACATCTCGCTCTGATAATCCGCTTCCAGTTCTGCCCGCAGCTCCGATTCCGATCTGCCCTGAAATATTCCGGCTTCATACATATCAAGCAGTACATAACCCAATATAAATCCAACGCTGCAGGTGATAAAAAATAACGTATAGATCAGTAATTTAAAGGGATTGTTATTTTTTAACTTATTCATGTTTCGCATTCTCCATTCCTGTCAGACTGTATAGAGGTTTACTGATATTCCATCTTATAACCTCTGCCCCAGATCACCTTGATATATCTTGGTTCTCCGGGATTAATCTCTATCTTTTCACGCAAATGACGGATATGGACAGCTACCGAACCTTCGGCTCCGAGCGGTGTTTCTTTCCAGACTTCCTTGTAAATATCTCTCGGTGAAAATACCTGTCCCGGATGTTCCATCAGAAGTCTTAAAATATCATATTCTGTCGGTGTCAGACTGACCAGTTTGCCATCGACCGTAACCTGCTTGGAATTATCATTCAACTCAATTCCCCCGATCACGATCGCATCTTTCTTGATCTGTCCGCTTCCAAGCTGCATATATCTTCGAAGCTGCGATTTCACTCTGGCGATCACCTCTACCGGATTAAACGGCTTGGTAATGTAATCATCTGCACCCACTTCCAGTCCAAGGATCTTATCTGTATCTTCACTCTTTGCGGTCAGAAGGATAACCGGCAGATTCGTCTCCTCGCGGATCTTTAACATCGCTGTGATCCCATCCATCTCCGGCATCATGATATCCATTAACACCAAATGGATGTCATGCTCTTTGATCTGCTCTAACGCTTCTTTTCCGTTGTAAGCTTCATAAATATTGTAGCCGGATGTTTTCAGGTAAATCTTTAAAGCTGATACGATATCTTTCTCATCATCGCAAATTAGTATATTATACATTTCTTTTCTCCTCGTCCGAAAATATGATTGTTGTCTGTATCTTATCGGGTACGTGTGCGCACCACGCATTCCTTTTTAGGATACAGCAAACCGCTGATATTTTCCATATCTTTCTTTGACGGTATCATTGTAAGGCTTTCTACCATTAAGATACAATTTGGGATATCCTTAAGATTTATTAAGATGTGGGGACGATAGAAGTGTGGAATGATATATCTTCATTTCGCAAATCACTCTCGTTCTATCCTCGATGCAGCGGTACATAAAGTTGCAAAAGACGCAACTTAAGTACCGGCACTCGGATAGGTTTGCTACATGAAATATATCATTCCACACTTCTATCTGTATATTGGTATGGCAATATACTTATTACACATTTGTTTTTACAAATCTAAATATCATTGTTAACCATGTGAAATATTAAAAGTTATGGATGTCAATTCTTGTCTTTGTTTTTTTTAGGTGATACACTTATTAGGCTTATTTTAGATTTTTTAAATGCATAGAATGCATGAAACACATAATGCACTATTAAAGTTTTTATAAAGGAGTTTGATACATATGACAAAGAAAGAGGTTCTGGAAATCCGGCATCAGTTTGCGCAGGCTACCTGTTCGATCGATAAGATCTGTGGCTGCTATGTGGATGGTGACAGACGTAAAATTGCGACAATGAAGGAAGCATTTCTCTCTCTGCCGGAGGAGGAAGCATTTAAATATTTTGAGATCTTTAAGAAAAATCTGTCCGGCTCGATCGGAAAGAATCTGATCACGATGCCGTTTCCCACAGATTCGGAATTTGACGGCGGTACGCAGGAATTTCTGTTAAAGCTGCGTAACAGCAAATTAGAGGATGATGAACTGATCGACCAGTTCTATGATAAGGTAATCGAGAATTATGACTATACCGGAAACTATCTGATCCTGCTGATCCATGATATATATGACGTACCCGGAAAGACCACAGACGGACTGACAATGGATGATGCCTCGGATGAGATCTACGAATACATCATGTGCTGTATCTGCCATGTTAATCTGTCAAAGGCAGGACTTAGTTATTTTGATTCGGAGAACACCTTCCACAACCGTATCCGTGACTGGATCGTGGATGTTCCTGATATCGGTTTCCTGTTCCCTGCATTTATCGACCGGACAGCCGATATCCATAATGTCCTCTACTATACGAAGAAGCCGGAGGAAATCCATGAAGAATTTATCCGCTATATTCTCGGAACGGGAATGCCTGTAACTGCCGGTAATCAGAAAGAGGCGTTCCAGACGATCATCACCGATACACTCGGAATGGACTGTGATTATGAAGTGATCCGGAATATCCATGAGAATCTGAATGAAATGATCGAGGAACAAAAAGATAGTCCGGAGCCACTGACCTTATCCAGAAATTCATTAAAGAATCTTCTGGAAACCTCGGGAGTATCCGAAGAAAAACTGCAGACCTTTGATGCAAACTTTGATCGCGCCGCTGCTGCTTCCGTGAACCAGCGTCCGGTTGCCGAAGGTTCCGAAGAGACGCTGCCTGCACCGGCTCCGGGAAAAGTACAGCTCTATGCAAATAATATCGCCAGTACAAAATCATTTGAAGTAAAGACTCCGGAGGTTGTGATCAAGGTCAATCCTGACCGCGCCGATCTCGTAGAGACCCGTGAGATCGATGGACGGAAATGTATCGTAATCGAGATCACAGATGAAGTATCCGTAAACGGAATTCCTGTAAAATATTAAAAAATGCCCCACTGATCATACAAATGCCTGTAAGCAGATATCTTCCTATGATCAGTGGGGTATATTTTTTACACCTGTATCTCCACATGACTGCCGCCCTGATGATCCTTAGTAACCAGGATCTGGCGGTCGATACGATGCTTCAGCTCTTCCACATGAGATATGATACCAACCAGATGATCGGACTCGGACAACTCAGCCAGTACATTTAATGCCTGCTCCAGAATATCAGAATCCAGTGAGCCAAAGCCTTCATCGATAAATAATGTATCAATTCTTACACCTGCCGCATTTGCAGATACAATATCGGCAAGTCCAAGTGCCATAGACAGAGATGCTACAAATGCTTCCCCGCCGGACAGTGTTTTGACATCTCTTTCTTTTCCCGTCCGATGATCCAGCACGAACAAATCAAGCCCTCTGTTTCCTGCAGTCTTCTGTCCGCGTTTCAGCTCAAACTGGTTGCATACGATCTGGCGCAGTCTGTGATTCGCACTGTCTATAATGCGGTCAAAATAGACCTCCTGTATATAGGTTTCCAGCTTATAATTACCAAGTGCGGCCTGTGAAAGATCCTGAAGCTTACTGTATTTCTTATAGATATTCAGATATGCTCCATAATCCTTCTTTAATTTGCTGTATGCTGCCTTATTCTTAACTAATCGTTCCGCGATTGCATCATGCCTGATGGCAACACTGTTTTTCTTCCGGATCGTGCGTTCTATCTGCCCGGATATCTGTTCAAGCAGAACCGTTGATGTCGTACAGAAATGTGTATAACATTCTCCGTAGCCGCCTGCCTGCTTTTCCAGTTCCTGTTCATCTGCAAAATCATTTTCTTGATTGCTGTCAGGAAGCTTCTGTATCACACTTTCGTCATTTACAGATGTGTTCATTTCTCCGCTGTCCGTTTCAAGTGCAGAAAGAACATCTTTCTCCAACTGCCATTCCTGTCTGTATTGCATATTCTGATCTTCTGCATCACGTTTCAGATTTGTTTCCAGTGCAGAGAGTTCCTTTGCAAGTTTATTATAAGTATCTCTTGCCTCTGTCTTCTTCCGGTTCACCTCGGCAATCTCATTTCTCACCTGTTGCAGTTGCTTCAGGATATCCGACTCATCCCCCCGGATCTCCTGTCGCATCTGTGCCGCGGCTGCCTGCTTTGCCGTGTAACTCCGGTCTGCCTCCTGATATTCCTCTGTTACCCGCACTTCCGTTTCTTCCAGTTCTTTTATCTGCAAACGAAGCTCGCCAAGCTGCCTTTTATGTTCCTGATAACTTCTGTGCTCTTTCTCAAGTGTCCGCAGTCTGGCTTCTGTTTCCTCTGTCCTTTTCTCCCAGATTACATGTAGTTTTCTGACCTCATCTATCAGAACATCAGCCTGTGCTGTCTGATCCGGTATGGTAAAGGCTGCCATCTCCATAACCGCTGCTGTTGTCTGATTCCGTTTTTCTTCCAGACGACCATTCAGGCTTCCAAGTTCATTTTCTTTTCGTCTGAATGAAGCATCCGCCTGATCAAATGCAGCACGAAGCTTCTTTACCATTTCTTCTGTTACAACAGCTCCGTCACAATGTGCCTTTTCCGGATGTGTCTTACTTCCACAGACCGGACACGGTGTTCCCTCCTGTAGGTTCGCTGCCAGTTCTCCACAGATCTGATCATTCCGATTTCTGATAGCTTCCTCGTAATTCGCATTTGCCTGATTCCGCTTCTCAAATGCGCTCCGATTATCAACCACCATCTGCTGTTTCTTAATTTCCAGATGATCAATCTCCAGACATTCTTTTTCAAGCTCCTGTAACCGCTGCATACGTTCTGCAATCTGCTTCTTTTCTGTCTGAACCTTCTCAAGCTTCACCTGTGAAGTGTCACCCGGATTCACGATCTGTTCCAGCTCCTCGGTCTGCTTCTGAAGTTTCTTCTTTGTTGCAAGAATATCCTGTCTTTTCTTTCCTGCCTGATGGCATACCTGCTCCACAAGCAGCAGTTCTTTCTCCATCTCATTTAACCGCACAAAAGAATCTGCCTGTTTCTGAAGCTCCGCCTGTCTCAGCATAAGCGGTTCTGTAGACTGTGCTTCCATACTATGATTCTGTGCTTCTGCACTGACAAATTCCTGCTTCACCTGTCTGTATGCATCGAGATGTGCCACATAGCCATCATAGGTCTGACCAATGATTCTCTTATTTTTCTCGATTGCTGTATACCAGTTGTCATATTGGTTATTGGTCTGTGTATAACTCTCAATCTGATGATGCAGATCTTTCGCCTGCTTTTCTTCGATCTGATTCAGGCTGTGCAGCTCTTCCAGAATATCATCAAATGCCAGATGACGATTTTCCAGATGCTCCGGCAGATCCTGAAGCCCTGTTTTATAAAGCTCCGTTTCATCCGGCAGCTCTACTCCCTCTATCGTACGATCTACCTTTGCAACAAGCTCTGTATAGACCCCCTCTGCCTCTTTACAGTCCTGTGCGATCCTGTTCTGGATATATTCATAAATCTTCGTATCAAATATCGTCTTAAAGATATCGCTTCGGGTCTTCGTATCCGCAACTAACAGCTTCTTAAAATCTCCCTGTGCGATCATCGCAACCTGTCGGAACTGATCGGCCGTAAGTCCCAGCACCTCTCTTACCCTGCCGATCACCCCTGCTGTCCGCTTACCATCAATATCTGCCGCTTTCAGCTCTGTCTCCTGTCCATCCTCCATCCAGCGCACTTCTGCCTGCTTCATGGATTTGTATCCCGGTCTCTCATACGCCGGACTTCGCCAGACCTTATATTCATGACCGCCGCTTTCAAATAACAGCTCTACATAAGTAAGCTGCTTTGGATCTGCAAAATCACTTCGGAGCATTTCACCGTTTCGTCCGGTGTTATTCTTCCCGCTTCCTGCGCTGGTCTCTCCGTAAAGGGCATACATGATTCCGTCAAATATCGTTGTCTTTCCCGATCCGGTATCTCCCGAGATCAGAAAAAGTCCCTGTTTCCCAAATTTTCGAAAGTCAATCTCCGTTTTTTCTATATACGTTCCAAACGCTTCCATTGTAAGTACCAGTGGCCGCATCATCTTCACCCCTGTCTCTGTTCATAATAATCCCGGATCAACTGTCTGATATAAACCGCATTTTCATCGGACAGCTCCCGTTTCATCTTTCTGTTATAGAAATCCGCAAATGCCTCATCAGGTGCAAGATTCTTCACATCCTCAAGTGTCCGTTCCTGTTCCGGTCTGCTGCCATCTGCCATCTGGAATTCTACTGACATCAGGTTCTTATACACGGTCCGAAGTCTCGCCTGAACATCAATGATCGTTTCCTTATCCGTTAGCACAATTCTCGCATAATCTTCATTTGCTTCCCGGCTCATGGCTTCATCAAGTGTACCCGTAAAATTGTACCACGCATGAAGCTGGTGCAGGGGCAGTTCACGGATCGAAAGCTTTCCTTTTTCTCCAAGTTCTACCACTGTGACAGATTTCTGATCGTCGGCTTCCGACATAGAATAGATAACCGGTGTGCCACAGTACCGAATCTCCGGCTTTCCGATCTGCTGTGGAGAATGAAGATGTCCAAGTGCCACATAGTCAAATATATCAAATACAGTACGGTCAATATTATCCAGTCCACCGATCGATATTGTCTCCGAATCCGACCGCCGGTTCACTCCACTATTTGTTACGTTCTGATGGGCGATCAGTACATTCCTTTTCCCCGGATCAACTTGCATGGCTGCAACTGCCTGCTGCATGGCTTCTGTATATGTTAAGGCTGCTGACTCTTTCTCCGGTTCTTCTGTTAAATCCGATAATGTATTTTTTACGTTTGACGGCTTTACAAACGGCATCAGATAAAAATTCACATCTCCCCATTTATCCTGCATCGTCACCTTCATGGCTTCTCCACCATAGGTTCCTTTCATATATATATTCTGCTTTTTCATGATACTGCTGGCAAAATCCAGACGTTCTGCCGAATCATGATTGCCACTGATAATGAGGATGATCGTTCCGCTGTCTGCAAGTTCAGTCAGGAATTCATCAAATTCTGTTACTGCTTTTGCGGATGGAACTGCTTTGTCATAGATATCTCCTGCGATCATCACGGCATCCGGCTGTTCTTCTCTTACATATGCAAGGATCTGGTCAAACACATAGCGCTGGTCTTCCCACATCTCATATCCATTTACGATCTTGCCAATGTGCAGATCCGACAAATGAAACAGCTTCATCGTTGTTGTCTCCTTTCCCACGTTTCCCAGACGAAAGTTTCTATCCTTAGTAACTTATTACGCAAATCGCTCTCGCTCTGTTTTCATGCAGCGGTTCTAAGCTCCCACTTCGTGGATCGCTAAGTACCGGCATTCAAACAGGTTTGTTCCATAAGTTCTAAGGATAGAAACTTTCTGTCTTTGAAATGAATGTTGGTTTTTAAATAAGTTAAGTTTAGCATTATGAGGCAAGAGGGTCAACATTCTTCGAACTTTCGAAAT
>NZ_DS480330.1:0-45198 GCF_000154245.1 Clostridium sp. L2-50 | reverse complement strand
GTTGACGGGATTGTGGAAGTACAGGCTTGTCAAAGTGTTATATTTCGTTGTATAATCACAAAGTATGTGTACTATAGATGAAACAACTGCCGGAAAGTGGTCGAAGACATATATTTTGCCGGTAGCCGGTTGGACACAGAATAAAAAGTAGATAATAATTATGATATAAAAGGTCAGCATCTAAGCAGATGCTGTTACAGGAGGAAAAAATGAAGGTTTATGATGAGTTAGTGGCAAGAGGATTGATTGCCCAGACAACAGATGAAGAAGAAATTAAAGAGCTGGTAAATAACGGAAAAGCTGTTTTCTATATAGGATTTGACCCAACCGCAGACAGTCTTCATGTAGGACATTTCATGGCACTTTGCCTGATGAAACGTTTACAGATGGCGGGTAATAAGCCGATTGCCCTTATCGGTGGCGGTACAGCTATGATCGGTGATCCATCCGGACGTACCGATATGAGACAGATGATGACAACAGAAACGATCGCTCATAATGTAGAATGCTTCAAGAAGCAGATGAGCCGTTTTATTGATTTCTCAGAAGGCAAAGCACTTCTTGTAAATAATGCAGACTGGTTACTTGACCTGAACTATGTAGATGTTCTTCGTGAGGTTGGCCCTCATTTCTCAGTTAACAACATGCTTCGTGCAGAGTGCTACAAGCAGAGAATGGAGAAGGGCTTAAGCTTCTTAGAGTTCAACTACATGATCATGCAGAGCTACGATTTCTATGAGTTATTCCAGAAATATGGCTGTAATATGCAGTTCGGTGGTGATGACCAGTGGAGCAACATGCTTGGTGGTACAGAGCTGATCCGTAGAAAGCTTGGCAAGGATGCATATGCCATGACGATCACCCTGCTTCTGAACTCAGAGGGCAAGAAGATGGGTAAGACACAGAAGGGTGCTGTATGGCTTGATCCAAACAAGACATCACCATTTGAGTTCTACCAGTACTGGAGAAATGTTGCAGATGCCGATGTATTAAAATGTATCCGTATGCTGACCTTCCTTCCACTGGAAGAGATCGACAAGATGGACAGCTGGGAAGGCAGTCAGTTAAATACAGCAAAAGAGATCCTTGCATTTGAACTTACAAAGCTGGTTCATGGCGAAGAAGAAGCAGTAAAGGCACAGGAGAGTGCAAGAGCATTATTCTCCCAGGGTGTTGCTGCTGATATGCCATCTGTTACATTGTCAGCCGATGATTTCAAGGATGGTGCGATCGATATCGTATCCGTACTTGTAAAGTCCGGTCTGGTATCCTCCAGAAATGAAGGAAGACGTGCGGTAGAGCAGGGCGGCGTTGCTGTTGATGGTGACAAGATACCTGATATCTCAGTTACAATTCCGGAAGAGAAGTTTGATGGAGACGGAATCGTTGTAAGACGTGGTAAGAAGAACTTCCGTAAGGTAAGTAAATAAGGTTAAATATAAAATAAGAGAATGATTCTCCCTGTTTTGCAAATACTAGTTCGTATGAATATGTATCTATGAAACAGGGAGATTTTTTATGAAAGATAAAATATTTGGAATATTACAACGAGTTGGACGGTCGTTTATGCTTCCGATTGCGATCCTGCCGGTGGCAGGACTGCTGCTTGGAATCGGAAGCTCATTTACCAATGAAACCATGCTTGAAACATATGGGCTGATGCGGATCCTTGGGCCGGGAACGATATTTGCTGCTGTATTTGAGGTAATGAGTGAGGCAGGAAATGTGGTATTTGCCAATTTGCCAATCCTGTTTGCCATGGGTGTGGCGATCGGTATGGCAAAAAAGGAGAAGGAAGTTGCTGCGCTATCAGCGGCTATTGCATTCTTTATCATGCATGCATCGATCAATGCGCTGATCACGATAAATGGTGGTACGGAAGCAATGCTTGCAGGAGCGGTTACTTCTGTCTGCGGTATCACATCTTTGCAAATGGGTGTATTTGGCGGTATCCTGGTAGGACTTGGTGTGGCTGCCCTGCATAACCGCTTTTATAAGATTGAACTGCCGCAGGTGTTGTCTTTCTTTGGTGGTTCCAGATTCGTTCCGATCATATCAGCATTGGTATATACCGGAGTTGGTATTTTGATGTTCTTTATCTGGCCGGCAATCCAGAAAGGCATCTATACCATAGGTGATCTGGTTTTAAATTCCGGCTATGCAGGAACCTGGGTATATGGATTTATGGAACGTCTTCTGATACCATTTGGCCTGCATCATGTGTTCTATCTGCCATTCTGGCAGACTGCGGTCGGAGGAACGCTGGAGGTTGGTGGGCGTGTTGTAGAAGGAGCACAGAATATCTTCTTTGCACAGCTTGCAGATCCATCCGTTACAAAGTATGCGGTATCAGCCACCAGATTTATGTCCGGTAAATTCCCGCTTATGATATTTGGTCTGCCGGGAGCTGCTCTTGCTATGTATAAAACAGCAGCACCGGAGAAACGGAAGGCAGCAGGCGGACTGCTTCTTTCCGCAGCCCTTACAGCCATGATCACAGGTATTACAGAGCCGCTGGAATTCACATTTTTATTTGTCGCACCGGCTCTGTATGGAATCCATTGTATTCTGGCAGGCTTTGCCTATATGCTGATGCATGTATTTGAAGTCGGTGTGGGAATGACCTTCTCCGGCGGTCTGATCGATCTTACCCTGTTCGGCATCATGCAGGGAAATGCAAAGACGAACTGGATCTGGATCGTTATTGTCGGTATCGGTTATTTTATCGTATATTATGTATTGTTCTATCATCTGATCCGGCGGTTTGATCTGAAAACACCGGGTAGAGATAACAATGACGAAGTGAAATTATATCGTCGAAGTGATATGGATGCCAGAAAGCATGGAGAAAATGCCGGAGAGCAGGGATCAGACAATGACCGGAATATGGATGTTTTCCGGAATCACAGCCCACAGATGGAGACTTCCAGACTGATCTGTGAAGGACTCGGCGGCAAGGCCAATATATCGGATGTTGACTGCTGCGCAACCAGACTTCGTTGTACGGTATATGATGCAGCTCTTGTAAAAGAAGATGTTCTCCGGGCAAGCGGAGCATCCGGCGTGGTGAAAAAAGGATATGGCGTACAGGTCATCTATGGCCCGAAGGTGTCTGTGATCAAATCCAATCTGGAAGATTATCTGGAAGGGTATGATGAGAAGGTGGTTATTGCAGATGAGGGAAGACCGAGAGAGGATGTCATTGCAGGCAAAGAGAAAAATGGGAGAAATGCAAGAAACAGACAGAAAAAGCATATGGATGATAATACAGTATCTATATTGAGTCCGGTTACAGGAGAGGTTTTTGAATTATCAAGTGTGCCAGATGAGGCATTTTCCAGTGGAATGATGGGCGATGGAATCGCTGTATTGCCAACGGATCCTGAAATAACCGCGCCTGTTGCCGGAACGATTGCTTTTGTCTTCGACACGAAGCATGCCATAGGGTTGGTAACGGAACAGGGAATCGGTGTGATGATCCATATTGGAATCGATACGGTAAAGCTAAATGGCAAAGGCTTTGACGTACTGGTTGAGACCGGACAGATAGTGTCTGCCGGACAGCCGGTCATGCGGCTGGATCTTCCTTATCTGAAGAAGCATGCGCCATCCTTAATATCCCCTGTCATTATAACAGAGCTCCCGGATGGCTATAAACTGCGTCCGGTAAAGACCGGAAAGGTGAAGAACGACGAGGAGCTCCTGGTGGTGGAGAAGAGATAAGATAAATAGAAATGACAGAAGGATTTCCACTTGTGGAAATCCTTTTGTGAATATATTATAATAATAAATAGATTAAAGGCAACAAAGGCGGAAGGATAAATGGCAGGAAAAAAACTGGATGAACAGATGGAAAAGACAATACGGAATAATTACAGACGATTGACAGGCTGTCTGATCGACAGGAAAATGACGATCACAACCATGGAAAGTATCACCTGCGGGCAGATTGCTTCCATGATCACAGATACTGAAGGGGCATCTGCAATATTAAAAGGAGCATTTGTAACCTATTCCAACGAAGCAAAGATCATGCAGGGTGTTCCGGAAGCGGTGATAGAAACCTATGGTGTATATTCAAAAGAAACAGCGCGGGCAATGGCGGAAGCCTGTAAACAGGCATATCGTGCAGACATTGGAATCGGTATTACCGGTACAACGGGAAATATTGATCCAAACAATCAGGATAGTGTACCGGGAGAAGTATATTATGCAGTGGCTGTTTCGGATACGATCATCGATGGATATTTCCAGATGGGAGAACAGGATTCCAGACTGTATTATAAACTTTATGCCGCGGAGAAGGTGGCAGAAACGCTTGGGGATGTGCTTGGGGTTGAAATAGAAGCGGTTCTTGCCTGATGGTGTGACGAATATATTGTTGGAGAAATATATAAGATATGGGGGATGAAGATATGAAAAAGAAATTAATGGGGTTGATTATATGTTTAATAGGATTCGGGATGGGCTTTCTGTCCTTACTGTATTCCAATGAGACTGTGCGGTCCCTGAAAGAATGTACGCGAAAAGTAGTTAATTCAAGCATAAAAGATAAAAAGGACTGGATATTTTCCTCAATTGGGAATATAGGAACCGTTGGCTTCGATGCAGTTTTATGTGATCAGTGAAATGAACTGGTCGGGAAATCAGGAAGTAGCACAGTGGAAGTATTATTCAAATGGTGACTTTATAGACCTGGATGATACAGAACTCAGAACCAAACTGCTGGTTGCAAAAAATGCTGAAAATATAAACTGGCAGTTATAGGATAAAAAAGTGAGTATGTTTTGGATATTGTTACTGCTGTTAACTTTCTAAAAAATTTTCCCTCAAAATTTTTATTTTTCCTCTTGATTTTTCAAATCAAAAGGAGTATATATATTGTATCAAATAAATAGACGAAATGAACAAAGGTGTTCCAAATCATTGGGACACCTTTCTTTTTTTGTTTTATCAGAAGAAAGGAAGTACAAAATTATGATGAACAAAATTTCAGCCGTATTCGGTTCACACGTTTTCTCCGATCAGGTTATGAGAGAGCGTCTTCCAAAAGCAGTTTATAAATCCTTGAAGAACACAATCGATAAGGGCGAACCTCTTGATACATCTATTGCAGATTCTGTTGCAGCAGCAATGAAGGAATGGGCAATGGAACTTGGCGCAACACACTATACTCACTGGTTCCAGCCACTGACAGAGACAACAGCCGAGAAGCATGATTCATTCGTAAGTACAGTAGGCGATGGCGGAGTTATTCTTCAGTTCACAGGTAAAGAGCTGATCAAATCCGAGCCGGATGCTTCATCCTTCCCTTCTGGTGGACTTCGTGAGACATGCGCAGCCAGAGGATATACAGCATGGGATTGTACCTCACCGGCATTTGTAAAAACAACAGATGCAGGAACCTGTATCCTTTGCATCCCAGCAGCATTCACATCATATACAGGTGAGTCACTTGACTACAAGACCCCACTTCTTCGTTCCATGGATGCGATCAGCAAGGAAGCTTTAAAGGCACTTGCATTATTTGGAAATACATCAGCAAAGAAGGTTACAGCTTCTGTTGGTCCTGAGCAGGAATACTTCCTGATCGATAAGAAGAAATTCGCCAAGAGAACAGACCTGAAGCTTTGTGGACGTACCTTATTCGGTGCGATGCCTCCAAAAGGACAGGAGCTTGACGATCAGTATTTTGCAGCGATCAAAGATAAGGTTGCATCATACATGACCGAGTTAAATGAAGAATTATGGAAATACGGTATTCTTGCTAAGACACAGCACAACGAAGTTGCACCTGCTCAGCATGAGTTAGCACCTATTTTCTCAACAACCAATATTGCAACCGATCAGAACCATCTGGTTATGGCTACGATGAAGAAGATCGCAGCAAAGCATGATCTGGAATGTGTTCTTCATGAGAAACCATTTGCAGGTGTCAATGGTTCCGGTAAACATAACAACTGGTCAATCTCAACAGATGAGGGCGAGAACCTGATCGATCCTGGTAAACATCCGGAGACAAACCTTCAGTTCCAGTTCTTCCTTGCAGCCGTTCTTGCAGCCGTTGATAACAATGCAGAGTTGTTAAGACTGTCCGCATCATCCGCAGGAAATGACCACAGACTTGGAGCAAATGAAGCACCTCCAGCAATTATTTCAGCATTCCTTGGTGAACAGCTTGAATCCATCGTTAAGCAGATCATTGAGAAGGGTGAAGCTACAGAATCACCAAAGGGCAAGACTTATGTATCCGGTGCATCCACACTTCCTACATTTACAATGGATGCTACAGATAGAAACAGAACATCACCATTTGCATTTACAGGTAACAAATTCGAGTTCCGTATGGTAGGTTCTACACAGTCCATCGCATTCCCAATGATGGTATTAAATACGATCGTTGCAGATCAGTTAAAGAAGATGACTGACGAACTGGAAGGTGCAGAAGATTTCGAAACAGCATGTAAGGCACTGATCAGAAAGACTCTGACAGAGCATCAGAAGATCATTTTCAACGGAAATGGTTATTCAGATGAATGGATCGCAGAAGCTGAGAAGCGTGGACTTCCAAATATCAAATGTATGGTAGATGCAGTTCCATATCTGGCAGCAGATAAGAGCGTTAAGATCTTTGAAGGCCTTGGCGTTATGGATAAAGCAGAGTTATCAGCCAGAGCAGAAGTTATGCTTGAGAATTACGCAAAGAAGATCAACATTGAGGCACTCACAATGATCGAGATGTCAAATGAAGAGATCATCCCAGCAGTTATGGAATATCAGGCAGAGCTTGCAAAGGGCGCTGCTGAGATCAAAGCTCTTGGTATCGAGCCAAGCGTACAGGTATCTCTGTTGAATACAATCTCTGATAAGCTTGCAGAACTGAAGACAGCAACTGTAAAACTGGAAGAGCTTGTTGCAAAAGCTGCTGATTACGAAGATGATATCGAAGCATGGGCAAAATACTATCACAACGTAGTATTTGCAGCATTTGATTCTGTAAGAACACCTGCTGACGAATTGGAAAAAGAACTTCCAAAGACAGCATGGCCATTCCCTACATACGAGCAGTTATTATTCGAGCAGTAAGATCAAATACAGTAAATGTTTATTACAACCTAAAATAGTCAAAGGGCATCTCGTTTTCTATAATAGAAGGCGGGGTGCTTTTTTACTTTGAGCCATTGTCGTATGGAATCACTGTACGGATATCATAAAAGCTATGGTCGAAACCCCGTTTTTCTGGTATTATAAAAAGATGTGATGTGTAATATTGATCAAATATAAAAGAATCAGGAGTTTGATTTGAAGAACTTATATATAGCAGAAAAACCAAGTGTTGCAAGGCAGTTTGCAGATGTGCTTGGTGTAAAAGGAAATGCCGGAGCGGGCTATCTGGAATCGGAAGATTCTGTTGTGACCTGGTGTGTGGGACATCTGATCACGATGAGCTATCCGGATGCCTATGACGAGAAATTAAGAAAATGGGATCTGGCTACGATTCCTTTTATTCCGACAGAATTCAAATATGAAGTGATACCGGATGTCAGCAAGCAGTTCAAGATCGTAGCAGGGCTGTTGAACCGGGATGATGTAGGCTGTATCTATGTCTGCACCGACTCAGGACGTGAGGGAGAATACATCTATCGTCTGGTGGATCAGATGGCAAAGGTTGGAAATAAAGAGAAGCGGAGAGTCTGGATCGACTCCCAGACAGAGGAAGAGATCCTGCGTGGGATCCGGGAAGCCAAGCCGCTTTCAGAATATGATTCGCTTAGTGATGCCGCATATCTTCGTGCAAAAGAAGATTATCTGATGGGTATTAATTTCTCCAGAGCTTTATCGTTAAAATACAGCTATGTGATAAGAAATTATCTGAAACTGGACAAATGTGTGATTGCGGTTGGACGTGTTATGACTTGTGTACTTGGCATTATCGTGAAGCGGGAACGGGAGATCCGTGAATTTGTAAAGACACCATTTTACCGTGTTGTTGGTACGGTAAATGTTGCCGGGCAGACATTTGAGGCAGAATGGAAAGCAGTAAAGGATACACCGTATTTTAATTCACCGCTTCTGTATAAAGAAAATGGTTTCAAGCAGAAGAAGGATGCAGAAGATCTGGTAAAAAAGCTGTCGGCAAATGGAATGGAAGCCACGCTTGTTGCAAGTGAGAAGAAGAAAGAAAAGAAGGCTCCGCCAATGCTGTATAACCTTGCCGAGTTGCAGAATGACTGTTCTTCCCTCTTTAAGATCAGTCCGTCCGACACCTTAAAGATCGTGCAGGAGTTATACGAGAAGAAGCTGGTGACATATCCGAGAACGGATGCCAGAGTGTTGTCAACGGCTGTGGCAAAGGAAATTTATAAGAACATATCCGGCCTGAAACGCTATACGCCGATGGCTGCCTATGCCGATGAGGTTCTTAACATGGGAATCTATAAGACGATCGCAAAGACCAAGTATGTAAATGATAAACAGATCACAGACCATTATGCGATCATTCCGACCGGACAGGGCATGGGTGCGTTAAGGGGATTGTCTGAGATCGCGGCAAATGTGTATGAGATTATTTGCAGACGGTTCTTAAGCATCTTTTATCCGGCAGCAGAATATCAGAAGCTTTCAATGACACTGGCAAAGCAGGATGAATTCTTATTTGCCAATTTCAAATATATGTTAAAAGAAGGTTACCTGAAGGTTGCCACGAACCGCTTTGCAAGGAAAAAGGATGATACAAAGTACAGCCCGGAATTCATCGAGACGATCGGACATTTGAAAAAGGGAGATATTCTTTCACTTGACAAATTCGAGATCAAAGAGGGTGAGACATCACCTCCGAAACGCTACAATTCCGGTACGCTTATCCTGACGATGGAAAATGCCGGACAGTTTATCGAGGATGAGGAGCTTCGTGAGCAGATCAAGGGCGCAGGTATTGGAACCAGTGCGACCAGAGATGGAATCATCACCAAGCTTGTAAATAACAAATACATTGCTCTGAATAAGAAAACGCAGATTGTAACACCGACATTTCTCGGCGAGATTATTTATGATGTTGTTTATTATTCAATCAACGGACTGCTTCGGGCGGATCTGACGGCAAGCTGGGAAAAAGGCTTGTGTGGTGTCGCTGATGGTTCGATCACGAAAGAAGAATATACAGACAAGATGAACACCTTTGTGATCAAATATACAAATCTGGTAAAGGGAATCAGCAATCAGAACCAGATTACAACAGTATTTGACAGAACAAGGGTATATTATAAAAAATAACCTTGAACATAGTTGCTTAATAGAAAGAATTATCCTTTGTGGATAGATGATTGCTTTTTAAAAAAGAATTATTCTTTGTGGATAAATGATTGTTTTTTAGATAAAAATTGTCCTTTGCGGGCGAATGATTGTTTTCTATTAAATTCTGAAAAAGATAGTGAGGTATAAGAAAATGAATAATGAAACAGTAAAACAGGTAACGATCAAAGAATTATATGATCTGACAGAGACAGCAGCAAAGCCATTGCTTGAAAGCGTTACATATCCGTGGGAAGCGCTTCCGAAGATCAAGGACTTTATCATTGAACTTGGAAACAGCTTAGATCCGGAAGAGTATGAGAAACGTGGTGAAAATATCTGGATTCATAAATCAGCAACTGTATTTGATTCTGCTTATATTGCAGGCCCATGTATTATTGGAAAAGATACAGAGGTCAGACAGTGTGCATTTATTCGTGGAAGTGCTTTAGTGGGAGATAACTGCGTTGTCGGTAACTCCACAGAGTTAAAGAATGTCATTATCTTTAATAATGTGCAGGTTCCACATTATAACTATGTAGGTGATTCGATCCTTGGCTTCCATTCTCATATGGGAGCAGGTAGCATTACCTCTAATGTCAAGTCAGACAAAACACTGGTGCATGTCAAAGGTGCGGACTTCGATATTGCAACCGGCATGAAGAAATTTGGCGCAATGCTCGGCGATTATGTAGAGGTTGGTTGTAACAGCGTTTTAAATCCGGGAACTGTGATCGGCTCACATTCAAACATCTACCCATTGTCCCGTGTCAGAGGCTATGTGCCATCAAACAGCATCTACAAAGACCGGAACGACATCGTAACCAAGCATTAGACGCTAGCCTTTACGTTGAGGCACAAGGACGAAGGCTGGCAGGCTGTTATATCTTTATTCCGCAAAACGCTTTCGCTCTATCCTCAACGCAGCGGTACCTAAGGCTCCCTGCATCCGCAGTTCGCCAAGTACCGGCGTGAGGAGAGGTTTGCTTCATAAAATATAACACCTATCATCCTTCTATATTGTGGTAAGCATATAAAGAAATATTTGGCTATGCGATTTATGATTGAAAGGCAGCGCAGCCAAGGCTGGGACAATAGTGTGCTAGTGTACAAAAAACTGACATACAGAAATGTTATATAACGCATCTTGGTATAGAAGCACAAATCACCTGAGTAGAATGTCCTTATGTAGCAGACCTGTCCGAGCGTCGGTACTTGGACAGCGTAGTTTGCTGTCCTATGTACCGTTACGCCGAGGATAGAGCGAGAGCGTTCTGCGAAATAAGGAGCATACTATTCAGGTGATTGTACGGTAACAAGGCATATATCGTTCGATTTCATTGAGCCACAGCCTTGGCAAGCGCCTCTTTGATGGCGTTGATCAGCAGCATTGAGGTATACTTGGTATCGCCGGAAACGGTGAGGTTGTCAACGGATGACACATACTGCAGGTCGGTGTTGATCGCCTCTAAAGAAGACGACAGGAGCGGATACATGGTGGTGACACTTTCGTCCAGGTTGGAGAGCGCAACATCCCGGATAGAATGTTCATCAACCGTAACCATAACAGACAGAGTAGATTCGCCAAGCGTGATAGTAGAATCATATGTACCGGGGTTATAAGAAGGCTCCGTTGTTTCGGAAGCGGTATTCGAAGAAGCAGTTTCTGAAACGGTGGCAGGTTTTTTGAACATGATCGTCAGTATGATGATAAACAGGGCGACAAGTCCGAGAAAAATAACCGTGTATATGATTTCTTTAGATTTTAAAACGATAAGCTTTGTGGATGCCATATAAATATTCCCCTCATTTATTATTACTATATTGTATTCACGGAGAAAACAAAATATAACCAAAGAACAGATGGTTAGTAAAACAATATTGAAGTAAATATGGCTTAGCAAAGAGAGAGTCAGAAAAAGAGTATTGCTTGACAGATGAGTGAAAGGAGACCGTTATGTCAGTTCGATTCTTACTTGGAGCATCCGGATCAGGAAAATCCAGACAGATTTACAATGAAATCATTCAGGCATCGATAAAAGAACCGGAGCGGAATTTTTATCTGATCGTGCCGGAACAGTATACGATGGAAGCACAGAGAGAACTGGTCACAATGCATCCGGCCGGAGGCATGATGAACATTGATGCGATCGGCATGAACCGGTTGGCATATCGTGTATTTGATGAACTGGGGATCAGCACCGGACAGGTGCTGGAAGACTTTGGAAAAAGTATGCTGATCAAGAAGATCTTATGTGAACAGCAGGACACCTTACAGGTATATGGAAGCTATTACGACAAGCTTGGATTTGTGGATGAGATGAAATCCATGATGTCGGAGATCTTTCAGTATAATATCAAGCAGGATACGATCGATGAGATCATGGAGCAGATTTCGGAGGATAGCGTTGTTGCAGGTAAAATGCAGGATATCAGACACATTTACGAAGAATTTGAAGCATTTGCAGGTGAACGCTATATTGTGGCAGAACAGTTGGTGGAACTGTTGACCAGACATGTTGGCCAGTCTAAACTTGTGTGTGGCAGTTCGCTGTATTTTGATGGGTTTACCGGATTTACGCCGGTACAGCTTGAACTTGTTGAGAAGTTGATGACCTGTGCGGATGATCTGACCTTTTCCTTTACATTAGATGACAGAGATCAGAAATATGAGCATATAAAAGACTACGAATTATTCTATCTGACAAAGACTACGATAAAGAAATTAACAGAAGCGGCAGCAGCCGCTGGTGTGGAGATTGAGTCTCCGGTCGTTCTGCCTGGAACAATCAACTATCGTCTGGGGGAGAACCGAGAACTGTTTTTCCTGGAGCGGAATTTGTTCCGTAGTCCGTATCAGAAATGGAAGCAGCCATTAGAGCGGATCCATCTGACAGCGACAGGAGATGCGCAGGACGAGATCGTATTTGTCGCATCTACGATAAGGAGGCTCGTGCGGGAGAAAGGATACCGTTATAAGGATATCGCGATCGTAGCGGGAGATCTGGAACAGGCATCCCACATCTATGAACGGGTGATGGATGAATATGAGATCCCTGTATTTATCGATGCAAATGCCTGCCTGAAAGCAAATCCATGTGCGGAAACGATCCGAAGTGTACTGGCGGTTCTGGCAGATGATTTCTCCTATGACAGTGTGTTCCGGTTCTTAAAAGCGGGTATGACAGATCTGTCCTTTGAGGATATAGAGCTTCTGGAAAATTATGCATTAAAGCGTGGTGTCCGTGGCTACAGCAGATGGAACCGGGCAGTATCTGAAAACTATGAGAAGACCTCTCCGGTAAATATAGAAGAGATCCGTCAGGCATTTATGAAGATGTTTGGGGATATCCGTAAGGTCTTTGCAGATAAAAAGGCAGTCACAAAAGATTATGTGGAAGCCCTTTATGACTTTCTGCTTCAGATTCATATGTATGAGAAGTTAGAAGCCAGAAAGAATGAATTATATGAAGAAAACCGGATCAATGAAGGAGATGCTTATGGTCAGATCTTTGAGAAAACGGTCCGGTTATTTGATAAGATAGCGGAACTCTTAGGCGATACAAAGATGAGCGTGAAAGAGTTTTATGAGATCGTGGATACCGGACTTTCAGATATTGAAGTCGGTGTTGTACCGCCTACGGTTGATCGGGTGTTGATCGGAGATATCACAAGGTCAAGATTAAATCATATAAAGGTGTTATTCTTTACATCGGTCAATGATGGAATCGTGCCAAAAGCACCGAAAAAGGGAAGAATCCTAAGTGACAGAGACCGGGATATTTTGTCAGACTGCGGCCTGGAGCTTGCTCCATCCGACAAACAGAACAGCTATATCGAGCAGTTTTATATTTATACGATACTGACGAAACCATCCGATTATCTGTATATATCGTATCATAAATTAAGCGCATCACTTGAAAGCATGCGTCCGTCTTATCTGCTTGGAAGGATCAGCAGCATTTTTCCGTCCCTTCAGGCAGAAGAGTATGATGCTGCTTCCTGTATGCCGGATACCGTCAACCGTTCATTAAGACGGATTCTCCGTGCAGAGGATAGCGAAGATGCAGAGAGCCGGATACTGACAAGAATCTTGACAGAAAAGGGATTTGCCGGAGAATTGACAGCCATTTATAAAGGCAGAACATACAGAAACGTGGCAGAACAGCTTCCACCGGAGACGATCGCCCTGTTATATGGCAGATATCTGCATGCATCAGTATCGAAGCTTGAATTATATGCCAGATGCGGATTTGCATATTTCTTAAAATATGGTCTGCGTCTAAAAGAGCGGGAAATGTATCAGGTCGATGTCAGAAATGTCGGAGTTATCCTTCACAGTGTAATGGAAGGACTGTTTAAGCAGGTAAGAGACACCAGAAATAATGACTGGGAGAATTTTCCGGAAGATGAAAGAATGCTGATGGTCACGGAGCTTGTAAATCGTGCAGCGGAGGAATCGGCAGGAGATTTCTTTGAAGATAATGCAAGAAATGCCTACATGCTTCAGATGATCGAACGTATGGCACAGACATCCGCCGGTATGTTACAGAAGCATATAAGACTTGGCAGCATGAAGCCTGGAATGCTGGAAAAGACCTTTGATTCCGCAAAGGATGAAGTGGGTTCCTATCTGTTTGAGCTTCCAAATCAGATCCAGATGAGCATCAATGGTAAGATCGACCGTGTGGATGTGGAAGAAGAGGATGGAACCGTTTATATCAAGGTGATCGACTACAAATCATCTGCCAGAAAACTCAGTCTGGAGGAGATACTGAATGGAGAACAGCTTCAGCTTGTGACCTATTCTGCGATCGCATATGAGATTGAAAAAATGATCTATCCCGATAAGAATATTCAGATCGCCGGTTTATTATATTACAGCTTTGATGATCCGGTGATCGAGATTGAATCTTCGGAGATTGATACCGATACAGAGCAGCCGGAATTCTCGGATCAGGAGAAATTAGACGCTGAGAGAATGGAGAAAATGAAGCTGCAGGGATTTGTCAATGAATCACCTGCCGTGATACAGAAGATGGATCATACCTGCAATCAGTCACTTCCGGTAAAACTTGATAAAAATGGTGACATCAAGAAAAGTGAGAATGTGGTATCGGCAGACCAGATCCGGACGATCATGGAATTGACGAGAGAGAATATAGAAGAACTTGGAAGTCAGATCGCAGAGGGAAAGATCGCGATCGAGCCATATAAGAATAAGAGCAATACAGGCTGTGATTATTGTGAGTTTAAGAATATCTGTCATTTTGATGTTAAGAATGGCGGAAATCAATATCGCAGACCGGATAACGAGAAGCTTAAGCGGTACAGGGAGGAGTAGCAGAGATGGGTATTTCATGGACAGATGAACAGAAATCAGTCATTAATTCCAGACATGGTAATCTTCTGGTATCTGCTGCGGCAGGCTCCGGTAAGACGGCTGTCCTTGTAGAACGGATTCTTGAGATGGTCATGGGAGTTGATGCGGATGGCAATAAGGCAGAGGAGAAAATCGATATTGATGAGGTTCTGGTTGTAACATTTACCAGAGCTGCGGCTGCCCAGATGAAAGAGAAGATTGCCGATAAGCTTGAGCAGGCAGCCGAAGATCATCCGGAGGATGAGCATATCGTTAAGCAGTTATCCCTGCTGCCACGGGCAGATATTATGACGATCGACAGCTTCTGCCTTGGAATCGTAAAAGACTATTTTCAGATGATCGGGATCGATTCCTCTTTTGATATAGCAGATAATGCAGAGATGGATCTGATCAAGAATGATATATTGGATGAAGTATTAGAACAGAAATATCAGGAAGCATCCGATGAATTTATCGGACTGGTAGACAGCTTTGCGAGAAAAGAATCGGATGAGAAGATCCGGGAGCTGGTCTATCAGATCTACCGGGTTGCTTCCGGTTATCCGAAGCCGGAACGTTGGATAAATGAAGCAGAAACAGCACTTGAAGTATCAACAAAGGAAGAACTGTATACCTTAAAATGGTATCGGGATTATATGCAGATCGTAGCAGACACGCTTGATTCAGCGATCGGTCAGGCAGAACAGTGCTTAGAGATTGCAGGTGAAGCAGATGGTCCTGCAGGTTATGATCCTATTATACGCTTGGATCTGGAATTACTGCGGAATCTGAGACAGGCCGAGGATATGGATGAGGCATATAAACGGGTTTCCAAATTTTCCAATCTGAAGCGTATCGCAGCCTGTGATCCGGAGAAACAGCAGTATGTAAAGACGACTATGCAGACCTATCGTGGGAGTGTAAAGGACATGATGGCATTGTTCCGTCCGACAGGTGTCATACTTTCAGAATGTGCGATGATGAAAGGACCATTGTCAGCTTTATTATCCCTGACACGTTCCTATATGGAGCGGTTAAAGGAAGAAAAGCTCGACAGGAATTTGTATGAATTCCGTGATATTTCAGAATTTGCCTATGACATCCTGTGTGCAGGAACGGATGAGAATGGCTGTGTGATTCCATCGGAAGCAGGAAAGACGGTTGCCAGACGGTATCGTGAGATCCTGATCGATGAATATCAGGACAGCAACTTTTTACAGGAAGATATCTTAAATTGTGTGACAGGTCACGGAGAAGATCGGAAGAATATGTTTATGGTGGGGGATATCAAGCAGAGTATCTACCGTTTTCGTATGGCAAGACCGGATCTGTTCCTGAATAAATATAATACATATTCTGACCGGGAAGATGCAGAAGATCAGAAGATCCTGCTTTCGAATAATTTCCGAAGTGCAGGAAAGGTGATTGATACGATCAACCAGATCTTTGAACCGTTGATGTCAGAGAATCTGGGCGGGATCGATTATGATGAATCGGCAAAGCTGCATATCGGAAGACAAGACAAGAATAATATGGGGTATGGATCCGAGATCCTGATCGTAAGGAATGATTGCGCAGATTCGGAGAAATCCCAGCCGGAAGAGATACGGTCGTTAACAAATGTGGATATAGAGGCACGGATGATCGCAGATGAGATCTATGAGTTAGTGAAGGGTGATAAACCACTTTATATTCCGGATGGAGATAACGGAGAGACCAGAAGGGTTTCTTACCGGGATATTGCGGTATTGATGCGAAGTGTGAAGAAGAATGCAAAAGCCTTTGAGGAAGCATTTGCGGAGCGTGGGATTCCATTATTTGTAGAGAGCGAGAGTGGATATTTTGATGCGATCGAGATCAGTACCCTGCTTGATATGCTAGCGGTGATCGATAATTCCCATCAGGATTATGCACTTGCAGCAGTCCTTCGTTCACCGCTTGCAGGTGTAAAGGAACAGGAGCTTGCAGAGATTGTAGGTATCTATGATCGGGACTTCAAGGATCATGAGAAGAATCTGGCGCGGACGGCAAGTTTTTATCAGAAGGTCTGTTATTATGCAGAAAAGCCGGACTCAGAAGCTTCAGAGGAGCTTCGACAGTTTCTTCGTATGCTGGATAGCTGGAAGGCAGATAAAAACTATATGAGTATCAGTGAACTGCTTCATTCGATATTGGAGCAGACCGGATATTATTGGTTTGTTGGCGCGATGCAGTCGGGAAAACGAAGACAGGCAAATATCGATATGCTGATCCAGAAAGCGGATACCTATGAGGACAGCAGTTTTCGTGGACTGTTTAATTTCCTGCGTTACATGGACCGGCTGAAGACGAATGATCTGGATTTTGCAGAAGCGTCGGTGCTTGGAGATGATGACGATTCTGTTGTGATGATGACGATGCATAAGAGCAAGGGACTGGAATTTCCGGTTGTATTTGTCAGTGGACTGGCAAATCGTTTTTCGAATCTGGATGCCTTATCTCCGGTGACGGTAAATGCAGACAGCTATCTGGCAGGTTATGCGATCGACCGGAAGAACCGTGCGAAGAAGAAAACATTTGCAAGAGCGGCCATGCTCAGTGTCATGAATGCAGAGAAGCTGGCGGAGGAGATCCGTATCTTATATGTTGCCCTGTCAAGAGCAAAAGAGAAGTTATATATGACAGCGGCGGTAAAAGACCCCGGAGCGGAAAAGGCAGTCTTTGATTATCCGCTGCAGACTGATTTTCTTATTGAAGCGTCCGGACAGATGCGGATGGAGCTTCCATATATCACCAGAATGGAAGCCGGCTGTTTTATGGACTGGATCTTATCGGCGTTATCTATGCATATCGTATCAGAAGATATTGTATGCAGAAAGGATACTTATGCAACCTGGGTACTTGCAAAGACCGGCTATCAGAATCAGATACTTGCCGGAACAAAAACAGATATGTCAGAAGAAAATGCTGTACAGACAGAGAATGAAACAGAGAATAAATCTAAGAGCATGATTGCACAGGAAGATCGTCAGTTATATGAAAAGTATAAGGAACTTTTAGATTATACCTACCCGTATAAAACAGAGCAGGCAGTAAAAAATAAGATGTCCGTTACAGAGATCAAACGACTGGCACACCGCGGAGAGGAGAATCCGGGATCTGACCTGTATCAGCCGCCTGTGACAGAAGCAGAGCTTACAATACCGGTGCTTCATTCCCGCATGAAGGAGGAGCCTGTAAAAGGAAATGAGATGGGTACTGTGATCCATAAGATCATGGAGCTTATTGATTTTACAAGAAACAGCATGGATGAGATCAGAGAGCAGATCCGGTCATTTTTTGATCATGGATATCTGGAAGAACGGTACAGAGAGCATGTCCGTGCAGATAAGATTTATAACATGGTCAACAGTCCGCTAGGAATCCGTATGGCAGAAGCACAGAAGAACCATACCTTATACCGGGAGCAGCAGTTTTATATCGGCATGAAGCCGGAAGATATATCACCTGAGTATAAAGACAGCAAGGATATGGTCGTGGTTCAGGGAGTGATCGATGCCTATTTTCTGGAAGGAGATCAGGTGGTTTTAATGGACTACAAGACAGATCGGGTGGATCAGATATCGGATCTGGTCAGCCGTTATCATGTGCAGCTTGATATGTATGCAAAGACGATACATCAGCTTACCGGAAGAATGGTAACAGAGAAGATCATCTATGCCTTTCATTTTGATGACAGTATCAACTTATAAACAGTAAAATGTCCACGGACAATCATTTAAAGAAGATGGCAGCCTGTTACTATGCAGAGTATTTTCAGGCTGCCTTTGGTATATTTATATTGTAAAGAGATTAGGTGCTTGGTATAATTAAAACCAAATGGAAAGAAGTATTTTGATAAATGACAGACCAGATAGAAACGATGGTGTGACAGATAAGAACCGGGAGAAGATAAAGAATGATAATAGCCAATAACTTAAAGAAAATTTACGGTAAAGATTTTGTGTCCGTAAACAATTTAAGCTTTCATATTAAGAAAGGTGAGATCGTCGGATTCGTAGGGCAGAATGGTGCGGGGAAGACGACAACGATCAAGATGCTGACAGGCATATTAAATCCGACAGAGGGCAGAGTTCAGATCAATGGTCATGATATCCGGAAAGATCCACTTGAGGCAAAACAGTCGATCGGATATATTGCAGATAATCCTGATATCTTTTTACGGTTGACAGGACTGGAATATGTGAATTTCATTGCAGATATTTATGGTGTATCAGAGACTGACCGTAAGAAGCGGTTAGAGGAAATGGCTGGGCGTTTTGGTATGGAAGACAGCTTAAATAAACAAATGGTCAGCTATTCGCATGGTATGCGCCAGAAAATGATGGTAATAGGCGCATTAGTACATAAACCACCGGTCTGGATCTTAGATGAACCGATGACCGGATTGGATCCGAATGCGGCATATGAATTAAAGAAGATGATGCGGGAGCATGCGGATGAAGGTAACTGCGTATTTTTCTCAACGCATGTTCTGGAAGTTGCAGAGAAATTGTGTGATAATATCATCATGATCAAGAAAGGTCATGATATCTATCAGGGAACGCTGGATGATCTGGTTGCCGCACATAAGAATAAGTCACTGGAAGATATATTTATAGAAATGACACATGAGGAATAGAGTGCTTATGAAGAATTTTTTGTATTTGACCAGAGTAATGGCAAAGGATACAGAGATGACGATGCCGGACACCGGAGAAAAAGCGAAGGTATATAAGACACTTGGTTCACTTGCGATGTTCTGTATCATGGTTCCCTGTTGTCTGGTCGTTGGATTTATTGTATATATTATGACAGAAGCACTGATAGAAGCCGGAGGAATGACCGAAGGTGTAGAGCTGATCATACAGTTGATGTCCGTATTTGGCATGATCTTTTCGGTGATGGTACTGTTTAATGTACTGTTTTTTTCATCGGATCTGGATCATCTGCTTCCACTTCCGGTAAAGCCGGGTGAGATCGTAGCAGCCAAATTTGTAAATGCATATATCGCAGAGAGTGTTATGGAGTTTATGGTTTTATTCAGTGGCTTTGTAGGCTACTTCATAGCTGCCGGATTTAAGCCGGTATCTGCACTGACTGCATTGGTCGGAGTTGCACTGCTTCCGATCCTTCCGCTTGTATATTGCGGTATTTTCGCTTTACTTTGTATGGCATTTTTAAGCCGGATAAAACTGTTTCGGAATGTAGATGTCATGACAGGACTGGTAACCGTTATTTTCCTCGGACTCTTTTTATTATCGTTTATTCAGATGGACAGCATCAATATTAACAATTATATTGATGGTCTGATGAATCATAATAATATGTTTACAGTGATCATGGGAAAGATATTCTTTACGGTTCCTGTATTCTTAAAAGCGCTTGAAACGAACAATATTGCATATTTCCTGCTGTTCATTCTGCTAAATGTGATTATGGCAGGACTGTTGTTCTTTCTTGGAAGCAAGCTGTATCTGCGTGGTGTATATCTGGTTTCATCTGTCGGAAAAGCAGAGAAGAAAGAAGATGTGGTTTCTGATGCGGCATATGCGAAAAAAAGTATTCACAAAGCATATTTTCTGAAGGAATGTAAGATACTATACCGGACACCGGCATATCGCAAATATTGTGTAATGGTAAATATTATATGGCCGCTTCTTGCGGTGGCATTGTTTGTTCTGCCTGCAACAAAGAACTTCATGACTTCATTTGAGAATCTGCTTTCCAAAGGTTTTGTAGCATCCGATCTGATCGCATTATTGCTGGTGCTGATCGTTTCCTTCTTTGCAACAGCAATGAACAGTATCGCATCAACCTCATTTACAAGAGAGGGAGAGCATTTCAGCTTTATCAAATATGTACCGGTCAGCTATCGGACACAGATTGGGATCAAAGCAGGTGTCAGTCTGGTATATAGCGGAATTACGGTTATAATTACGATTATCGTATTATGTGTCTGTATGCATATCAGTGTGCCAACAGCAATTTATTTTATTATTATTGCGTTATTGTCGGTTATGTGTTGTACTTATATCGGCCTTTGGTTGGACGCAACACATCCGAAATTAAACTGGGAAGATGAATACGGAGCGCTCAGAGGCAATTTGAATGCGTTCTTTAATATGGCGATTGCAATTCTGGTATCCATGATCCTATGTGGAATCGGTTTTTGTTTATTTAAGTTTACAAGGATGGATTCTTTTATGATCTTTGCAATCTATCTGGTAATTCTCGGACTTGTGACATACAGGATCCGCAGAAATGCCATTATATATATAAAAAAGAGTATAAGCAATGACTTATATGTTTAGGAGGCATAAAAATGAAAGATAAAAATGCATGGAACAGTTATGACAAGGAAGAACTTGCAAAGCTGGAAAAATTATGTAAAGCTTATCGTGAATTTCTGGATGCAGGAAAAACGGAGCGGGAATGTGTAAAAGAGATCGTAAAACAGGTAAAAAAAGCCGGATATGAAGATATTCAGGATGTAATCAAAGAAGGCAGGAAGCTGACAAAAGGTTCAAAGGTATATGCGGTATGGATGAATAAGACCGTAGCGCTATTTAACATCGGTAAGAAGAATATCGAAAAGGGTATGAATATTCTTGGCGCACATATTGATTCCCCACGCATGGATATCAAACAGATCCCATTATATGAGAAAGAGGGATTTGCTTATCTGGATACGCATTATTATGGTGGAATCAAGAAGTATCAGTGGGTAACTTTACCACTTGCTATCCATGGTGTAGTTGCCAAGACAGGCGGAGAAGTTGTAGAGGTAAACATTGGGGAAGACAAGAATGATCCTGTATTTTGTGTTACCGATCTGCTGATCCATCTTGCCGGTACCCAGATGGAAAAAAAGGCAAATAAGGTCATCGAAGGAGAAGAGTTGGATATCTTATTTGCAAGTAAGCCGTTAAAGGGAAAAGAAAAAGAAGCAGTAAAGGAACAGGTACTTGCACTTCTGAAGAAGAAATATGGAATGAAGGAAGAGGATTTCATTTCAGCAGAGCTTGAGATCGTCCCGGCAGGAAAGGCAAGAAACTGTGGAATCGATGAGAGTATGGTCATGGCATACGGACAGGATGACAGAGTATGTGCATATACATCTATGGTTGCGATGTTGGAAGCAGAAGATGTAGAAAAGACGACCTGTTGTCTGTTGACAGATAAAGAGGAGATCGGAAGCGTGGGGGCAACCGGAATGCAGTCTCATTTCTTTGAGAATACAGTCGCTGAGATCATGAATGCGATGGGCTGTTATAATGAACTGGCACTCAGAAGATGTCTGGCATCCTCCAGAATGTTATCCTCTGACGTATCTGCAGGCTATGATCCAACCTTTGCAAGTGCATTTGACAAGAAGAATGCAGCTATCTTTGGTGAAGGTATGGTATTTAACAAGTTTACAGGTGCAAGAGGCAAATCCGGTTCCAACGATGCAAATGCAGAATATCTCGCAGCTATCCGTAAGGTGATGGATGATGCAGGAGTATACTATCAGACAGCAGAGCTTGGTAAAGTAGATGTTGGCGGTGGCGGTACGATCGCTTATATCTTATCATTATATGGAATGGAAGTTGTGGACTGTGGTGTGGCAGTATTAAACATGCATGCTCCATGGGAGATCACCTCCAAAGCGGATATTTACGAAACTAAAAAAGGATATGTAGCATTTTTATTAGGTGCATAAGAAAACTATGAAGCAGTTACATTCAAAAATCAGAATGATTATTTTAATAGCAGCAGCCGTGATGATACTTTTTTCACCACGGCTAGTTGTGTCTGCCGGAGAGAATTTTACCTCTGATTACAGTCAGACAGAGTATACAGAAGAAGATGGATTTGAGAGCGGTGAGGCGAATTGTATAGTCCAGTCTTCCAGTGGATATATATGGATTGGAACGGATAGTGGTCTGTATCGATATGACGGAAGTGAATTCCGTAAATTTACACTTGGTGAAGATGAAGGAAGCAATGCTTATTCTGTAAACAGTATTTTATCAACATCTTCCGGTGAGTTATATGTTGGAACAGAAAATTATGGCTTGTTTGTCTATGATAAAGGCAAATTTTTTCGTGTAACAAATCCATCCGATGCAGAGATAACAACGATCCATAGTATGTATGAAGATGAAGAGGGTAAGATATGGCTGGCAACATCTTCGGGTATTTATTATTATTCAGACGGAGATATGACATTAGTTGCTGATGAAGATATCGTATATCCGGATGTGACTGCAATCGGCGGATACAAATCTTATGTGTATGCGATAGTAAACAGTGATACGATTGTCAATATTAAAAATAATGAGATCGTCAGTAAGACAAATAAGGCGGCATATACTGAAGAAGATCTGAACAGCCTGTATGTGGATTCGGATGGAAATCGCTATATTGGTACGGTTGGGCATACGATTGTTCGTTTAACGACGAATAAAAATTTTACCCTGATTTCAACAGCTGCCCTCAGTGGTATCAATAAGCTTGGCTTATATGGAGACAGATTCTGGGTGCTTGCGGATGATGGTATAGGTTACATAAATCAGGACGGCGGTATACAATATGTGACCGGGCTTGCGTTTAATGAATCGATGAGTGATATTCTGGTAGACTTTGAAGGTAATTATTGGATGACCTCTTATCGAAAAGGACTACTGTTTCTCGGTCGAAGCAAATTCCAGAATGCGACACTGAAATATGGCATGAATGAATCCATTGTAAACTGTGTGACAGAATATCAGGGGAGATTGTATGTTGGTACAGATGATGGTCTGGACATCATTAATGCAGATGGGACATTGGACAGAGAATCAGATCTGGTGACCATGCTTTCCGGCAAAAGTATCCGTGATTTTTGTGTGGATTCCAGAAACAATTTATGGATATGTTCTTATCGTCTCTATGGTGTAATCAAGGTTAATCCGAGAGGTAAATATAAAGTATATAATAAGAGTGAAGCGCTTCTTACCAGTAATGCCGTTAACTGTATAATTGAACTGAAAGATGGAAGCATGGCAGTCGGTACAGAGAATGGTATTACTATACTCAGTAATGGTAAAGTGGCAGCAAGTTATGGCAGATTTTCCGGAATGGAAAATGCGGATATCATATCACTGTATCAGGGAGATGATGGAACGCTGTATGCAGGTTCTAATGGTTCCGGTCTGTATACGATCGACATAGAATCAAATCTTCGAAAACTATCTGCAGCTGACGGACTGGATTCCAATATTGTTTCTTCTATTGTTGGTGGCAGTAATGGAATCTGGATCGGAACAGACAATGGTCTGTACTATCAGGAGGGCGTGATTCGTCAGATTAGTGCCATTGATTCATCAAATTCTATTGCAGATCTGATCATGGATGAATCCGGCAATTTATGGATCTTCGGATCCAGAGGTATTCAGAAATATTACGAGGGGGATCTGCTTAGTTCAACGGCGCCTGAAGGTGAGAGTTATACAAAAAATGATGGGTTGATTTCCGGTATTTCGGATAATTCTACAGAATATATATCAGCAACTGGAAAAGTATATGTATGCTGTGATCAGGGACTCAGTGTTTTGGATCTGAATCAGATATATACAAATGAGGTTTCCCCACAGGTCCGTATATCATCAGTTACGGTTGATGATAAAGAATATGCATTTTCCGATCTGGATGGTAAAATCCGCGTTCCGGGAGATACGAACCGTATCGTTGTGAAATTTTCGGTTCTTAGTTATGTGAATCGTGGAGACATTCAGGTAAAGTATCATTTGGAAGGCTTTGAAGATAAGGATCGTGTCTTATCAGGGACCGATTATCTTGAAGCGGAGTATACAAATCTGGAAGGCGGGGACTATACTTTTGTCCTGACGGCCGAGAATTCAGATGGTATAGCCTGTAAAGAACCGCTGTCTTTCTCAATCGTAAAAGAATTGAAATTCTGGGAAACATCATTTTCAAAGGTTCTGATCGCTTTATTTGTGATTCTGACCTGTATTACGATCATAGTGGTTGCCAGATATATTTTCATATTACTTGGCAGAAAAAATAAACAGGTAGAAGAATTAAGTAAAAAGAATGAGCAAGCAGAGAAATCAAATCGGGCAAAGAATGATTATGTTAATTATCTGAGCCGTGAGATCCGTGTTCCGTTGAATTCCATTCTTGCAATCAGTGAGATGCTGCTCCGTAATGTAGATTCTCAAAATGAAGAAGAGCTAAAGCAATTATCAACGGTTTATGGTTCCGGTTATGAGATACTTGGAATTATTGATGGTATTTCCAGACTATCAAATCTTCAGGATGGAACAATTGATCTGGTTGAAAAGGAATATGCAGTTTCTGATGTGATCGAAGAACTGGCAATACAATTTAAAGAGATGATCAATCGAGAGCTTGTAAGTATAAAAGTAAGTATTGAGGATGATATTCCAAATGGACTGATTGGTGACTGTTCAAAGATAAAAGAGATATTGCTTAATCTATATCAAAGGGCGGCTAAGACGACGAAAGAGGGAAGTATAAGTATTTCGGTTGACTGGCGTACGATTCCGCCTGAGGAATGCGAGAAAGAAGACAGTATATATCTGGATATAGAGATATCGGATACAGGCACGGGTGTAAAGGAAGAACGTTTGGACAGCTTTTTTGATCTGGATGATTCTTACGACAGAACAGATATCGGTAATTTTGATGTCAGTATCGGGCTTGCGATCGCGCGACAGTTGATTGAGAGTATGGGTGGAACTCCTGAGGTTGACAGCACATATGGAGCAGGAACGACGATCCGGTTCTCGATCATACAGCAGGTATTTGATTACAGCTATGTAAATTATAATGTTAGCAAGCGAAAAGAGTTGGCCTTCCGTAACTCGAGTTCCAGAATCTGGCTGCCGGATGTACGTATACTTCTTGTAGATGATTCTGAGGTCAGTCTGGGAATCCAGAAAGTTATATTTGAATCATATGAGTTGGTCTGTGATACGGCATTATCGGGCTTTGAGGCAATCGATAAGGTAATGGTGACACCATATGACATGATATTTATTGATACCGTGATGCCTGTTATGGATGGAGCAGATACTGTTCGTGAGATCAGAGGCCTGGATGGAGAAGAGTATAAGAGAGTTCCGATTGTTGCGCTTTCAGAGAATAATGTAGAGAGCAACAGGGATGAGATTGTTAAAGAGGGATTCAGTGATGTTCTGGTAAAACCCCTTGAAATGGATGGAATTGAACGGGTGTTCCGGTTATTCCTGCCGGAGGAGAAGATCAAAGAAAAGACAAGCAATATCAGACAATATATCAGTGAATCCAGATTTAAGGATGATGTTTATATTCTGGAGAACAGTATTGTTGTAGAAAATGCATTGAAGATGCTTGGTGGCAATTTTGATACATTTAACCGATTTATTATGGCGTTTAAGGAAGATTATGAACAGGATGCGGACAGACTGGAAGAATATATCGACGATGATGTCAGAAAATATCGGAATATCATTCATGATATTAAGAGCAGCAGTGGTAATATCGGCGCATACAGCATCGAACGTAAAGCGGCCAATCTTGAATCGGCAATTAATATAGGAAATATGCAGTATGCAAAAGAGAATACGCATGAATTTGTGTCAATGTTGAGACGATTATTTAAGGATATCGGACTTTATCTTGATAAGATCAATCCAGAAGAATCACAGGAAAAGATAATGAAAGATTCTGTTGATCGTGGACAGCTGAAGGATATGCGTAGCTTCTTACGGGATGCGGATATCAAGTCTGTTAAAGAGATATTTATCGAGATAGAAAAATATGAATATAGCGATGCTGACATAGAATTCTTAAATGCGTTAAGGATGACGGTAGATGCGATGGATTATGAAGGTGCAAGTGAGATTATCGATCAGTATCTGAACAGTAAATAGTATACCATTGTGTGATGCAGATTCATGCAGAACACAGGGATATTAAAATACAAAAAGGAAGAAAGAAGGATAAAAACATGAGAGTAGCGATCATTATGGGATCAACAAGTGACCTGCCTAAGGTTGAGCCGGCAATTGGCATTTTAAAAGATTATGGAGTAGCTGTTGATGTAAGATGCCTGTCTGCACACAGAGCACATGCAGGACTTTCAGAGTTTATTGAAGAAGCAAATAATAATGGAACACAGGTTATCATTACTGCAGCAGGTATGGCAGCAGCACTTCCGGGTGTTGTAGCAAGCCAGACAGTTATTCCGGTTATCGGTGTACCGATTTCCGGTTCAGTATTAGATGGAATGGATGCACTTCTTTCTATCGTTCAGATGCCATCCGGTATCCCTGTAGCAACAGTAGCGATCAACGGAAGCAAGAATGCAGCATACCTGGCACTTCAGATCATTGGAAATAGCAATGCAGAAGTAAGAAAGAAACTTTTAGCAGAACGTGAGTCCATGGAAGCTGCAGCTATGAAGGCAAATGCAGAAGTAATAGCAAAATATAATTAATCAGTTGCAGGTCATATAAAATGATGATTTCATATGTAGATATGTGATCTGCATAGAGTGAAAACAGAAGAAAAGCAGGAGAAAAAATGATGATAAATTCAGGTTCTCCTGCTTTACTTTTTACCTTGTAAATGGTATTGTAAAGGGCGGATGGTATTCGAAAGAAACTATACCTGATTTACACCACAGATAGAACAGGCGATAGCAGGTGATCATATGAGGATTGGATTTATCGGTGCAGGCAAAGTAGGCTTTACACTTGGAAAGTATCTTGAGCAGAATTTGAAAAAAGAAAAGATACAAAAGAATCTTCCGGAGACAGTAACCGTATCCGGATATTACAGCAGACAGGTGGAGAGCGCAAAAGAAGCTGCAGCATTTACCGATACCGCAGTGTTTGATGATCTGAAGAAGATCGTTTGTGCAAGCGATGTCCTGATGCTTACCGTTCCGGATGGAAGAATAGAAGCAGTGTGGGACAGTATAAAAGCCTTTGATATCAAGGGCAAACTGATCTGTCATTGTAGTGGTGCTATGACATCTAATATTTTTTCAGGTGTAACAGAGGCAGGAGCCTTTGGTTATTCGATTCATCCTATGTATGCAATCAGTTCAAAGACAAAATCCTACAGGGAAATGCAGAAATGTTTTTTTACAGTAGAAGGTGATGAAGAGTGGGGAAATGAAATTTGCCGCTTTATTCGTCTTTTAGGAAATGACTGTGTACTTCTCTCAACAGAAAATAAAACAAAATATCATGCTGCAGCAGTATTTGCCAGTAATCTGGTAAATGGTCTGTACGGATCGGCAGTTTCATTACTGGAAGACTGCGGATTTGAAAATAAACAGGCAGAACGTGCGCTTGTTCCATTATTTATGGGAAATGCATCGCATATAGCAGAAGATGGACCGGTGGCAGGGCTGACCGGACCGATTGAGAGAAATGACACAACGACAGTAAAGAAACATCTGAATGTTCTTGAAAAAAATGAGAAATATATTTATACCGGTGTATCAAGAGCTGTAGTTACTCTGGCAGAACAGAAATATCCTGACCGTGATTATTCAGAGATGAAGAATATTCTATCAAAGCAGGAGTAAAAGACGAAAATGCTGCAATGCCGGATGGGCTATGACAGGCAAGCCGGCAGATATAACAAAACAGGATTTTGAAATGAACAAAGTACGAAATGATTTCAGAATAGGAGAATAAGACGTATGAAGAACACAACAACATCAATTATGCAGATGAAGAATTCCGGGCATAAGATTTCTATGCTGACAGCGTATGATTATACGACAGCAAGATTATTGGACGAAGCAGGAGTCAACACGATCCTTGTCGGTGATTCCCTCGGAAATGTAATCCTTGGATATGAGGATACGATCTCCGTAACCGTAGAAGACATGATCCATCATAGCGCAGCCGTTGCAAGAGGAGCCAAGAATGCACTGGTTGTAACCGATCTTCCATTTATGTCCTATCAGACCAGTGTATATGACGCAGTCGTAAATGCAGGCCGTCTGATGAAGGAAGGCAGAGCCGGAGCTGTAAAGTTAGAAGGTGGTAAAGAAGTCTGCCCACAGATTAAAGCAATCGTATCAGCAGGAATCCCTGTTGTTGCACATCTGGGACTGACTCCGCAGTCAATCAATACTTTCGGTGGCTTTAAGGTTCAGGGTAAGACAGAAGCAGCAGCTAAGAAGCTGATCGAGGATGCCAAGGCAGTAGAAGAAGCAGGTGCGTTTTTACTGGTACTGGAGTGTGTCCCTGCAAAGCTTGCAAAGCTTGTAACAGAGAGCATCAACATTCCTACGATCGGAATCGGAGCAGGAGCAGGATGCAACGGACAGGTTCTTGTAATTTACGATATGCTTGGCATGTTCAGTGATTTTAAGCCGAAGTTTGTAAAGCATTTTGCAAATGCAGGAGACATGATTCGTGAAGCAGTAAAGACTTATATAGCAGAGATTGACGATGGAACATTTCCGGCAGAAGAACACTGCTACAAAATTGATGACGAAGTAATCGATAAATTATACTAAGAGATAGAAGCTGTCTGAACCGGTAAAAACCGGGAGACAGGATCAGGAAAGGACTGGAAATCAGAAATGAAGATTTTAAAAACAGTAGATGAAGTAAGAAGTCAGGTTAAGGCATGGAAGAAAGAAGGCTTAAGTGTTGGACTTGTACCAACAATGGGATATCTCCATGAGGGACATCAGAGTCTGATCAGGAAATCCGTAGAACAGAATGACAGAACCGTTGTATCTGTATTTGTCAATCCGATGCAGTTTGGACCAACAGAGGATCTGGAGAGTTATCCAAGAGATCTTGATGCAGATGCAAAGTTATGCGAGACAACAGGTGCAGATGTGATCTTTCATCCGGAACCGGAAGAAATGTATAAGCCGGGATTTTGTTCTTATGTCAATATGACAGGGCTTCCGGATGCATTATGCGGACTGACTCGTCCGGTACATTTCAAAGGTGTATGTACAGTTGTAAATAAATTATTCAATATCGTTCAGCCGGATCGTGCTTATTTTGGTCAGAAGGATGCACAGCAGCTTGCGATCATTATGCGTATGGTTACAGATTTGAACATGGATATTGAGATCGTTGGATGTCCGATCATCCGTGAGGCAGATGGTCTTGCCAAGAGTTCCAGAAATATTTATCTGAAGCCGGAAGAACGTCAGGCAGCAGTTGTACTGAGCAAGTCAGTTAAGCTTGGACAGAAAATGATCGAAGATGGTGAGCGAGATGCGAAGAAGATTGTAGCAGCAATGAAAGACCTGATCGGATCAGAGCCACTTGCAGATATTGATTATGTTGAGATGGTGGATATGGATACTATGAAGTCAATCGATATAGTAGAGGGACATGTCCTTTGTGCTATGGCAGTCAGATTTGGCAAGGCAAGATTGATCGATAACTTTATCCTTGATATGAACAAATAACAGCCGGATCAGGATTCGTTCCGGACAGAATGATTTTCAATGATACGATGCAGAATGGAGAAAATGATGTTAAAGAATAAGACCGTTGTTTTAGGTGTAACAGGAAGTATAGCAGCATATAAGATGGCAAATGTTGCCAGTATGCTTGTAAAACTGCATGCAGATGTAAATGTCATCATGACAGAAAATGCGACCAATTTTATCAATCCGATCACATTTGAGACCTTAACAGGAAATAAGTGTCTGGTGGATACCTTTGATCGTAATTTTCAGTTTAACGTAGAGCATGTTGCACTTGCAAAACGGGCAGATGTCTTTATGGTCGCTCCTGCATCGGCAAATATCATTGGGAAGATTGCAGGCGGAATTGCTGACGATATGTTGAGCACTACGATCATGGCAGCAAAATGTCCGAAGCTGATCGCACCTGCAATGAATACGAATATGTTAGAGAATCCGATCGTTCAGGATAATATCAGAAAACTGCAGTCCTATGACTATGAGATCATAGAGTCGGCAAGCGGATACCTTGCCTGCGGAGATACAGGCAAGGGAAAGCTTCCGAGTGAGCAGTTGTTAGTTGATTATATATTAAAAAATATCGCAGCAGAGAAAGACATGCAGGGAATAAAAGTACTTGTTACTGCAGGTCCTACGATGGAAGCAATTGACCCGGTTCGCTTTATCTCAAATCATTCAACCGGTAAAATGGGGTATGCGATCGCGAGACAGGCGATGCTCCGTGGGGCAGACGTAACCCTCGTAACAGGAAAGGTAGCGATTGCACCACCAAAATTCGTAACAGTGGTTCCGGTTACTTCTGCACAGGATATGTATGAAGCTGTAACGGCAGCCAGTGCTGATCAGGATATCATTATTAAGGCAGCCGCAGTTGCTGATTATAGACCGGCAGAGGTAGCAGATAACAAGATCAAGAAATCGGATGCTGATATGAGCATTCCGCTTACAAGAACAAAGGATATTCTTGCATTTCTTGGAATGCAGAGAGAAAAGGCAAGAAAGACAAACGGGGACAGCAGACTTGCCGGACAGATCATATGTGGATTTTCGATGGAGACACAGAATCTGTTAGAGAATTCCAGAAAGAAGCTGGAAAAAAAGAAGATCGATATGGTCGCAGCAAATAATTTAAAGACAGCGGGGGCTGGATTTGGGACAGATACCAATGTGCTGACATTGATCACACAGGATGAGGATATTGAATTGCCACAGATGAGTAAAGAGGAGTGTGCAGACAGACTTCTTACCCAGTTAATAAAAATGAGGAAATAATATTACCTGGAGGCTGGCATTGAGCATAGAAAATAAGAAAAAGCTGCGGGTGTTATGCCTGGTGCTATTTATATTATACAGTATATCCATTGTCTATTTTCTGATATTCAGTGATATGTTTGGAAGGGGACATGGATATGAAGAGATGCGGTACAATCTGACACCGTTTCTCGAGATTAAGCGTTTCGTAAAGTACAGAAGTTATATGACGACCACAAGCGTGATGTTGAATCTGGTTGGAAATGTTCTTGCTTTTGTACCATTTGGAATGTTGATCCGCTGGGTCAGAGGTAAAAAGACCGGATTTTTTACAGCGACTCTGGCGGCATTTGCGTTTTCGTTAAGTATTGAACTGGTACAGTTGATAACAAAACTTGGGGTGTTTGACGTGGATGATATTATCATGAATACCTTTGGCGGTATGATTGGATATATTATTTATTATATTTTAGCAAGATTTGACAGAAAAAGGAGAAAAGAGTTTGAAAAACAGTGATTTCAGGATGGCTCCTTCCGGAAATTCAAGAGATACAACAATTTCGTATATATTAGGAATACTCGGTGGTGTTTTTATAGTACTGTCCGTGATCAAATCTATTATATCAAGAGGTGCGGTAGAACGTATCTATGGTGTATTGATGATCAGTGCATTTTTGATGGCATTAACAGGAATCGTATTTGGCGTAATCGGATACCATTCTGAGGAAGGCGGTGTCACATCTAAAAAAATGGCTGTTTACCTGAATATTGTTGTATTTGTGATAGCGGGTATCTTTTTTATTAAGGGGATGTAGTATATGGACGAAAGATTAAGGAAACAGCTGGATTTTATATTGGAAGTAGACAAGAGTAAATTTGTAGTCAGACAGACGTATCTGACAGATGGAATCAGAAAAGAAGATGATGCAGAACATTCCTGGCATATTGCACTTATGGCAATCTTACTGGCGGAATATTCAAATGAACCGGTTGACGTATTAAGAGTAGTTTCCATGCTGCTGGTTCATGATCTGATCGAGATAGATGCAGGTGATACATATGCATATGATAAAAATGCAAATGCAACAAAAAGAGAGCGGGAATTGAAGGCTGCTGACCGGATATTTAATATCCTGCCGGAAGATCAGGCAAAGAAGCTTCGTGGGCTATGGGATGAATTTGAGGAGTATCAGACGCCGGAAGCCAAATTTGCACATGTGATGGATAATCTGGCACCGGTTATGTTATGCGATGCAGTCGGAGGAAAAGGCTGGAAAGAGCATGGAGTTTTTGAGAGTCAGGTGTATGGCAGAAATAAGCGGACACCGGAGGGATCAGAGACGTTATATCAGGTGATCGATGAGGTGTTTCGGAAGAACATTCAACTTGGGAACATAAAGGGAGACAATAAATGACATATTATAAGGATATAACAGCAGAATATGAAGATATCGAAGATCGTTACGAACTGATGGTTGAGCGGATCCGTTCGATCACAAAAGAAGAAACAGTGGACATGCGGTATCGGGATTATTTTGTAAGAACTGGAGAATTTTTACTGCAGTTAGATAAAGTGATCGAAAAGGTAAAAAGTGGGATGCCCATTTCGGAGAGCTGTACAGCGGGCGAATTACAGCAGATAAATGCAGCACTTTATCAGGATGTTATGCCTGAAAATTACGAAACGAGTTATTGCAACTATGAATACACCAGACAGATGTTTGGTGAGAAAATAGCAGAGAACGAGATTGAAGACATAGACAAGCGGGAATATTTATTTGCTGACTATCTGACATTTCTTTGTTATGAATTCCATGGACTGATCGCGGCAGCATTTGAAGGAAGAGTTGTAGACCTTACTGTATGGTTTGAATTGTTTGTGGAGGTATATGGGATCTTTGAGGATTTTCCATCTGTTAAAGCAGTAAAAGATGCCATTTATTATTTTGAACATGATTATGCGGAGTTCTTCATGGATTATCGTGTGCGTGAGAAGATGGATCCGATTCTTTCCTTTGCGACAGATATTGTCATGAAATGTGAAGACGGAGATAACAGCTATTTATATGAATATGGCGAATACATCGGAAAGAATGAATTGGAAACGGAAGCGTTTCTTCGCAGGATGTCATCAGAAAAAGTGGCGTCGATCGCCCGGACTTATACAGAAGGGTTTCGACAGGGCTTTGTAGCAGCCGGAATTGATATATCAAAAAAGAAGCATGTAAACATCCGCTATTCGATCGGTATGGAGCGTATCGTAAAAGCTGCAATCCTCCAGTTCCGTGATATGGGGCTGGAACCGTTATGCTTCCGTTATGATACCAACCGGATCAATCGGATCAGAATGAACCGGATTGGTTATGTAGGTACTCCGGTAAATAAGCAGATGGATTACGATCATCAGATGGATCAGGCGTTATTCCTTGATCGTAAGCTGATGGAACGAAAGTTAGAGATAATGCGAGGCGCTTATGAGAAATACAGATATGAGGCGTCCGTATATGCAGGACCGGCGTGTATCGAGATCTTTGGTGAGACACCGTTTGAACCGGTAAGCAAGCCAGGACAGCTTACGCTTAGCAAGAAGCAGCAGGAGCTTGGTGTGGAATATACCAATGAACTGTCACAGATCGTGAATGAATATATACCGGGAGATGAGTATAGCTTTACAATCATCGCATATCCAATGCCTGAGATCGGAGATAATTATGAGGAGATATTTGAACAGATCATTCGAATAAACAATTTGGAGAGTAATGCATATCGTCCGATTCATCAGACGATCATCGATGAGCTGGATCAGGCAGAATGGGTACATGTGATCGGACAGAATGGCAATCAGACTGATATGAAGGTAATGCTGCATGTGTTAGAGCGCCCGGAGACAGAGACAAATTTTGAGAACTGTCTGGCGGATGTGAATATTCCTCTTGGCGAGGTTTTTACATCGCCGAAGCTTACCGGAACGCATGGAGTTTTAAATGTAAGTGAGGTCTATCTGAATGATCTGAAATATGTCGATCTCAAGCTGACCTTTGAAGATGGAAAGATCAGAACCTATACCTGCAAGAACTTTGACAGAGAAGAAGATAATATCAAATTTGTAAAGGACAATCTTCTGGGCGGACGGGAGACACTGCCGATCGGAGAGTTTGCAATCGGAACAAATACGACCGCATATGTACTTGCAAATAAATATAACATGGTATATAAACTGCCGATTCTGATCGTAGAGAAGATGGGGCCGCATTTTGCAGTCGGTGATACCTGCTATAGCTGGAGCGAAGAAAATATCCTTCATAATCCGGACGGCAAGGAAATCGTTGCAAAGGATAATGAGTGCTCGATCCTTCGAAAGACGGATATCAGCAAGGCATATTTTAACTGCCATACCGATATTACGATACCATATGATGAGATCGGAGGCATTTATTCGGTTCATGCAGATGGAACCAAAGTTGCCATTATCGAAAATGGCAGATTTGTTCTTCCGGGAACAGAGATGTTAAATGAGCCGTTTAAAGAGGCAAAATAAAAAATAAACCATATAAATGAGAGTGGATTCATCATCCTGAACATGGGAGAGAAACTATCATTTATATGGTTTATTTTATTTCATAGCGTTTATCTGTGCTTTTATAAAGAAGTTAGTATTCGTATCGTATTTTATTATTTTAAAACAGACATTCGCTTATATCGTTTATTTGAATACAGTGCGCTGTCTGCCTGGCTTAACAGATCCTCAATCTTGATATCCGGATCGCAGGAAAATTCCGATACACCGACACTCATTTCGATATAATATGGTTTGCCACAGGTTTCATTTAATTCATTGGACAACTCCTGAATCCTTGCCTGTACAGTCTTAGGAAAATCAAGATCATCAATGAAAGCAAAACATACAAACTCATCACCGCCGATTCGACCAACAATGTCACTCGCCCGGAAACTTGTCATCAGGATATTTGCAATATTCTTTAAAGCAAAATCTCCATCGTTGTGTCCGAATTTATCGTTTACGATCTTTAAGCTGTCCATGTCTGCAAACAGTAGCATTGCCTTACGTCCATGATTGGCAGGTTTATTGATCAGGTATTCTACTTTTTCCATTAATCCACGTCTGTTATTGACTCCGGTCAGTTCATCGGAGGTAGACAGGTGATTTAACAGCTCATTTTTTTCATGGATCTCATTTAAGGACATTACTAATTGTTCTTTTGTCTGGATCTGTTCTTTTAAAAGTGATAAATATTTAAAAGAAGCACCAAGATGAAGAGAAGTTGTATAAATGTGTCCAAAGTGATTTACATCTGTATTGCATACAAACAGACCATGATGTTGTTCATTTGTAAAAATAGGAACAATAACAACGGTAAATCTATCTTCAAAACCGGTATATTCATTGTCGAAGATATCGGTAGATGCAATACGACGTGTTTCACCTGATAAAACAGCTGTATGTTTTGGATTGTAAAAAGCTTGAAGATACAAAGTATCCGGCGTTTTCCAGCTTCCGTCCGGTTGAATGGCGACGGGCTCATCATACGCATATAAATAAGATGCTGCAAATCCAAGGTCTTTTAATTTAGCAAGCATAGATGAAAAGGTTTTTGCTGTATCGGTTCCATATGTAAGAGTATCTCTTGTAATATAGATTGAAGACCATGATCCCGTTTTGCTGTCATGTTCCTGTTGGTACAAAGAAGTTGACAAAAACTGTGCGATAGCACTTGTAATATGAGAATTTAGCCGATAGTATTCAGACCGTTTATCCGGATCGTTGATTAATGCTATGATGACACCGGAAAAACAACGGAATGAAAATGCAATATTGGTTACTGAAAAGAAACTTGTGACAGGAGATGACAATAATGTCATCAGTTTGTCTACAATCAGATTCTTTGGATATGGTTTTGCCTTTGGTAAAATAGCAATTTCTATTATATCCTTCCAGATGCTGTTGATCTGATCAAGAACAATCGTACCAAAAAAGCTGTTTTTAATGTTGCCTAAAATAGAATCATCACAGTATTCCAGAATATCTGTTACAGTAGAGAAATTGTCAATCGGCATATGTTCGGTATTTTCATGCAGAATGCACCCACATGATAATCGTTTTACAAAGTGGGAATCCAAGACAGAAGAACAGAATTCGCCTGTCTTAATATCCTGAATTATCTTGCCAACGGCACGATAGCCCAATGCCGGGGTGTTCGCGTTTACGGTTGTAAGGGGTGGAACCATAGTTACGGAACCGGGAGAGTTGTCAAAACCGATTACACTGATATCAGCTCCGATTCGGATGTTACGGCTTTTCAATTCCTGATAGCCGCCGATAGCCATCTGATCGTTAGAGAAAATGATTGCATCAGCATCCGGATTATCATCAAGCAGTTTGCTGACAATCTCACGGCTGTATTCAGAATAATCACCGTATACGATCATATCTTCGGTGACCGGTATGTTGTGAGCTTTCATTGTAGTTCGGTATACATTCAAACGTTCCAGAGCATCTTCATTTGTCTTTCTTCCGGCAACAAAACAGATATGCTTTCGGTTGTGATGAATAATCAGATGTTCAATGGCATCTCGAAGACCGGCAGTACTGTCGGTCTGTAAACAAGGATAACCTGAAACCTTAGATTCCAGAGTAAGAATCGGAATATCCTTAAAGGTATCCAAAAATGCTTCGATACTTTTTTGTGATATAAAAGATGCAATCGTGCCAACGGACACGATCAGGGCATCCAGATTTTCTTTTTTAGCATAATAAAAAACAGAGTTGTACTGATAATCATAAATTTCGTTTTCAGGATCGTTAAATGAAGCATTTAAAAACATGCCCGGAAAGACGATGAGATTCACGTCTAGCTCTTTCGCTGCGTATTCAGCTCCTTTACATATTTCATTTGCATATTCATTGTCGAGATGACATATGAATAATCCGATGTTTAATCTATTATTTGTCATACAACTACCTCTTGTTAATGAAAATACAGTTACTCTGCATATGATATTATATTACCATAAATGGGAATCATTATCAAATTATATTTGATATTTATATAGTATTTTTAAAAAAAAGAAACACGCTTTGCTGATGAACAAAATTGTGCCGAACAGAGACCTGTTTTGGGCTGGTATATTTGTGAGAATGGCTTCTTTACAAACAGAAATTAATCCCGTATAATTTATAAGAATCAATTGGCATGAAAATGCACTTTATAATGGATAAAACAGGAGGATTTTACAATGGATTACAAGAATGCCGGCGTTGATATTGAGGCAGGATATAAGTCAGTAGAACTTATGAAGAAGCACATCAAGACAACCATGAGACCAGAGGTATTAGGTGGTATCGGAGGTTTTGCTGGTGCGTTCAGTCTTGCAAAGATCAAAGAGATGAAAGAGCCTGTATTACTGTCTGGAACAGATGGATGCGGTACAAAAGTACAGCTTGCATATATCATGGATAAGCACGATACGATCGGAATCGATGCTGTGGCTATGTGCGTGAATGATATTGCATGTTCTGGTGGAGAACCTCTTTTCTTCCTGGATTATATAGCATGTGGTAAGAATTATCCGGAAAAGATCGCTACGATCGTAAGTGGTGTTGCAGAAGGCTGTAACCAGTCCGGTGCAGCTTTAGTTGGCGGTGAGACAGCAGAGCATCCGGGACTTATGCCGGAGAATGAGTATGACCTTGCGGGATTTGCTGTAGGTGTCGTAGAGAAGGATGAACTTATCACAGGAGAGAATATCAAAGCCGGAGATACATTGATCGGTATCGCTTCCAGCGGTGTACACAGCAATGGTTTCTCATTGGTTCGTAAAGTATTTGAGATGACAAAGGAATCTCTGGATACATATTATGATGAACTCGGAACAACACTTGGCGAAGCACTTCTTGCTCCGACAAGAATTTATGTAAAAGCATTAAAGGCAGTAAAGGATGCCGGTGTAATGATTAAGGGTTGCAGCCATATTACAGGTGGCGGTTTCTATGAGAACATTCCAAGAATGCTTCCGGACGGAGCTCGTGCACAGGTGAAGAAGGACTCATATGAAGTGCCTGCTATATTCAAGCTCCTTGCAAAGAAGGGCGATATAGATGAGCATATGATGTACAACACATATAACATGGGCGTTGGTATGTGCCTTGCAATAGATCCTGCAGATGCAGATAAGACAATAGCAGCTATAGAGAGTGCCGGAGACAAGGCATTTGTTCTCGGTACAGTAGTAGCCGGTGAAAAGGGAGTAGATTTATGCTAAGAATAGCAGTTCTGGTTTCCGGTGGCGGTACGAACTTGCAGGCGATCATTGATGCGATCGCAGCAGGAAAGATCACAGACACCGAGATCGCAGCAGTTATCAGTAATAATAAAAATGCCTATGCACTGGAACGTGCAAAACAGGCAGGTATAAAAGATATCGTAGTATCACCAAAGGATTTTGAAACAAGAGAAGTATTTAATGAGAACCTGTTGAAGACTTTACAGGAAGTGAATCCGGATCTGATCGTACTTGCGGGATACCTTGTAGTTATTCCGGAGAGCGTGATCGATGTATTTGAGAATCGGATTATCAATATCCATCCTTCCCTGATCCCTGCTTTTTGTGGCACAGGCTATTATGGACTCAAGGTTCATGAGGCAGCGTTAAAAAGAGGTGTAAAAGTAGTAGGTGCTACGGTACATTTTGTAGATAAAGGAACCGATACTGGTCCGATCATTATGCAGAAAGCGGTTGCAGTACAAAACGGAGATACTCCGAAGGTGCTTCAGCAGAGAGTCATGGAGCAGGCAGAGTGGAATATTCTACCTGCTGCTATTGATAAGATCGCACATGGAAAGGTTCGGATCGAAGACGGCATAACAGTTGTAGAAGACTGACAGGAGGAAAACAAATGAAGATTTTAGTTGTAGGTGGCGGCGGAAGAGAGCATGCTATTATTACAAGTATTGCAAAGAGCAGTAAAGTAACAAAGATCTATTGTGCACCGGGAAATGCAGGTATTGCAGAACTGGCAGAATGTGTGGATATCGGTGTTATGGAATTTGATAAACTGGTTGATTTCGCAAAGAAGGAAGCAATTGATCTTGCAGTTGTAGCTCCGGATGACCCGTTGGTTGCCGGTGCAGTCGATACATTTGAAGCGGCAGGTATCCGTGCATTCGGTCCTCGTGCAAATGCAGCGATCATCGAAGGTTCAAAGGCATTTTCCAAGGATCTTATGAAAAAATACAATATACCTACAGCCGCATATGAGAATTTTACAGATGCAGAATCAGCACTTGCATATCTTGAAACGGCAAGCTTTCCGATCGTATTAAAAGCAGATGGACTGGCACTTGGTAAAGGTGTTCTGATCTGTAAGGATCTGGAAGAAGCAAAAGCCGGCGTAAAAGAGATCATGCTGGATAAGCATTTTGGAAATGCGGGAAATACTATGGTTATCGAGGAATTCATGACAGGACGTGAGGTGTCTGTTCTTGCATTCTGTGATGGTACAACGATCAAACCAATGACCTCTGCACAGGATCATAAGCGTGCACAGGACGGTGATCAGGGGTTGAATACCGGTGGAATGGGAACATTTTCACCAAGCCCATTCTATACAGATGAGATCGCAGATTACTGCATGGAGAATATATACAAGCCTACAATGGCAGCCATGAAGGCAGAGGGAAGAGAATTCAAGGGCGTATTATTCTGCGGACTTATGATCACACCACAGGGCGTAAAGGTACTGGAATATAATGCAAGATTTGGAGATCCGGAGGCGCAGGTTGTTCTTCCTAGAATGAAGAATGATATCATTGATGTATTTGAGGCTTGTATTGACGGAACACTGGATCAGGTAGAGCTTGAATTTGAAGACAACGCTGCTGTATGTGTAGTACTTGCATCTGACGGTTATCCGGTTTCCTATAAGAAAGGCTATCCGATCTCAGGCCTTGAGACATTCAAAGACAAGGACGGATATTATGTATTCCATGCCGGAACTAAGTTTGAAGACGGCAAAGTTGTAACAAATGGCGGTCGTGTACTTGGAGTAACAGCTACAGGAAAGGATCTTCATGAAGCCCGTGCAAATGCATACAAGGCAACCGAGTGGATCACATTTGAGAATAAATATATGCGCCATGATATCGGTAAAGCGATTGATGAGTGTTAATTATTATTGAAAGATATACGAAAGAAAAAAGTCTCTGGGGAACATACTAATATATGGGAGCCGGGGACTTTTGTATCATAACAGAAGATAGTAGGACAGAAAATGTCATATACTATGAAAAAAGAGGTGACATAATTTGAAACTTCCGAACAGTGAAAAATTACAGGAAATATTAAAAGAAGCTAAACGGATATCCAAGAAGCTGGGACAGAATTATATAGGAAGCGAACATCTGCTGATGGCACTTACCTTTGTCAGTGATACGGCACCGTTTGTTGTTTTGCAGGAAAATGGAGTAACGATACAGTCGATCATTAATATCTTAAGCCAGATACCATTAGCCGGAGGAAACTTTGGTGCAGAAAAAAGCAAATATACAAAATCCGCAGAGTCAATCCTGGAGCTTGCGGGAAATGAGGCAAAACGTCTGGAAAGTACAGAGATAGGAAGTGAACATCTTCTGATTGCCGTTTTGAAGCATCTGGATTGTACGGCGGTAAAGATCATACTGTCATTAAAGGCAAATATCCAGAAAATATATGTAGATATCATGTCTGCATGCGGAGTGGATGGCAGTACGGCAAAGAAAGAATTTGTAAGTCTGAAAAAGGGAAAGAATAAATCCAAGGCATCGGCAACACCGACGTTGGACCAGTTCTCCAGAGATATGACGATGGATGCCCGTATGGGCAATCTGGATCCGGTTATAGGCAGAGAGAAAGAGATAGAGCGTGTGCTTCAGATTTTAAGCAGGCGTATGAAGAACAACCCATGTATGGTTGGAGAACCGGGTGTAGGTAAGACTGCGGTAGCAGAGGGGATTGCTTACCTGATCGCTGCAGGAGATGTGCCAGATACGGTGCGGGATAAACGACTGCTGTCATTAGATTTATCCAGTATGGTAGCGGGTTCCAAGTACCGTGGAGAATTTGAGGAACGGATCAAGAAGGTGATCGCAGAGGTAAAAAATGCCGGAAATGTCATTCTGTTTGTGGATGAGCTTCATACGATCATCGGAGCCGGTGGAGCAGAGGGAGCAATCGATGCATCTAATATCTTAAAACCATCCTTATCGCGCGGAGAGATCCAGATGATCGGAGCGACGACGCGTGCAGAATACAGAAAATATATAGAAAAGGATGCAGCGTTGGAGCGAAGATTTCAGCCGGTCTATGTGGAAGAACCGACCAATGAAGAAACAGTAGAGATCTTAAAGGGACTTCGACCTGCATACGAGGAACATCATCATGTAGAGATCAGTGATCAGGCACTGGAAACAGCGGTATCATTATCGGTTCGATATATCAGTGACCGTTTCCTGCCGGATAAAGCTATTGATCTGATGGATGAAGCCTGTTCCAGAAAACGTCTGGGATTCGGAAAAAAAGCAAAGAAGACCCTGCCATTGGAGCTTGAGATACAAGCGCTTTCCGATGATCTTGAGAACCTTTTAGAGGCTGGAGGTATCGATGAAGCGGCAGAGCTGTTAAAGAAACAGAGAAAGCTGGAAGCAAAGCTTGATAAAATGAAGCAGAATAAAAATGCGAAAAATGTTGTAGTAGATGCAGAGGATATTGCGGATGTTGTATCTGTATGGACGAAGATTCCGGTAAATAAACTGACCGAACAGGAATCCAAACGTCTGGAACGTCTGGAAGAGGAGCTGCATAAGAGAGTTGTCGGTCAGAATGAAGCAGTTGATGCGGTAGCAAAGGCGATCAAGAGAAGCCGTGTAGGCTTAAAAGATCCCAAACGTCCGGTTGGTTCGTTCTTATTCCTTGGACCTACCGGCGTAGGTAAGACTGAATTGTCGAAAGCTCTTGCAGAAGCAGTATTTGGCAGCGAGGACGCGCTGATCCGTGTCGATATGTCGGAGTACATGGAGAAACACAGTGTGTCGAAGCTGATCGGGTCGCCTCCGGGCTATGTTGGTTTTGAGGAAGGAGGACAGTTGAGCGAGAAAGTCCGTTCCAATCCGTACTCTGTTATATTGTTTGATGAGATAGAAAAGGCACATAGTGATGTGTTTAATATATTATTGCAGGTACTGGATGATGGACATATTACAGATTCTCAGGGCAGAAAAGTAGATTTTAAGAACACGATAATTATCATGACATCTAATACCGGTGCACAGAGGATTATTGATCCGAAGAAGCTTGGATTTGTTACCGCGTCAAATGCAGATACAGAGCACGAAGATATGAAGAAGAATGTTATGGATGAGGTAAAACAGAACTTCAAGCCGGAGTTCTTGAACCGTATTGACGACATTATCGTATTCCGTGCACTGACAGAGGATGATGTAAGAAATATTTCGAATCTTCTATTAAAAGAATTAAAGCAACGTGTTGCATCGCAGATGGAGATTCAGTTGAAGTTTGGAGATGCAGTTAAGAAACTGATCTTTGAGAAAGGCTACGATAAGAAATACGGAGCAAGACCGTTGAAACGTGCGATCCAGACGAATATAGAAGATGAGCTTGCAGAAGCAGTCTTAAAAGGTGAGATCAAACGGGGAGATACCGTTCAGGTGACTGTGCGCAACGATAAGGTGAAGTTTGTAGTAAAAAATGAACCTGAAAAGTAGTTGCTTCCAATTCTATAAAATAATTGTGAACTGATTATATTTGGTGTGGCAAAAGCCGGAGCATTATTGTATAATCAGATTATAAAAGTGCCGGGTAAGGCATGAGTATAATGTACAGGAGGATAAAAATGTCAGTAATCAACGATTTAATTAACATAGAGTCCGATTCACTGGATTTCGGAAATTATGAATTAGCAACAAAGACAAAGAAAGATGGTATTGAATATAAAGGTGATATCTATAAGATCAAGACTTTCAATGAGATCACCAAACTTGAGAAGAATGGTATGTTTGTATATGAATCAGTACCGGGTACAACGGTACATGGCTTCCGTTCATCAGAAGAAGATGTATCATTTATAGTAGAAGGAACAGAGACCTCATCTATTACACTGGAGCTGGAACCGGAAACAGATTACAAGATTCATATTGATGATATATATGTAGGAAAGAATAAAACAAATCTCGGTGGCAAGTTAAGCATCAGTGTAGATCTTGAACCGGGCAGAGAAGTAAAGGTAGACGTCAGAAAAGCATTTGACTAGGAGTTTATATGGCAAAAGAAAAACAGATCTTTTTTTGCCGGGAATGTGGATTTGAGTCAGCAAAATGGATGGGACAGTGTCCGGGTTGCAGATCCTGGAATACGTTCTGTGAAGAAAAAGTAACGGTAGGCGCCAGAAAACAGTCCGGAGGACGGACTGCTGTGGTGCCTACAAGTATTTTAGAAGTAAAAACGGCTGATGAGACAAGATTTTCCACAGGACTGGAAGAATTGAACAGAGTACTTGGAGGAGGAATCGTAAACGGTTCTCTTGTTTTGGTAGGGGGAGATCCCGGTATCGGTAAGTCGACAATCCTGCTTCAGATGTGCAGAAATCTATCGGCGGATGGTCATAAGATCCTCTATGTTTCAGGCGAGGAATCTTTGTCACAGATCAAGATGCGCGCGGAACGAATTGGTACATTTCAGAAGGATATGCTGCTTTTGTGCGTAAATAATCTGGAAGATGTAGAAGAATATGTTAAGAAGGACAGACCGAAGGTTATTGTTATCGACTCAATCCAGACAATAGTAGTAGAAGATATTGCTTCGGCACCGGGAAGTGTATCTCAGGTAAAAGAAGTAACAGCACGTTTGATGCAGATGGCAAAACAGATGGATATAGCGATCTTTATCGTTGGACATGTTACGAAGGAAGGAACGGTAGCAGGCCCGAGAAATCTGGAACATATGGTAGATACGGTGTTGTATTTTGAAGGCGATCGTAATGCAGGCTTCCGTATTCTTCGTGCGGTAAAGAACCGATTTGGATCAACAAATGAGATCGGTGTATTTGAAATGCTTGAAACCGGCTTATCAGAGGTGAATAATCCATCGAAGGTTATGCTGGCAGGCAGACCGCTTCAGACATCCGGTTCGGTTGTGGTATGTTCTTTAGAAGGAACCAGACCGATCCTGTTGGAGATCCAGGCACTGGTCTGCCAGACCAGCTTTAATCTGCCGAGACGTACAACAGTTGGTTTGGACTATAATCGTGTGAACCTTCTTCTTGCGGTACTTGAAAAGAGAGCGGGGATGGTATTATCAGGAAGTGATGCATATGTCAATATAGCCGGTGGTATGCGGCTTGATGATCCGGCAGCAGATCTTGGAATTGTATTTGCACTTGTTTCCAGTTTTCGTAATCGTCCATTGGATGAGAGTATGGTCGTATTCGGTGAAGTAGGACTTTCAGGAGAAGTTCGTGGCGTATCCGCAGCGGAGCAGCGTGTAAGAGAAGCTGTGAAAATGGGTTTCAGGACATGTATTATGCCAAAGACAAATGCAGAGCATCTTAAGAGTATAGAGGGCATAAAAGTAGTAGGAGTATCGAATATCAGTCAGGCGTTAGAGTATATATAAGATTGTATTTATTTTAATACAATTTTTGTCAAAAAAAGTGTTGACATCTGACGTCTGATTTAGTATTATATCAACTGTTCGCGGTACGAAACACCGAACGAACAAAGATCACAACTTA